>CAYFXR010000059.1:0-46030 GCA_964347155.1 uncultured Nitrospiraceae bacterium | reverse complement strand
TATTATTAAATTATGCATATAGCTTGAAACAAAAATATTTACCTTAGATTGGTTGGAATTGCGTCTAAGGTATCGAAAAATAATTTCTTTCACAACGCCTGCATTATTTGAAATGCATTATTTGGGTAAACATATACTATTATATTTCTGTTACTGTAATTGCTTCATTAGGGCACGTTTCTACACAAGTTAGACAGTTAGCACATTCTGAAGCCTGATAAGGGTCTGATTTTCCGTCAGTTAACTGAAAAACCTCTGACGGGCATAAATTTACACATTCTTCACACCCGTCACATTTTTCCTGATCAACCTGTACATCAATCACTATATAACCTCCCTTTAGAAAAAGATTAGCCCAAATAATGCAGACATTATAACAAAATTTATTTAATTCGATGGATTTACTATTAAATTATGTATATAGCTTGGAACAAAAATATTCACCTTAGATTGGTTGGAATTGCGTCTAAGGTATCGAGAAATAAATTTTCTTCCAATGCCTGCATTATTTAACTGCATTTATTGGGTTAGTAAAATATTTTAATTGAATTTTAAAAAATATATCAACCTAAATTGAGCGATTTAATTTCATAAAGATGTGCGAGGCAGGTGAAAAAATACATGGCGATACCTTAGTGCAGGTATTGTATTGCTTTTATAATCTTCACTCTTTAAGTGAAAAACTGAATATAGCGGTAAAACAATTCCAATATCCAATCGCATTATGAATTTTTGAACCTGTATTGCAGATCTATCTAATATAAGAATCGCTCAATTCAGGTTGATATATTATCATGATTTTTATTAGCCAATTTTCCCCGCAAAGACAGAGAAGTAACATAAGCAAAATGGATTTGAATGCCTCTGGTATAAAGTTTTTGAGGTCGAATCGACTCTGTATTATTTGGATTGATACATATTTAGTACTCTGAAAATTTTGGATTCTGGGATTTCCCTTTATTTTCTGAAAGATTCTCCGGTACCGTCCAGTTTACTCCTCCGTCATCAGACTCCATGAAGTAAATTTCATGGTTTCCTTCAGAGTCATCCTGCCACACTACCTGGATGTTTGAACCATTGACCCTGATTTCAGGTTTCTGGGAGATGCCTTTATTTACTGTAATGTTCTCCGGTTCCGTAAAAACGCCTCTGTCAATGGACTCAATGAAGTAGAGGTCATCGTTCCCTTCAGAGTTATCCTGCCACATTACATATGTTGTTGAACCTTCAACTCCAATGGCAGGACTCAGGGATTGCCCTTTATTATTTGTGAGCATGCTTCTATACCATTTTTTCCCACTGTCAGGAGAACCCATCAGGTATATTTCGTAATCTTTCTTTACACGGCCCTGCCATACTATATAAATATCCGATCCTTCAACCGCTAATGAAGGATTCATCTGTTTTTCTTTGCTCCTGTACAGTCTCTTCTTTGTCCAGCGTCTTCCCCTGTCCTTTGAATGCATAAAGTAAATTTCATACTTTTTCTTCATGTAGCCCTGCCATACGATATAAATGTCCGACCCATCAATTGCAAATGCAGGGTGCTGAATTTTCCCTTTACTTTTGTAAATTTTCTTCTTTTTGTTCCAGTTTTCTCCTTCATCAGTTGAATTAAGAAGATATATCTCGTAAAATTTTTTTGCCTTTTCCTGCCAGATAACATAGACATCTGAGCCATCAACCGCAATAGCCGGGTTCTGGATTTTTCCTTTACTCCTCAGAATTCTCTTTCTATTGTTCCAATTCTCTCCTCCGTCAGGTGATTTAAGAAAATATATGTCGTAAAATTTCTTTATCTTTTCCTGCCATGTTACATAAATGTTTGAGCCGCCTCGAGCAATTCCCGGATTTATTGAATTGCCTTTATTTTCTGAAAGATTTTTTGAATCCCATGTAATTCCGCCGTCAGTTGATCGTGCAAAATATATCTCGTTGTTTCCAACCGTGTCATCCTGCCACACAAGGGATATATCGAGTGCAGATGCCTCTTTTACAAATGTTGTAGCTTCAGGGGAAATCTTGGCTGCCTCTACATGACCAGTATTATCGGTTGCCTGACTGTAGAAGCCGTAGGTGTGACCGGTTTTGCCTGAAAACGTTTCAGAGGTTTTACTCGTGCCGGTCAGCCATGGTTTAAAACTGCCCCCGTTATCTTGCATATAGATTGTATAGGAAGCAGGGCCTGAGCCGTTTCCGTCTTCCCCTGACCAGTGCACCTCAAACGTGCGGGGACTGAAGACAGGTAGGGCTTTGACTGAGCTCGAAGGTGCATCGTTGTCAACAGTATTGATTGCAGCCGGTGTGAGAATGGGTTCGTTAATGTCAAAAACTATTGATGCCTGATTGGTTATCCGGGTGCCGGTTGGAAGACCGGATTTTGGGTGAACTATATAAGTAACGTATCCCTCGCCGTTATGGAGTTCCTTGTCGTTAACCGGCAGAAATCCTGCGTCAACATCATCAGGGAGCTGGCCGGTGAGAGGATCTAGGGAGCGGAATGTTGCCGACAGCACCTGTGTTTCCATATTCACATCAAGAACTACCGTCACGAGGAGGTTTGTCCCGTCAGGCCTCTGATCAATGACCGTTTCGTAGTGCGACAGTCCCGGAGGCACGTCGAACTCGAAGTTGTTGAAACCAAAGCCCGTGAACTCCAGTGTCGCCAGGTTAAGATTATCATCTAACGGATCAGTTATAAATACCTCCTGTGCAGGAATGGTGGCTCCAAGGTTGGGGTCGTTCTCAAACTGGATCAGATACGGAATGACCCCGGGCTTTATATACCCTTCATCACCATATCCCGACGCGCCTGTTTTGTCGTTAGGGTCATGGGAGCTCTTGCTTGCCGGACCGCTCGTCGCGCACGATTTCGTGTAACAATCTGCCAGCTGGCTGAAGATAGTGACAGCCTCATATTGAGATTCCTCATCTTCTGCAAGTAACGATCCAAACTGGTTTTTATAAAGACCAGACGACGAGTTCGACTTATTTTGATTGCATCCCTTTATGGATGATGGAGAAGATTTTACTTGTGGATTTGCCCAGCAGCCTACAAGTTCAAAAACTTTTATAGCTGCCTTCTTAAAGGCTTCATTGTACTCTTTTTTCATATCCTCATATTCTTTGTACTTTTCTATCACACTCATTATCGGCACTGGATCGGGTTTTCCGGGCACACCTTTTTTGGAAATTAGAGAAAATTTCCTGAGTGCCTCTACAACTTTTTTTACAAGGGGGATGAGTACATTAATATCCTCGTTACTCAAGGACTTCCTGTACCCTTTCTTTTCTATCAGCTCTCCCACTCCTACGGGATATCGTGGATGACATGTATTAGCTTCTATAAATTGGTCTGTATCTTTTATCAAGGTTTTGAATGAATTCTCGAATCCTGGATTGAGTCCTTTGCGAAAAATGTCTATAGCATTATCGGCACCAACGATAATGTTTAGCATTTCAGGGATTGGCACTGTATCACACAATTTTTCTCTATCATATCCAAACCATTCCCAGGGTTTCGAATATTTGAATTTTTCTTCACGTCCTTTTTTAAACCTCAAGCCTCTGTCTGTGACTGTCTCCTGCAATTCCATTGTAGCAGTCTTTAAGTTCACAATACTTTCCCTTAAAGCGCTTTCGCGGAAGCCTTCTTTGGTCCTAATGGTATCACTTGAAAGAAACCAGGCTCGCTTTACTTTGAGATCATTATAGGCACGATTTAAGTTATCAAAAGCAAAGAAAGCACCGCTTAATGCTCCTCTTGCGCTCTTGTCAGCATCTTTGCATTCTACAGTCAACTTATTTCGTATTTTCCAATATAACTTAAATATTTCCATGTGCGCACTTTTTATCTTCGGTGCCGGTGGCAATCCCAGGAGATATTTGGGGTTTGGTGGTACTTCCGTATCCATTGAACGAAAACTCATAAGAGGAGATGTCCCGTTACGGTCCGAGATGGCAACAGGATTGATCAGTATTTCCGGAACAGTCACGGTCTGTCCGCGGCTGACTGTCAGGGATACAGGCGTGGAAGCCGTATATCCTGAAGCCGAGGCAACGAGTGCAAAGGTCCCCGCAGGAAGGGTCTGCAGTATATAGTTTCCATCTGAATCAGTAGTGGTCATGGCTAGCGGCAATCCGCTTGCATTATAAGCGGTTACCGCAACATTAAAAAGCGGACCCTCATCACTGCGGACAATACCGCTGGCAGTAACGGTGGCAGATGTCATGTCCACATCAAGGATCTTCTCCTCCCTGTTCTCGAGAGTAGTGTAAAGTACCATTGTTTCGTGATCCGGTGCCGTGATTACTAGATTATACGTATCAGCGGGCAACCCTGCCAATAGGTATTCACCAAAATCACTGGTAAGGGCTGCCTTATTTATTCGTGGATCGGCACTGCCTGATGCAAACACTGACGCGTCTGTTAACGGCAGACCGCTGCTCCCGCTTTTTATCGTCCCTCTGATGATGCTGCCTGGCTCAACCTGCAGAATTATATTAAACGGTGTACCGGTGGAGACTTGAACCGTGTCTTTTGCAAATCCAAAACCATCAACATGCGCAATAATTTGATATGAGCCGGTCATGACTCCATGGAAGCGGAATGTGCCTGCAGAGTCCGTGATTAGACCGGAACCGGAGCGCGGCGTCCCGGAACCCGCGGGAAGAAGCGATACCCTTGCCCCCTCGATAGGCAGACTTTCATTATTCTGCACCAGCAAAATCTCCACTGCACCACTGACCACTTCCTTTCCCGGCGCCAGATCAAGCCCTGTTACGCTTGTGTCGTCTGAGACCGCTATGTCTGTAAGCAGCGGATAAACAAGACCTTCGGCATTCGCCCCGACCGCATACACACCTGAATCGATTATAACAAAGGAGTACTTGCCCTGGGTATCTGTCAACGCTGTAAGAACCTCATCCCCGTCCCTGCTCAAAGTCACATATATGTCTGAGGCAGGTGATACGCCATCTTCCAGAAAGACCGTGCCCGAGATCATCCCGGCTACAGGAGTGGAAAAATTGGCTGTGGTAGTTGTCTGCGTCTTGTCAAAGGACACCTCCAGGGTTTCCAATCCGGGCGTCAGGTCATCACCGAGTATGATGTGATATGATCCTGCCTCAAATCCCTCAAGCCTGTACTGGCCCAGCGCGTTAGTCACTGTGGAGGATACAAAACCGGAATTGTTTACCGCGTATACGGTGACATTCGCAAGTGGAGCATTGGTTGTCGTGTTGGTAACCGTGCCCTGGAGCTTACCACGGGGCGCTACCGTAAGGTCTGCCTGCGTTTCCAAGCCGGCAGTGACAGAAGCAGTCCAGGTGGTAGCCATGAAATCGGCGCTATATGTGCTGATGTCGTATTCTCCGGGAGGCAGACCGTCTACAGAGTAAGTTCCGTCCGCCTGACTCTGTGTCGCAAAAACTTCATTCTGGCTGTTTTGAAACCACATCTGCACAAATGGTGCAGCAGAGGCGCCGGGCATAGATGTGATCTTGCCTGCAATGCTCCCCGCTTTTGCCATAGAGAAATTTACTCCGGAGACAGTTGCTGCGGACGATAATGCAATATTTTCAACCCTTGTTGTAATCAGTCCCTCTGCTGAAGCAACAACCATGTATACTTGCCCGGAAAGTCCCGTGATCTCGTACGCGCCTGCATCATCAGTGGTGGACGCTGATCCTGTACCGTCCTGGCCAAGGGCCGCTACAGAGGCCTCAACAACAGGACCATTTGGTCCTGTTACCGTACCGCGAATGGTTCCACCCAATTCAAGTACGATGTTGACATTATTGAGCACTTGCCCGGCACCCAATGCAACCTCTGAAATGACGGCGCGAGTATATTTATCACCACCGGCATTAATTTCATAAACTCCCGGAGACAATGAGTCTAAAACGTACCTTCCCTCACTGTCCGTTGTCGTAATAAATACCTCTCCATCCGTCATATATCCTGAAACGGCTACATCCTGCAAGGGCATACCACTGCCTGCGAGAATCACTGCGCCTGAAATGGCTCCAGCGGGCAAAGCCACCAATTCAATTCCTTCGATATCATCTTCCTCAACCGTAATCACTGTCGCGTCGGAAAGCATAAATCCTTCCAGATATACTTCATAAATTCCCGGCTCGATCTGTGAAAACACAAATGAGCCGTCCATCCGGGACACCGTGGTAAAACCAACAAGATCCTGGGCAGGGTCGTAGAGCTGAATTTCAACGTTTCCCAGGGGATGACTTGTGTCTTCAAGAAAGAGTGTGCCGGATATGGATCGGGTAATACTGCTGATCGCGTTCTCAAGTATGAGGGTGTAGACGTCATTCAGGGAAGTGTTCACACCGGTCAGAGACGGCAATAGTGTCGAAGCAGTAGCCAAGGCGCTTTGATATTCGCTCCAGGTGCTGCCGATTTCCTGCTGCAATTGTTTATAGAGAGGCTGCCACAGCTCATCGCTGATATCAACGGGTCTGATCGTCGGTTCAAGCTCTTCCCAGTCGATGGGATTGTCAGGATTCTGACCTATAAGGAGTTCAAAATATTCATTACCGATTTTTGTCGTGCGGCCATAGACCATAATGCGGTTTTTCGAACCGGGCGGCAGGATTCCTGCCGGTACTTCAGAATTGACACCGATCAGGTCCAAGCCGTCTTCCGGGCTTGTCAGGTCGGGATAAAAGCTGAGTTCGCTTATGCCTTTACCCTGAAGTCGCATCACAGGCGCAAGCAGGTCTGTGTCGCCCTCATTTGAGTACTCGATAATGATCTCAAATGTGCGGCC
Organism: uncultured Nitrospiraceae bacterium; assembly: GCA_964347155.1. Taxonomy (GTDB): domain Bacteria; phylum Nitrospirota; class Thermodesulfovibrionia; order UBA6902; family UBA6902; genus CAYFXR01. The sequence continues at coordinate 39,242 of CAYFXR010000059.1, read as the reverse complement.
TAACCGGACTTGATCGGGGACAACTACGTTCGACACCAGCTTGCCCCTTGCACCCACAACGATATTGAATCCGTCGGGCACTGTGGTTGCAACACCTCCGGTGTTGATCACCTGCACGTCAGCACGTCCTGTTGGCCGGCCGCTCAGGTCAAAGGTGGCCGTGATTCTGCCGGAGTCAATGAAATAAACTGATTGTGGATCAAGTGTTATGCCGGAACTATCTGTAAGTTTAACCACTGAGTGAGCATCAAACTGTGCACCGTCCACCGATATCGTCACCCGACCCTTGTTGCTGCCTGAGGACGGTTCAACTTTGTCAATTGAAAAACCAGCCAGTGAAGCAGTGATAGTAAAGGTTTCTGCGGACGGCACATTTGTACCGTAGACCATTATATAATAATTGCCGCCGCGAGTGCTCCCGATGGAGACAGATTGATCCGCCTCGTTCGGCCTGTTGCCTCTTTCATCAAATGATTGCCTTGAAGGTGTACTTCCGAACTTCACATATATCTCGTTGACAACGCCATCAGGACCATCCAGATCAATCTTAAGATCATCGTTATTCGGAACAGCAACCTTATAGTACATTGCACCTCCAGTGACCGGAATTTGACCTGTCTCCGGCACCCCAAGAGTCAGCGTAGGAAGAGTTATCGCGACCGTTGTGTCGGATGCTGTGGGATTATTCGCCAGGTTCTGTCCCTCAAAGACCTCATTGACTGAATTAGCCCGGACAATGAAATGGTAATCACCTGGAGGCACACCGGGAATCTTTACATCAGCTGAGTTATCATAAGATTGATCTGGCCCGATATCTCCGAAATGCAGAAACTCGCCTAACAACTTGTCATCGGTAGACCATACAGTATCGGCAGACAGATAAACAGCATCGTGCCATGAACCCCTTGCCAGTCCTGTACCGATATTCTTAGCAGTCCACTGGACAGTAATTTCTCCTGATACCGTGCCTGTAGATGAACCCGAAACAGACGTTATAATAAGGTCGATATTAGACTCGGCGGTCTCCACAAATTCAAATGCCCCCATGTCGGCAAACTCTCCGCTTACTGTAGCAACACCAGTGTTGGGCGTACGGGGATCATCATAACGCGGCGCTCCTATATAGTCCGTTTCAGGCGCTACTGAACCGTCTGCCGCGTCTATCATCGGACTTACGTAACCCAGCTGATAACTGCTTCCCGTATAATCTCTGTACTTCGGATTTACCGACACATTACCGTTTATTCCGGTCCTATCCGCTGTGCCTGCATAGTTTCCATCCTTGGCGACAGGGTTCCACAGATTGGAGTATGTGATCATAAAATCATCCGGGCCATAGTCGTGCAATACACCCGCCGTAATGCTGTTGGTCACAATGGTATTTGTGACGTCGAGCGTGCCGCCATGCACGAGAAGGCCGACGCGGTTGTCGTCCAGCGTGCAATTTAGAACCTTGACAATAGATCCGGGATGTGCACAAACAGCGCGGTCAGTTCCTATTAAAATGGTATTGGAGATAGTAGCATTGCCGCCCCAGGCAAGGATGCCGTCAAAGAAGGCATCCTCAAGGACGCTGTTGCTGATAGTAAGGGAAGCACTGCCTGCTGTACGAATCATGCCTGTTTTATCCCAGTTGCCGCTGGTGGTACCTCCACCATAACGCATCTGGACATGATCAAACGTCGCTGTGCCGCTATCGATATATATCCATCGCCAATCACCAGCTGTTGGTGACGTGGTGTCTCCATCGTTATTCGCATCACCTCCTGCCGTGTCGTCAAGAAAAGAAGTAAAGATGATTGGTTCTGCAACAGTCCCTTCAGCAATTAATAAGGCTCCTGACAGTACTGTCATACCGATGCGCTGGTACGGATCGAACTTGACGATTGTTCCGGGTTCGATAGTAAGCATGACGCCGCTGTTCACTGTTACATGATTGTCTATAACGGTAACACCCCGCCATGTTGCATCTTCATCTATCATTCCGGAGACATGTATAATATCCGCAAGGGTAAACGTGGCTTTGTACTGGTCGTCGGGAACCTCTCCATAGTTAAAATCACTGTCCTGGTCTATTAAATTGCCTCCGATATCGGAGATATCCGGCCCGACAATCATTTGATACTCGCCAAGCGCTGATAAATGATCAAAAGTTATTTCAAGCGTTTGCGCATCTAACCAGGTATTATCAGTCGGCACAACGTTACCCTCCGGACCGGTGAAACGTGCTATATCGTCAGCAATGGCAAAACTTGTCTGGTCCATAGCCCTGTCAAATTCAAGCCGTATCGTTCCAAGCGGTCTGTTCACCACCCCTGAGGGTGAGTGGTTAATTATCTTCGGTGGTGTGATGGAGAAGGACGCGATATATCTGTCCTCAGGGTCTTCACCGTAAATCAGGTCGCCGTCTACATCCATTGCATTTCCTGACTCATCCAGAATGACAGGCCCGATCACCATCTCATAGTCACCCACAGCATGCTGCGGATCAAATGTCACATCCAGCATATATGGGTTAATCCATGTAAATGCCGTTGCAGTCAAAGACCCTACAGGACCGGTGAAACTCACGATGTCTTCATCTAGAAAAAAAGTTGTATCGTCCATACTGTTTCTGAAGGTAAACCTGATGGATTCAATCGGCCCTGCTGTATCACCGTCAGGGGTATGTTTTACGGCACGTGGGATACCGCCAAATTCTATTGCACCCATGTCATAGTAATCGGGCGTGCCTGATCCGGTATTTGCTATATCGGGATGGTTGTAGCGCCAGTTGAAAAATAAGTCGTTAACCGGTGCATTGTCACTGGTCGCGGCGTCGATAGCTGGTGAACCGTCCTGGAGCGTATAAATCAGATTTTCCCGATCTGAGTACAAGGGATCTTCAGAGATGTTGCCGTTTTGTCCGGTCGGCTCAGGCAGGCCGTCATAATTGCTTGTGGCCGGATTGAACACATTGTTGTAAATCAGGTCCACACTGTACCTGCCGGTTACGCGAAGGCCGCCTGATGTGTTGTTCGTGATAAGATTATTAGTGAGAGTGACTGTAGCGTTATTTACGTCCACGCCTCGGCCGTTGCCATCAATCGTATTATTTATAGCTATAACAGTCGACCCTGATTCAGCTCTCATACCCGGATCACTGCTGTGATGTATAAGACTGCTCATTATCTCAACACGTGCACCGTTGCCGGCCCATAATCCGTCGCTTAGTGAGTGTTGAATCGTGCTGTTCGCAAGGGTGAGATCACCACCGCTTACCACAAGCTGCCCGGAGCTGTATGAACCGCCGTAGCGCATATCAACATGCTCCAGCGTTGCAACGCCTCCGGCTGAAATTTCTATCCGACCCCAGTTTCCAGGGGAGGGGGACGACGCATCACCATCATTATCTGTATCTCCTCCTGCCGCGTCATCTCTTTTCTCGGTGAACACGATAGGTGCTGCAACGGTTCCAATGGCTTCAAGCGTGCCGTTAATAAAAAGATCGTACGGGTAATACCAAAACTTCACCACCTGCCCTGCGCCAACAGTCAGCTTCATCCCTTCAGGTACTGTTATTTCTCCGGTCGTCAGGTACACGATGTCACTGTCATCCCAGAATCCGTCTCTGGTCAGTGTACCTCCATCCACCTGAAGACCATTGATGCCATTGTTGTTTACCGTCACTCCGCTTATTGCAGGGTTGGAGCTGAGATCCATGCTCACTGCAGCATCTCTGTTACTGCTGTACGTATTGTCTGTCATTACAGGGTCACTTCCCTGAATACGCACGCCGTCGCTTAGTGAGTGTTGAATCGTGCTGTTCGCAAGGGTGAGATCACCACCGCTTACCACAAGCTGCCCGGAGCTGTATGAACCGCCGTAGCGTATATCAACATGCTCCAGCGTTGCAACGCCTCCGGCTGAAATTTCTATTCGACCCCAGTTTCCAGGGGAGGGGGATGTTGCGCTTCCATCCCCATTGGTATCACCGCCAACATCATCACGATTCTCAGTAAATATAATTTTCTGCCCTGCTGTCCCCCGTGCAAAAAGATAACCTTCTACAAAAATGTCATAGGGATAATAAGTGAATTTTACAATTGTCCCTGCCTGGACAGTCAAAGTCGCTCCGGCAGGAATCTTCACCTCACCTGTTATCAGCTGGACCTCACCAGCTGACCAAACCGTCCCGTCAGGGATTTCGCCTGACCAGGTGGCACCCCATATTACACAGGGCTGGCATAAAAAAACACCCAGAAGGCAAATTGAAATGAGCAATCGCCAGTGTGCTGCCTGTTGACGTTTCATGTTTAACCCCTCATTAATGCTGACTGGTGATTAACTTTTAAAAAAATTCTTGTAAGTGCAGTTAACTCTCCAATGGCAAAGTGAAAATTTTTATTACAGATCATATGAATTGTTATAATGATTGGCAAGGAAATCTGATAGTAAAAAATGAAACAAAAAATTCCTTACGCAACTAATTATTTAGAAATCTCTTAGAGATTAAAAAGAATTTATAGTAAGGGAATATTTTTATATCATAATACTAAATTATCAATATTTCAATGGCATTTATAAAACGTATATATATTTTTAATAAATAATACTTTACACTGTAAAAAATCCGTAAACTTAATATTTTTTATAATAACTTATTTTTTATGGGATTTTAAACGCAAGACGTAATAAAAAGTGTAAAGTATAAAAACAATACATAAGATGGTTATTTATCACAAATAATACGTTAAACCCGGGAAATTTAATTATCGTTACTCATGTTTTGAGTTAAATTTTTTTACATTTTTATCAAAAGCCACTGTTTTTCTTTCATATGTACGAGGCTATATTTACCCTTCAAGCGGTTCCCCTTTAGGTCAAAAACTATAGTTTTTTTAGTTTCAGACTCTAATATATATGTCCCGTTGTCCCAGATTTTTACTGTGCCGGCACCGTACTGCCCTTCTGCTATTTCCCCCTCAAAATCTATATAGTCGAGATCATGGTCTTCAACCTGTACTGCAAGACGCTTGACCCGTTTTTGTTCCGGTACCCCCTTGGGCACAGCCCAGCTTTTAAGGGTTCCGTCTTTTTCAAGCCTGAAGTCCCAGTGGAGATGACGCGCATGGTGTTCCTGCACGACAAAGCGGCTCATTTTACCGTACCGACGTGGACATATGTTATGCCAAAGGTCAATTTGTAATATTTTACATCCCTCAAACCTGTTTCTTCCATTGCAAGCTTAAGTTTATCTGGAACCGGGAAGTCAAGCATCGAATCTGGAAGATATTGATAAGCACCTTTCTTGCCCGATACAATTTCGCCGATAGAAGGAAGCACTTTCGTAATGTAGAAATGATAAAGGGGCTTGAAAAGTCTGCTTTGGACACTCGCAAATTCTAAAATAACAACTTTCCCGCCGCTTTTAACTACCCTTCCCATTTCCGTAATGCCCTGTTTATAATCCTGGACATTGCGTCTGCCGAATGCGATTATTGAACCATCAAAGGTATTATCATTAAAAGGCAGCGATGTAACATCAGCAAAGCGAATATCTATTCGATCCTGATAACCGGTTTTTCTGACCTTTTTTTCCCCAAGTTCGAGCATCTTGTTACTGAAATCCACGCCAACGACTTTGGTATCAGTGAAATGTCTTTTCATTATCTCTAAGGCAACATCACAGGTGCCGGTGGCAATATCAATAAACCTGGCATTCCTCACTTTTGGAAGCTGTCCGACTGCAAATCTTCTCCAGTAGCGGTCTCTCCCTAAACTCAAAATCCTGTTGAGAAGGTCATAGCGGTGCGCTATGTTTGAAAACATTGTCTGGATTTTTGCAGGGTCTTTTGCTGTTTTGTTCATATGATCAGGAAATTATAAACTACAGTGGCCGTAGAATGCAGGGAAAAATTTCAAATGACTATGAGTTTATTGTTCAGAACAGAAATTGCCGACTTTGTAAGTTCCTCTGGAATCTTAGCCTTTATTTTCATGATAAAAAAATAACATGATTACAAAGGAAAAACAATAAAAAAAACAAAATAAAGAATCTGCTTATTTGAAACTTGCTACAGTCATAGAGTATTATTAATAGTCATGTTTAAGAGTTTTAGTACAACCGGAATCGGCAGTTTGCCGCATATTGATGCTGTAGAGGCCTGCAAAATCATTATGGATTCGGTTGATATTCCCTTCTGGCCGCAGCTTCCTCATAGAAGCTTTCTTGAGCTTATGGTACCTCAATACTCTGAAGGCTTTCCTTTTGTAAGAATTGATGGCGAGAGTATCCATATTGAACAGACTGAGGAATCAGCAAAATTGGCATTTTATGAAGCGATTGCCAATAAAACCGGATTCCCTGTTTCTCGGGAATATGCTGCGGGTTTGTATGCATTTACTGACATGCTGAAACAACGGAATCAAAAACTTGACGCAGTAAAGGGACACATAACAGGCCCTCTCACTTTTACGCTGTCCCTTGCAGATAAACAAAAACGTCCAATTTATTTTGATGAGGAACTGCGTGAGCTTGCACTGGAATTGCTTAAGGGCAAGGTCAGCTGGCAAATTGATGTACTCAAGCCATATGCTGACAAGGTATTGATTTTTGTTGACGAGCCAATACTTTCGGCACTTGGTACCTCTACGTACATAGGGGTGAACACTGCTGAAGCCTCAAGATTGCTTCAGGAAATTGTCATCCAAATTAAACGTTCTGGCGGTATTGCAGGTATTCATTGCTGTGGCAAAGCCGATTGGCCTCTTATCCTTTCTACCGGCATTGATATATTTAATTTTGATTCGTATTTTTACTGGGATACTCTAAGCATATATCCTGAGGAAATAAAGGCATTTATTGATAATGACTGTTACATTGCATGGGGCGTAGTCCCCACAACAGATGCAATCAAGGGAGCAAATTCCCAGGGATTAAACGAAAAGCTTGAACAAGGATTGACTTCCCTTGAAAAGATAGGGATCCCTAAAGAAAGACTCAGACAACATGCTCTTATCACGCCCTCTTGCGGAACGGGATCATTAGAGATTGAAGATGCATTAAAGGTATTTTCTTTGCTGAAAGATTTAAGAAATAAATATGTCAAGGACTAAATGGCTTATATCTTTTGAGGGTATTGAGGGTTCGGGCAAAAGCACCCAGGCGAAATTCCTCGCAGATTATCTCCGAACACAAGGGCATGGTGTCCTTGAAACAGCTGAACCAGGCGGGACAAAAATAGGAGATAAAATCAGGAAACTGCTTCTTGAGCCCAAAAATCATATGGACCCCCTCGCAGAGCTTCTTCTCTATTACTCATCAAGGGCGCAACATGTAAGAGAAGTCATCTACCCTGCAATACTCCGGAATACTATTGTAATAACTGACCGCTTTACTGACTCAACTGTCGCCTATCAAGGATATGCACGGGGCATTGATTTGGCAATTATTTATTCCCTGAACAAGATAGTTGTTCCCGACTTAAAACCTTTTCTTACCTTCCTGCTTGACCTTGATGTCGAGGAAGGGCTGAGAAGAAACAGGGAAGTGCAAAAAGGGGACAGATTCGAGTTGGAGACCATAGAATTTCATGACCGTGTAAGAAAAGGTTTTCTTAAAATAGCTGAAGAAGAGCCGGAGAGAGTAAAGGTTGTTGACGCCTCAAGTAACGCTGACAAAGTGAGAAGTGAAATAGTAAAAATCATTGAGGAGTCATGGCATTAAGAGATATTATTGGACAGGAAAAGGCTTTGCGTATTTTAAGGGGCTGTGTTTTAAAAAGCCGAATACCTCATGCCCTGTTTTTTTCAGGTGACGAGGGGATAGGCAAGCGGCTCACTGCAATTAATTTTGCCAAGGCCCTTAACTGCCAGAAGACAGTTATGAAGTTAGAGAGTTACGAAGTTAGAGAGTCAACGAATAAGATGCCCTCTTACTCCATAACTCCGTCACTCCATAACTCCATAACTTTTGTTGATTGTTGTGATAAATGCCCATCATGTAAAAAAATAGACAAGGGTAATCATCCAGATGTCTTTATCATCGGGCCTGAGGGTGATGGTGACCAGATAACGGTTTCATCTGTAAGACAGCTTCAGGAATCACTGTCATACAAGCCATTTGAGGGCAGCTGGAAGGTGGCAATTATTGACAACGCCGACAAGCTTAATAAATCTGCAGCCAATGCCTTTTTACAGACACTCGAAGAACCGTCTCTTCAGAGCATTTTAATACTCATTTCTTCCAGGCCTGATGTACTGCTTCCAACAATCCGATCCAGATGTCAGGGTATACATTTCACTCCATTGCCCATAGACACGATGAGCAGCCTTCTTCAAGAAAGGCCTGAAAAATTCGACGTTGATCAAGCTATGCTGTTAAGTATACTTTCCGGCGGGAGACTTGGATATGCCCTGAGTGAAAATCTTGCTGCACAAAGAGACTGGTCTTTTAATATATTTATGCAAATGCTCAGAGGCATTGAAGAAGATGTATGGGAAGATAGAAGTGAGATGGAGGAATGGTTTGACTGGGGACAGTTATTGCTGCGGGATATCGCAGTTTTCAAGGTAACAGGACAGAGAGACCTTCTCATCAATAAAGATAAAGTGGATGAGATAAAAACGATTTCTCAGGGGGCAATATTGAAAGATATACTCAAATTGGCCCGTGAGATTCATAATATAAAGAAGAGACTATATTTTAATTTAAATAAACAGCTTACTCTCAATTACACGAGCCTTATGCTCAGAAAAATGCTGGGCTAGACAATGATGGAGAAGGTAGATGTCACAGAATGATAATACATTAGAAACTCAAAAAGAGACGGAACATCAGATTAAGCATACAGTTGTTGGCGTGAGATTCAGACCATGCGGCAAGATATACACGTTTGAGATAGATGATATAGATGTGTCTCCCGGTATGAGGGTAGTTGTCGAATCTGAGATGGGGCTGAGTCTTGCTTATGTTGCGAGGGCTAAATATACCATAGAAAAAACTGCAGATCCGTTGAAAAAGGTTCGCAGGATAGCTTCTGAAAAGGATTTTGAGACAGTTCAAAACAACCGCTCTCTTGAGAAAGAAGCAAAGGTTTTTTGTATTGAAAAAGCAAAAGATTACAATCTGCAAATGAAGGTTGTAACTACAGAGACAACACTGGACAAAAAAAGGCTTATATTTTATTTTACTGCTGATGGAAGGATTGATTTCAGAGAACTTGTAAAGGATCTTGCGGCTAAATTTAAAACCCGAATCGAGATGAGACAGATTGGTGTAAGGGATGAAGTAAAATTAATTGGAGGTGTTGGGGCCTGTGGCAGAGAAACCTGTTGCAGTCTCTTTCTTACCTCTTTTGAACCTATAACGATCAGAATGGCCAAAGAGCAGGAGCTGTCAATAAATCAGAGTAAGCTTTCAGGTGTCTGCGGCAGGTTAATGTGTTGTCTTAGCTATGAATACAAAGATACAGATGAAGAAACCCCAACACAGACAATACATGATGAAACGCCAATAGCATTTGCAGACGAAACGAAAGCAGAAAAACTTCGGCCAGCGGATTCAGAAAAAGCCAAAACCGAAGAACAGCCGAAAGAGGCTGTCTGCTTAAGCACTGTCAATATCATCCCTGAAGAAAAAAAGGTTATCCCCTCCCCTCAAAAAGAGGTCGTTGAAGATAGAAAGCCGATGAGAAGGAAGCGCAGGAAGAGAAGAAGATCGCTGCCGGGCAGGGCCTTTAGTGAAAGAACATCTCAGAGAAAACCGGAATCAATTGATACATCACAGGGCAGGGGGCCTCAGCATAGTGAACGCAAGGAAAAAGGGAAACCTTTCAGCAGACGCAAGAAATTCTGGAAAAAAAAGAAACAATAAACGATGGAAAAAGAATTTGATACAAATAAATTCTATATTACTACTCCTATTTATTACGTGAATGACGTCCCTCATATTGGACATGCCTATACAACAGTCGCGGCTGACATCCTAGCGAGATATAACAGATTAAAAGGCAAAAGTGTGTTTTTCCTTACCGGTACAGATGAACACGGACAGAAAGTTGATAAGGCTGCGCAAGAAAGAGGCCGGACCCCGCTGGAACACGCTGACATAATGGTCGAGAATTTCAAGGAGTTATGGAGAAAATTGAACATTTCGCATGACGCCTTTATCAGAACTACTGACCCTGAGCATAAGACAATAGTTCAAAATGTTCTCCTGGAACTCTGGGAAAAAGGGGAAATAGAAAAACGTGCTTATTCAGGCTGGTACTGCACACCAGATGAGAGATTCTGGACCGAAAAAGAGCTTATTGAAGGTAATTGCCCTGAATGCAAAAGACCTGTTGAACATATACAGGAAGAAAATTATTTTTTTCTGATGTCGAAATATCAAAAGGATCTGATTAAGTATTTAAAAAAAAATCCCTCTTATATACTTCCCGAGACACGGAAAAACGAGGTTCTCGGCTTTTTGGAACATAATCCATTGGGAGACCTTTGCATATCAAGGCCGAAATCAAGGCTTTCATGGGGCGTCCCTCTCCCCTTTGACGTAAATTTTGTGACTTATGTCTGGTTCGATGCCCTTTTAAATTACTATTCCGCAACAAAATATCTCTCAAATCCCCCTTCACCCCCCTTTACTAAAGGGGGGCAGGGGGGGATTAATTGGTGGCCTGCAGATCACCATCTTGTCGGAAAAGATATTTTGACAACCCATGCCGTGTACTGGTCCACGATGCTCATGGCGCTCGGATGGGAACTCCCAAAAAATATATTTGCTCACGGGTGGTGGACTGTAGAGGGCAAAAAAATGTCAAAATCCCTTGGGAATGTCGTTGACCCGAATGAAATGGTTAAAAAGTATGGTGTAGATGCCTTCAGATATTTTTTATTCCGGGAGGTGCCGTTCGGACTTGACGGAGACTTTTCCGAAGAGGCATTGACAAAACGTATCAATACCGACCTTGCTAATGACCTCGGGAATCTATTAAGCCGCACGTTAACCATGATAGAAAAATACAGAGGAGGAATAATTCCCGAAGCTATAAACGACAAGGATAGAGACGGTTTGGAAAAAAGGATTAAGGCATGGTTAAGTATTGAATCAAGCACATGCATTTCAATCAGTTATAATGATTTTTTAAGCAAGCTTCAATTTCACCATGGCCTTACACAATTATTGAAAGTAATTGCTGAGATTAATGAATATATCGCTTTCTCAGTTCCATGGAAGGAAACGGACAAAGGGACTCTATCAAATATTCTTTATACACTCGCTGAATCGCTTCGCATAATTGCCGTCTATCTCTATCCGTTCATGCCCGATACCGCAAACAATATATGGAAACAGCTTGGTTTGAACAAAGACATCGGCAGCTTTAACATTAAAAAGGCCGGCGAATGGGGTGTACTGAAATCCGGGACAAAAGTACAAAAAGGAGAACCATTGTTTCCTAGGATAGATGTAAAGAAAAAAACTAAAAAAGAAGAGACTGTTGAAGAAAAACCTGCAAAGGAAAATAATTCTCCCTCGCCCCTTTTTACTAAAGGGGGGTTGGGTGGATTTGAAAAGGACAATTTAATCACAATAGATGATTTTGCAAAAGTTCAGTTAAAAATAGGCAAGGTGCTTCAGGCAGAACGGGTCAAAGGCTCCAGGAAACTTATAAAGCTGCAGGTGGATACGGGCGAGAGACGGCAGATCGTTGCCGGGATTGGCACGTCGTATACCCCCGAAGAAATCAAAGGCAAAAACATCGTAGTCGTCACAAACATAAAACCTGTAAAACTGATGGGCGTTGAGTCACAGGGTATGCTCCTTGCCGCTACAGATAATAACGGAAAATTGTCGATTTTGACTCCGGAAAAAGATGTGAAAGAAGGAGCAGAGATTAGATAGTCAGACAGCAAGTAATTCCCCTCTTTGGAAAAGAGGGGTCAGGGGATATTTTTTAATATAAATAATCCCCCTCATTCCCCCTTTAGAAAAGGGGGAAGCTTGATAATACAAAACAAGGTATTTATGAATGCTAAAATCGTTTCAATAAACATAAGCGATAAAAAGGGCATGAGGAAAAAAGCAGTTGAGAAGGCTGTTTTAAAGGAAAATTACGGAATAGAAAGTGATGCTCACGCTTCAGAAAAGTGGCACAGACAAATAAGCCTGCTCGCCCTCGAAAGCATCAAGAAAATGCAGGCAATGGGTCTTAATGTTGGCCCTGGAGATTTTGCTGAGAACGTAACAACCGAGGGAATTGTACTGATGACTCTGCCGATTGGCACAATAATGACAATAGGAGAAGACATAGAAGTTGAAGTAAGCCAGATAGGAAAGTTATGCCATTCCCGCTGTGCTATTTATCATCAGGCGGGAGACTGCGTTATGCCTAGGGAAGGTATTTTTGCCAAAGTCTTAAAAGGGGGAACAATTAAAAGAGGAGACGAGATTAGAGTCAAGAGTTAGGAGTCAAGAATTATTTCTTGTGTTTCCCCTCACTTAGCGGGAGGGAGCTAAAATGATTTGTCAGGCAATATGCCTGACCTATTATTAGCTGATCGCTGACAGCTAATAGCTAAATATGATTAAAGTTGCTGTACTAACATTAAGTGATAGGGCATCAAAAGGCAAAAGGGAGGATACGAGCGGTCCAACTATTGAGAAAGTTGTAAAAAAAATTGATGCGAAGATTGTCAGTTATGATATTCTCCCTGATGAAAAGGCGTTGATTAAAAGGAAATTGGTTTCCCTGTGTAAAAAAGTAGATCTCATACTGACTACTGGTGGAACAGGTGTTTCTCCAAGGGATGTAACACCCGACGCAACACGTGAAGTAATAAAACAGGAAATCCCCGGGATCGCAGAGGCAATGCGTCTTGCAGGATTAAAGAAAACCCCTTTTGCAATGATCTCGAGGGCAGTTGCCGGAGTAAGGGGAAAAACTCTTATTGTAAATCTTCCGGGAAGCCCGAAGGCAGTAAAAGAGAATTTGTTGGTAATTCTCGACTGTCTTCCTCATGCAATTGAAAAAATAAAGGGAAGCAAGGAAGAGTGCGCCTCTCGTAGTAATCCCCGTTCACATAAAAAGAAAAAATAATCCCTCTATTCGGCAAAGAAGGATCAGGGAAGATTTTTTAATAAATAACCTTCCCTCTGCTTTCGCGGTTCCACTCTCAGATTTGCAATTAAATTCTGAATTGACTATAATTATAGTCAAGATGATTTTCCGAAAGGAGGAATGATATGACCAAGACCCTCCCTCTTGCAGAGGTTAAGAAAAGCCTTTCATCTATTGTGAAGGAAGTTGACGAAAAATACGACCGGTATGTTATTACCCGTAATGGTGTTGAAAAAGCGGTAATCCTGAGCGCAGAAGAATTTGAAGGGCTTATGGAAACACTTGATATCCTTACTAACAAGGAAGAAAAAGAAGCAATAGCACGTGCAAAAAAACAGATTAAACAGGGCAAAACTGTATCCCTCAGAGATTTTAAATCACGACTGAAAATTAAATGAGATACAACATAAGGCTTACTAAAGAAGCCGAATCTGATCTTGAAACACTCTATACATCTGACAGAAAAATTTTTAACAGAATTCTTGCCAGTATTGAATCCCTTTCTGAAACCCCCTTACAGGGAAAGCCGCTCGTAGGAAATCATAAAGGCGAGTCTTCTCTCAGAGTCAGCAAATACCGGATCATCTATGAACTTGACACCAAAAAACATATTGCTTTTATTCTGACAGTAAAACACAGGAAGCATGTATATTAAGTAAATAAATGGCATATTTTCGTTAACTTCCTGTAAAATCAGTAAAAGAACCTGTTTGCTATTAGCGATAAGAAGTGAGCGTATTAATTTCGGACCTGAAGGCTAACCGCTGATAGCTTAATGCTAATTAATATGACTGAAATAGGTTACATTGGTGCATTTCTTGGCGGTGTGCTTTCGTTCTTATCACCTTGCGTACTGCCGCTTATCCCGTCATATGTTTCCTTTATTACTGGAATGTCCTTTGAGGATTTTAAAAACAAAGACAGCGCATTAATCAGGAAACTTACCTTTTTCAATTCTTCGGCTTTTGTTGTCGGATTTTCAACGGTTTTTATTTTGCTCGGGGTGTTTTCTTCATATATGAATTATTTATTAACGAGGTCTTTTTCAATACTTGACCTGGACATCACGGTTTTTCAAATTGCCGGAGTCATAATAATAATTTTCGGCCTATATATAATGGGTGTTTTTAAATTTGCGTTCCTGTCAAAGGATAAACGGGTCCATCTGCAATCAAAACCAAGAGGCTATCTCGGTTCTTTTGTTGTGGGCCTTACATTCGGTGCAGGCTGGACGCCTTGTATCGGTCCAATACTGGGTTCAATATTAATAATTGCCGCAACAGCCGGTTCCGCATTTTACGGTTTTAAACTATTGTCCGTCTATTCACTCGGTCTTGCCATACCTTTTATAGCAACGGCCCTCTTAATAAACTCTTTTTTGAGTCATTTCAGAGCGATCCAGAAATATATGAGATTAATTATAATACTGAGTGGATTGCTGCTGATTGGTTTTGGAATAATCCTGTTGACTGAATCAATGCATATACTCTTAAGCATCGCCCCGGATTTGGGAGTTGAGGAACTGATTACACAGTAAAGCAATTGTCATTCTCCCATTACTTGGACAAAAATCTTTCTTGATCGCGGGCGGTTGTCATGATCGATTACTACTATCTGCTGCCATGTTCCTAAAACAACATTACCGTCTGAAACAGGCACAGTTAAGCCGGGGCCCATAAAAGTCGCCCGGATATGAGAAAAACCGTTGTCATCTCCCCAGGTTTGCGAGTGACGGCTGTGCATGGTGCTCGATGCAAATTTTTCCAGCTGCTCTCTCATATCTTCGACCAGTGCCGGTTCATATTCAATTGTAGTAATTGAAGCAGTAGAACCAGCAGCAAAAATGTTGACCAAACCGTTTCTTATTCTGGATTTCAAAACAATATCCTGAACCTTAACCGAGATATCCTTTATATCCGAAAATCCTTTTGTCTGAATTGAAAAATGCTCTCCAAAAACCATTTCTTCCTCCTGCACTATTCATTTGCTCTCAGGAGACAGTTTTCAGGGTTCAGGTTTTTCCACTCCCTGACCACTGAACCGTGAGAGTTGTTTTTTGATGTAGCATTATAACAAATCTTGCTTTTTAGCTGGTTACATTCTGCAAGATATATCCCCCTCTTTGGCAAAGAGGGGTAAGGGGAGATTTTTAAAAGAAATTTGTCCATAAAATCCCCCTCACCCCGCATAGGGACGTTGCCCCAACGGCGAAAAGCCGCGTTGCGGCCTCGCCGCTTTACGCGGGGCTTTACGTCCCCCTTTTCCAAAGGGGGAGATCATATGGGTTTGCTAGGATTCCTAAAATAGATGATGATACGGCTAAAAAATTGGGGGAACTTCTGTACATTTTATGATATTGACAATGTAATCAGACTCTTATAAAATGAATCATCGTTCATATGAACCAACGTTAAACCCAAATAATGCAGACATATAATAAAATTTATTTAATTTTATGGGTTTATTATTAAATTATACATATAGCTTGGAACAAAAATATTCACCTTGGATTAGTTGGAATTGTGTCTAAGGTACCTGCCTGCCGACAGGCAGGTCGATAAATAAATTTTCTTCCAAAGCCTGCATTATTTAACTGCATTTTTTGGGTCAACAAAAATGGCATATAAAAGAAAAATAGCGGTACGCTTTAAGGTACCAAAATCAAAGATATTAAAAGTGGCCCTTCATTTGTTTTCATCAAAGGGCTATTCAGAGACGAAAATGTCAGAGATTGCTCGAAGAGCAGGCTTAAGCGTTGGCGCCCTGTATCTCAGATTCAAGAGTAAGGAGGGACTTTGTTTAGAGTTAATCCAAGACCAGACAAAAGACTTTGATGAGATTACCAGGAATTTGACAAGTCATAATAGTGAACCTCAGGAAGCTTTGAAGGCTTATATTGCGTTTAATTTAAGATATGCCTTCAAAAGAAAACAGCTGCTTTCCATGTTTATAAGAGAATACAAACTTCCCTTTATCCGGCCTCTGAAAAGAAATTTTTTTAATACCCAACGTAAGATAATCAAAGATATTCTCGCCGCAGGTGTGAAGAGAAAGATCTTCAAGCCCATGAACTATGAAGAGACGGCTTCATTGATATTTGCAAGCATCAGAGGCACAATAATGTTAAAGCTTGTTTTTGGTGCTAGTACTCCGAGAGAACTAAACAATTCACTTTTTGAATTAATAACTCATGGTATAAAAGAGGATGTGTGATGAAAAACAAATTATTATTTATACTCTGTTCCCTATTCATGTTTATTCCATACAGCTTACGTGCTCAGGAATATACTCTTGATGATTTATACAGACTTGCTCTTGAAAGAAGCGAGACAATAAAAATAGCGGAAGAAGACCTGTATGTTGCAGAGCGTGAAAAAGATAAGGCTATGTCCACGCTTCTTCCATCACTTTCAGCTTTTGGATATCACACAAGATACAGTAAGGAAAAAAGCCGCGATACATTTATTATTCAGCCAGAACACACGAATGAATGGGGGCTGAGACTAGATCAATCTTTCTCTCTAAGTGGCAGGGAACTTACGGCATTCAAAATCGCCGATCAGGGAATAAAGAGAAGTAAACATGATCTTGATGTTGTCAAAGAAGGGTATCTTTTAACCGTCGCCTCTTCCTATTATAAAGTACTTAAATCGAAGAAAGCGCTCGAAATAGCCGATGTAAACGTGGCGAGATTGACAAAGCACAGAAATGCCGCCAAGACGAGACTCGAAGTCGGGGAGGTTACAAAAACAGTCCTGTTAAGGGCCGAGGCGGAGCTCGCAGGTGCGCAGTCGGATTTAATCAAGTCAAAAAACAGTCTGAGACTTGCAAAGACTACCCTGGCAAGAACGGTCGGTATACGTGAAAATTATAATATAAAAGAACCTTACATCGAAACTGACTTTAAAAATAAGGCACGTGAGACATTGGATTTATTAACAGGAGATTGCCAGATGCCAACGTTAGACTGTCTGACAGAAAAGGCTTTCTCAGAGAGGGCAGAAATCGAAAAACTGATTATCCAGAAAGAAATTGCAGAAAATGAGGTTAAATATGCAAAGGGTTCTTACTGGCCTAATCTTTCATTAGAAGGAGTGTACTTCAGACAGGAAAACGAACCGGCTTCATCTTTTGGACTTAATGAAAGAATATATGGCGTACTGAAGCTTGATTTTCCTTTTTTTGAAGGAGGATTAAGATTAGCTGAGGTTGGGGAAGCAAGGGCAAAATTAAGGCAGACAGAGTATACTCTCTCAGATTTAAAGCATTCTATTAGTGTAGAAGTTGAAGATTCTTATCTTAACCTTCAAACCGTCTCGGCAATTCTCAATCAATTACAGGCAGAAGTAGAATATGCACTGGATAATTATCACGCTGTGACAAAACAGTTCCAGTACGGTCTTGCTGACAGTATAGATGTAATTGATGCAAATACCCTGCTCGTAACTGCCGAAAGAGAGCTTGCCAATGCTAAGTATGATTACCAGTTAGCGATTTTAAAATTAAAACGTTCGACTGGAACACTGTTGAAAACAGTTGTTAGTAGTCAGTTATCGGTTATGAGTGAGAACACAAAATAAAACTTTGTGATAAACAATTAACAGCAATGAAAGAAAATAATAATCCCCCTTTACTAAAGTGGGTTAGGGGGGATTTGATAAGAGTTTAGCTTAACTCAAATAATGCAGACATTGCTCAAGAAATTATTTAACTCGATAAATTTATTATTAAATTATGCATATAGCTTGGAACAATAATATTCACCTTAGATTGGTTGGAATTGCGTCTAAGGTATCGAAAAATAATTTCTTTCACAACGCCTGCATTATTTGAAATGCATTTTTTGGATTAATAAAGGGAGAATAAATGTATGTGTAGGAAAATGATCATCTTTTTATTTGCATTCGTTCTATTTCTTTTTTCTGGTCTTGACGCTGAGCAAAATAAAAACCAGGGCATGCCACCTGCACTGGTGGTTGTTTCTGAAGTTGTTACAGATATGATAGCTCCTGAGAACGAATTTATCGGAACAGTCTATTATCAGGAAGTCTCGGATGTCGCATCTGAAGTGGAGGGAAAGGTACAGGAGGTAAACTTCGAAGAGGGACTGCGGATTAAAAAAGGCGCAATTCTTGTCAACCTCGGTTCCGAGCTGCTTGAAAAAAGGCTTCAGGCAACCCAGGCAAGTCATGAGCAGACGCTTTCAGACCTTAAGAAGTCAAGACGGGACTTTGATAGGGCAAAAAACCTCCATGAAGAAGAACTCATATCAGAACAGTTATATGACGAAAAAAAATTCAATGTGGAGGCTCTCGATAAAAAGGCTGCATCATTGAAGGCTGAAGTAGAACGCCTGGAGACTGAGCTTCTCAAAAAGTCGATTAAGGCTCCATTTGACGGCATCGTAATACAGAAACATATTGAAAGGGGCGAGTGGCTTGATACCGGCTCGACAGTTGCAACCATTGCTAATGATAATGTTATTGAGATAGTCGCAGAAGTTCCCGAAATCATTATCAGATATATCAAAGAGGGGATGGAAGTAAAGGCAATGGCAATCGGGGAACAAGTCACAGGGAAGGTCACAGCCCTTGTTCCAAGGGGAGACATATCAACGAGGACCTTTCCGGTAAAGATAAGTGTAAAAAATACATTATCACTTATCGAAGGTATGGAAGCGAGGGTATTATTGCCGATTGATAAAAAACAAAAAACACTTGCTGTCCCGAGAGATGCTGTTATTCCTGTATTCGGTCAGGACGTTGTATTCGCCGTAAAAGACTCAAAGGCCGTAATGATACCGGTGAATATTATAGGGTATAAAGGTATGATTGCAGGTGTTGATGGTAAAGGACTTTCAGAAGGGATAAAAGTGGTAGTTAAGGGTAATGAGAGACTAAGGGATGGACAGGCGGTGAAAATAATAAATTCCAATCTTCAGGCACCAAATAACGAATAACTTCCAATTACCAATGACCAAATGTCCAAAACCAAGAAATGCTACAACTAATTACGTATTTTGGTCATTGGAGTTTTATAATTGTGATTTATTTGAAATTTGTGATTTGAAATTTGTGATTTGTAGTGAGATATGGATATTGTTCAATTCTCCATAAAAAAACCTGTCACGGTAATCGTTGGAGTCATTTTAGTTGTCTTATTTGGCATCCTGGGACTCCTTCAGATGCCTTATCAGTTAAGCCCTGACGTAACAGAGCCGGAGATTTCCGTATCTACAATCTGGCCCGGTGCTACCCCGTACGAGATAGAGCGTGAAGTGATCGAAGAGCAGGAGAAAGTCTTAAAAGGGGTTCCGGGAATGATAGAAATGGAGAGTTCTGCTCTGAACGGAAGAGGAAGCGTATCACTTAAATTCAAGATCGGAACAGATGTTGATGATGCATTGTTACGGGTATCAAACAAGCTGAATGAAGTCCCTTCTTACCCTGAAAATGTTGAAAAACCTGTTATTAATGCCACAGGCGCTGAAACGTCTCCCGTAATATGGATGGTTCTGAAAACTGCCAAGGGGAATCCCAGGTCTGCTTACACGTATAAAACCTTTCTTGAAAATGAAGTGAGACAGGATCTTGAACGGATAGAAGGTGTCGCTGATCTTTTTATCGGCGGTGGTATTGAAAAGGAAATGCATGTCACTATATCTCATGGAAAATTGGCTGCTTACGGACTTACGATTCAGGATGTAATAAATGTTCTGAAATCTGAAAATGTGAATATTTCGGCCGGTATTATGGGGGTTGGCAGAAAAGACTACAGAATACGGACTGTGGCTGAGCTGAAATCTCCTGATGAAATCAGAAATATCGTTCTTAGATCAACCGGTCAGCGGCGCATCACTGTTTCCGATATAGCCAAAGTAAGTTTCGGGTATGAAAAACTTTCTAACGCCATGATTCACCTGGGTAAGGAAGGCATTGCTATAGGCGTAAAACCGGAGCCAGGAACAAACATTCTTGAACTTACCGACAACGTAGAAAAGGTCTATAGAGAGCTCAATGAAATAAAACTGAAACAAAAGAAAGTTTATCTTGACTGGGCATATGACCAGAGACCTTATATAAGCGGGGCAATCGGACTAGTACAAAGAAATATTTTAATTGGAGGATTACTCGCAATATCCGTGTTGGTTATATTCCTGAGAAGTGTCGCATCTACTGGAATCGCTGCAACAGCCATACCAATAAGCATTATAGGCACATTTATTTTCATGAATGCCTTTGGAAGAAATTTGAATGTTGTGAGCCTTGCAGGAATTGCCTTCGCAGTAGGCATGCTTGTTGATAACGCAATAGTTGTACTTGAAAACATCGATCGTCATCGTAGAATGAATAAATCTCCATTTGCTGCCGCGTATGACGGTACGCGTGAGGTCTGGGGAGCGATCCTTGCCTCTACCCTCACTACTGTGGCAGTCTTTCTGCCAGTTGTCTTTATGGAGGAAGAAGCCGGGCAGCTTTTCAGAGATATTGCCCTTGCTGTCACGTTCGCCGTTACTTTAAGTCTTTTTGTGTCAGTATCTGTAATACCAATGTTTTCATATCAGATATTTTCGATTGAGCGGTGGAAAAGACAGATAAAAACAAATATATTAACCAACCTGGGGAATAGTCTTGTGGAGATGATAATGAATCTTGTGGGGATTGTCACAAAAAGTACTGTTTCAAGGTTTGTAACAATTATAGTGCTTACTGCTTTTTCAGTTCTTTCAGCTTGGGCGTTGATTCCAAAAATGGAATACCTTCCTCAGGGTAACAGAAATCTAATTATAAATTATCTTATACCTCCCCCTGCACTTTCATATGAGGAAAGGAAAGATATCGGCGGGTACTTTTTCAGCTCAGTAGAACCTTATATTAATAGAGACCATGAGGGATTACCGGGTATTAAAAACATGTTTTACATAGGCTCGGAACGATATATGTTCTTCGGAGCGGTAAGTTTGCATGAACAAAGAGCCGGTGAACTTATCCCTCTTTTTATGAGAATGATTTATAATGTTCCCGGAATGCTGGGTTTCAGTCAGCAGGCGGGCATATTTCAAACGAGGCTCGGAGGCGGGAGAACGATTGATGTAGACATAAGCGGCGTCGACATAAACCATATAGTCCAGGTCGGTGGAACAATGTTCGGAATGATCATAAGTGAAATCCCCGAAGTTCAGGTCAGGCCCCGCCCATCTCTTGACCTGCTTTATCCGGAAGTAAAGTTTGTCCCTTCAAGGGAGCGCTTGAAATCAGCTGGATTAACGGCAAAAGAATTCGGTGTTGCTCTCGATGTTCTTATGGATGGAAGGGAAATCGGTGAGTTTAAACAAGAGGGTCAGAAAAAGATCGACCTTGTACTGAAGGCGGCTGAAGAGGATGTATCTACCCCTGAGGAACTGTACAATTCCATGATTGTAACAACAGGGGGCAAAATCGTACCTGTTTCTTCTCTTGCAAAACTTGAGAGGACTACGGGAATTACCCAGATAAGGCATCTCGAAAGGAACAGGACAATAACCCTCCGGGTTGAACCTCCCAGGACTATTGCCCTGCAGGAGGCCATGGAACGTATTGAAGAGAAAGTTATTCCGGCAATAGAAAGACAGGGTATGCTGGAAGGGATCAACGTGAAATTAAGCGGTGCAGCGGATAAACTTACTGAAACCAGGAAATCGCTTCAATGGAACTTTTTACTCGCGGTCGCTATTGCTTATCTCTTAATGTCAGCGCTTTTCGGGAACTTTATTTATCCCCTGATTATTCTGTTTACGGTGCCGCTTGCCGGTGCAGGCGGATTCATGGGATTTCGTATTGTAGATTTCTTTTCTGACAGGCCGCTGTCATTTGATATCCTTACCATGCTCGGTTTTGTAATACTGGTCGGGGTTGTTGTTAATAATGCAATCCTCATCGTGCATCAGGCGCTGAATAATATGCGTTACCACAATATGGAGTACAGGGAGGCCGTAATTGAATCAACAAAAACAAGATTACGACCTATTTACATGAGTGCTTCCACAAGTATATTCGGCATGCTGCCCCTTGTGGTAGCACCAGGTCCCGGTTCTGAACTTTACAGAGGACTTGGCAGCGTTATCCTTGGAGGACTTGCCCTGTCAACTGTATTTACAGTCTTTGTTATTCCATCCCTCTTGATGTTCGTTATTAAAATGGAAAAGCCTCGGGAATAATGTTTATTTGTCTCTTTATTGTAATCATATACAGCTCTGCGAATTTTCATATTTTTTTCAAATTGTCCTCTCTCATCAACTCTGGAACTGTAGTCGATGTTCTGATAGGGATAGCCATCTTCTTTATGACTGTTTCACCTGTTTTAATACTTGTTTACAACAAAAAAGGATCTGAGATGTCTTTAAAAATTTTTTCATATATATGTTATTTCTGGCTGGCTTTTCTTGTATCGTTCTTTCCTGTCGCTGTTATTCTTGATTTATATAATCTTGCCATTCAATACAGCGGGTTATTTGTTGATAGTGACTTCAGTTCCGCGGTTCTATCCTCAAATAAAACCTTTCTCATCCCTATGTTTTTATCATTTGGAATAAATGTGTATGGTTATTTTGAAGCAAGGAATTTACGTATTGAAAGGCTTGTTATCAACTCTCACAAGTTGTCAAAAGATGTGGGCAAAGTAAGGATAGCGCAAATCTCGGATTTGCATCTCGGAGTAATTGTGAGTGAGAGGACATTAGATAAGGTTATAGAAAAAATCGAAAAAGAAAAGCCTGATTTAATCGTTTCAACAGGTGACCTTGTTGATGGAATTGTCAGGCATATAGACCATTTTGCCGGCAGAATAAAAAACCTGCAGGCACGGCTGGGGAAATATGCAGTGATGGGCAATCACGAAATTTATGGTGGGACAGAGCGCACGATCAAGTTTATTGAAGACGCGGGTTTTATATTATTGAGAGGAGACGGAGTTACAGTTAAAAATACTATTAATATTGCAGGAATGGATTTCCTTGGAGGGGAAGCGTGGAGATACAGTTTGAAGTCTAAAAAGAAACAGGAGAAGGATATTCTTTCCGAACTCCCGGTCGGGTTTTTTACTCTTCTGCTGAAACACAGGTCTGATGTTGAAAAAGAAAGCCTTGGTCTTTTTGACCTCCAGCTTTCAGGACACACACATAAGGGACAGATATTCCCTATGAATTTGGCCACGATGTTTATATTTCAACATCATACCGGATTCACTAGGCTTGCAAAAGGTTCTGCGATATATGTAAGCCGTGGAACCGGCACAGCAGGCCCCCCCATTCGTTTTCTCTCATCACCTGAGATTACGATTATTGACATTGTTTCTGAATAAATGAGATGATTTTAGGATTGAAGTTCTACTAAATGATTTTTCATAGATTTTACACTTCCAAACTTTGAAGCTTCCGCACTTATGTATTAATTAAACCATTCTCATCTCAAGTATCCTTTCAATATGAAATACCCCCTCCTCCTGTTTGTAAGTACAGAATGCCTGAAGACCGGGGAATTTCCTGCCCTGGTATTCCTGTTCTCCAGCTGAAATGATATCTTTGCAAACAGGTCTTTGTCGAACAACCTGGAACCTGAAACATGGAACTTGAAACCTGAAACCTGAAACTTGAAACCTGAAACTTGTTTTTATATGGAACGTGTTTTATTTCTTAGCATCCCGGACTATTTCATTCACAACCTCTTTCATACTTTTAACTGGTTGGGTTTTGTATTTTGTCCCTTTCAGACTGCTGCCTTTCAGGTACTGTATAAATTTGCTGATCATCGAGGAGAGCTTTCTGTAATGGTCGATAAGCGTCTTTGACTCTTTTTCATTGATATATCCCTGATCTACTGCCAGGTATATCTGGCTTCTCACTTCACCACTTGAGCCTTTAGCTATCGAAAGGAATTGAATAAATTCCTGATTGCCGTCTCTTTCGAAACCTTCAGCTATATTCGACATTACTGATACAGAAGCCCGGCGAACCTGGTCTCTCAAACCAAAGTCTTTTGAAAATGCTCCATCTGAAGTAATGTTGTAAATACTGTTTGCAAGCTCCCTCGATATTTTCCATATCTTCAGGTCTTCAAATTGTTTTATAGCCATATCCCCTCCTTTTATTAAATAATTGTTTCAGGTTTCAAGTTCCATGTTCCAAGAACTGATTGTTTCACATTCCAGGTTTCATGTTCCATATAAAGACAGTTCTACTCTTAAACCGTCCCATTGTTCCATGAATGAACCGTTTCACGTTCAGGCGGAACCCGGAATGGTTCTTTGTCTAGAACGGTATTCATTCTAAACAATGAAACTGTGGAACAAAAAGTATATTTTCACCATCTCCCTTGACAGACGGGCACCTTCTGTTAAATCGGATTTCACTATAACAGATGCCCCCTGAATTTTCTCAAACTCTTCCGGCTGTCCCCCATGAAAGTCCCCTTTTCTGCAAGAGGATTAACCTTGAGAGCTTATCAGACAATAACCATATAAGAAGCTTACAATAAGTCCTTTTTTAATTCCATAAAAAAATCAGAATGCAACATTTTAACGAAAATCATGTCATACGGCAATGATTTTCTGGCATTATTTTCTATTTAGAGTCTATGTATAAAGTAATTATTTGTCATTGTCCAGCTTGCCCTATATCGGATGGTACAGGACTTGACCGGACAATCCAGAATTCTTTGAAAATACTGGATTTCCCGATTCATCCATGTAAAAATGCAATGTATACACAGACTTCGTAGCACTACAGAGAATGGATCAACCCTGTCCTCGACCTGATCGGGGATCGGGGAATGACATTAACTATGTAGGGGCAGGCAATAGTGTAAGCGCGTTATCCCAGGGACGTGGATTGAAACATGGATAAATGATATAATCTGTAAAAAATAATAAGTGGAGGGGTATATGGAAGTCAAAATTAACAAAGGCGCTTTATCTTTAATGGAAGGTGACATAACAAGGCAGGATACTGATGCGATAGTAAATGCTGCCAATAAAAGCCTTCGGGGTGGAGGTGGCGTAGATGGCGCAATACACAGGGCAGGGGGACCGAAGATTCTTGAGGAATGTATAAAAATAGGCGGCTGTGAGACAGGTGAGGCTGTTATCACTTCAGGTGGAAATCTCAACGCAAAATATGTAATCCATACTGTCGGTCCTGTCTATAAAGACGGACTTCATAATGAACCGAAACTGCTTGCAAGTGCTTACAGGAACAGTCTTAATGTAGCTTCATCAAAATCTTTAAAAAGCGTTGCCTTTCCATCCATAAGCACGGGAGCCTATGGGTATCCATTGGATAAGGCAGCAGAAATTGCTTTACATACGGCAATAACCTATCTCAGAGAAAATACCGATATAAAACTTATCCGTTTTGTTTTATTTGGAAAAAAGGCCCTTGAGGTTTATGAGAAAACTTTAAAAAGGTTAACCTAGACCCCCAGGTTAACATACATAAAACCCTTTGTACTGACTTGTGAATCTTTTTCTGCGCTTGCTTCCCTGCCCGCAAGATGACGGTATACATAGGCATAAGCAACCATTGTCGTTGGGATCGTTGCGAAAAGGCCGATCAGGAAAACGAGCGCACCAACAAAATTAATCAACCCCAGCAGTAATCCGAATAAAAACAAATCCCATTTTGCTCCCATAGTGGCTCTACTACTTGCCTTTATCGCGTCTATAGGCCCGAGCCCCTTGTCAACGATAAAATACGGAAAAAGACTGAACTTTATTCCCCATATTATTCCGGGAATAATGAATAATATGAAGCCTACAAGAATAATAAGTGCATATACTATGGAGCCGGCAATAAATGGAAGCAGAAGGTTGAAAGATGAAAGGAGATCGTCTAATTTTCCCTTTATTCCGTCGCAGAACTTAAGACTTACCCTGATAAGCCCCATCTGGATTACGAAACCCAGAAGCCAGCCTGCCAAATAAAGCATAAAACTTATGACAGGAAAATCTCTGCTTGCGAAGTTTGCTATTATCCCCGGAAG
Organism: uncultured Nitrospiraceae bacterium; assembly: GCA_964347155.1. Lineage (GTDB taxonomy): Bacteria > Nitrospirota > Thermodesulfovibrionia > UBA6902 > UBA6902 > CAYFXR01. The sequence goes on along the minus strand of CAYFXR010000059.1, from coordinate 13,129 downwards.
GTTTTCAATGAGAAAGGCAATGATGAGAAGTCCAATGAAAAAACCTATGTTGCTTTTCATTGCGTCCCATCCGCACCTGATTGCACTGCCTGTGGAAAATTTTCTCTCACCCATGTACGTCATGCCTCTTACAAAAGTTCATCTCATTAATTGTTTCGGCAGACATGCTAAGATACTTTAGCCTAAAAAATGCATTTCAAATAATGCAGGCGTTGGAAGAAAATTTATTTCTCGATTCCTTAGACCAATTCCAACCAATCTAAGGTAAATATTTTTGTTTCAAGCTATATGCATAATTAAATAATAAATCTATCCCGTAAAATATTTACTATTTACGGGATAAATCAAATTTAATAAATTTTATTACAATGTCTGCATTATTTGGGTAACCCGATTCGGGGTCTTGATGAGTATGATCACTGGTTTGTCATAAAGTAAATATCGTATAATTTTTATAGAGGATAACAACTTGCCGGTATCTCAAAGGAAAAACTCGGGGAAGTTTACATTAACATCAGATTTCAAGCCCAAGGGCGACCAGCCAGAGGCCATAGAAGCGCTTACACAGGGCATTTCAGAAAACCTTGAACATCAGGTTCTCCTCGGCGTTACAGGATCAGGCAAGACATTTACTATTGCCAATGTAATTGCGAATGTAAATAAGCCTACACTTGTAATAGCCCACAACAAAACCCTTGCTGCCCAGCTTTATGGAGAATTCAGGGTGTTTTTTCCTGAAAATGCGGTAGAGTATTTTGTAAGTTACTATGACTATTATCAGCCCGAGGCTTACATACCATCGACAGACACATATATTGAAAAAGATGCTTTGATAAATGATGATATTGACAGGATGCGACATGCAGCGACCCGTGCGGTGCTGGAAAGAAACGACACCATTGTTGTTGCATCTGTTTCGTGCATTTACGGTATCGGTTCTCCTGATGATTATCTCGGTATGCACCTCTTTATTGAGGAAGGTATGCGGACTGAAAGAGATGTGTTTCTCAGAAAGCTTGTTGACATGTTATATGAACGAAGTGAGGACTTCAGAAGAGGCACGTTCAGGGTAAGAGGTGATATTGTTGAGATATTTCCCTCCTTTTCAGGTGATAATGCAATAAGGATTGAATTTTTTGGGGATGATATCGAAGGTATATATGAGTTTGATTCGCTCTCAGGCAGGGTAATAAGAGGTCTTATAAAAATGGCCTTATACCCTAACAGTCACTGGATCACACCAAGGCCGAGAATTGAAAGGGCAATTTCTGCAATCAATGATGAACTTGAGGAAAGGATCACATTTTTCCTTAAACAGGACAAACACCTTGAGGCAAAGAGGCTTGAGCAGAAGACACGGTTTGATATGGAAATGCTCAGGGAATTTGGTTACTGCCATGGAATAGAAAACTATTCAAGACATTTAAGCGGTAGGGCACCGGGCGAGCCACCGTTCTGTCTTATCGATTACTTCCCGGAAAATTTTCTGCTTATCATCGATGAATCCCATGCTACCGTCCCTCAGATACGCGGGATGTATGAAGGAGACCGGTCGAGAAAGCAAACCCTGGTTGATTATGGATTCAGGCTTCCGTCAGCGCTTGATAATCGCCCTCTTACGTTTAAAGAATTTGAGCATAAGAAAAAACAGGCAATTTACATCTCTGCAACCCCTGCAGACTACGAAATGAAAAAATCAAATAACAGGATAATTGAACAAATAGTCAGGCCTACCGGTTTAAAAGACCCGGTAATAGATTTAAGACCTATTGCAGGTCAGCTGGATGATCTTTTAAAAGAGATCAGAGAAAGGGCAAAAAGAGGAGAAAGGATACTCGTAACCACACTTACAAAGAAAATGGCTGAGGATATTACAGAGTATTATGCAGAATTGGGGGTTAGGGCAAGGTATCTCCACTCAGATATTGACACCCTTGAGAGGGTAGAGATTTTAAGAGATCTGAGAATGGGAAAGTTTGATGCCCTTATAGGAGTAAACTTGCTGAGAGAGGGACTTGATATTCCCGAGGTGTCACTTGTTGCAATATTTGATGCCGACAAAGAGGGTTTTTTACGGTCCGGGCGGTCCCTTATTCAAACGGCTGGCAGGGCTGCAAGGAATATAAACGGCATGGTAATATTCTATGCTGATGCAGTAACAGGGTCAATGAAAACAGCCATGGATGAAACGGGCAGAAGACGCAAGATCCAGGAAGATTATAATGTCAGACACAAGATAACGCCAAAATCGATCAGGAAAGATATTACAAATATCTTAGGCTCAATCTATGAGGCTGACTATTGGACAGTGCCCGCTGTGGCAGATAAAAAGGTTGAGTATTGCGATGAATCTGAAATCAAGAAGCTTGAAGGGGAAATGAAACAGGCTGCTGAAAAACTTGATTTCGAAAGGGCCGCAGAACTGAGAGACAGGATCAAGGCAATGAAAGAAAAACAGATTGCTCTGGGAGTCAAGAAATAGACGGGCAGCAGGATATATATTTCTGCTGCCCTGATCTTTTGAAGTTTTGAGTAATTTTATTCAGTTGGATATCCCCTTTCCAGCCAGCCAGGAAAACCTTCACGTAACCAGTAGAGGTCTGTGTATCCTGCCTCGGCGAGTCTGACCAAGGTTTTATATGACTTCCAGCACTTAATTCCATTGCAGTAAACTACAATAGAGGTGCTCTTGTCTTCTGGGTATTTGCTGATGTCCCATTTGTCCTTTGATCTGTCAAAATCAAGTACCTTTTCACTTTTATCCTTGTATGGGACATTAATTGATCCGGGAATATGCTTTTCAATATATTCTCCTTTTTTCCTGGCATCAAAGACCATGACTTTTCCCAAGTTTACCTTGACCCATTCTGCATCCACTATCGTTGCACTTTCTATTGATTCTGGTGTCAATGCTTTCTCTGCCATTGACTGGCCTGCAACCAGCAGCATTGACAATGCTACCAATACTGTTAATGCCTTCTTCATTCTAGCCCCCCTTAAAATAAGTTTAATTTTAGACCCAAAGGCCTCATAATATTTTTTTATATATATGACGGAATAAAATTAAAAAACTTTAACTATTTTGATCATAATCATGATGCAACACCTTCAGGAGCTTCGAGAGCTGAAGGCAATGACTTCGGTCTGGCAAAATCGTGTGTGTGTGTTTTAAAACTTCCAACCTGCGTTTTCATATTTGAAGCAACAGAGACTAATTCATTTGATACATTTTTTACGTTTTCGGAGATCACAAAGGTCTGATTGATTACTCCAGCTGTACGTTCCATCGTATGGCTTATTTCCTCTGCTGCAGAGGATTGTTCCTCAGTGGCAACAGCGATTCTTTGAACCATATCCATCGCATTTTCAGAACTTTCCACAATTTTATGAAGTGCCTCTCTTGCATTGGCTGTTGTAGAGATTGCTTCATCCGCTATTGTTTTGCCCTGCTGCATGCTTGATATGACCCTATTCGTCTCCTTCTGGTTTGACTGAATTTTTCCTGCAATTTCTTCTGTTGCCTTGGTTGTCCTTTCTGCGAGCTTTTTTACTTCATTTGCGACAACTGCAAAGCCCCTTCCATGATCACCTGCCCGTGCTGCCTCTATAGCAGCGTTTAATGCGAGGAGATTTGTCTGGTCAGCTATGTCTTTTATCACGGAGACTATCTCGCCAATCTCTTCCGAGCTTTTGCCAAGGCTGGCAATGGCTTCTGAAGCTTCGGTGACGCTTGTGACAAGCTTTGTAATACTTTCTTTTGTTTGTTCGCTAATCTCGCTGCCTTTCCGGGCATAGTCAAAAGACTCTTTTGTTACTTGAGCTGCATCCATAGCATTTTTTGCCATTTCAATCGTTGTCTGTGACATCTCATTCGACGATGTCACAACTTGATCAACCTGTAATTTCTGCTCATTTGTCCCGCTCAATAGAAAATCGGCAATATCCGTCAGGCTTTCTGAATGTTTGTATATACTTTCTGCTTCAGTGGTTATGATTATAAAGGTATGATCTAATCTATCAACCATTTTATTTAACTCGGAAGCCATAATCCCAATCTCGTCCTTACCATCAAGATTTACCGTGCAGGTAAGGTCACCGTTTGCAACCTCCTTTGTAGCCTCTACAATAGTACTTATTGGTTTGTGTATTGAGCTGATAATAAAAATTGAGGAAACAATGAATAATCCTATAATGGCTGTTAATACCGAGACAACAAATACATTAATTTTCGTGATCAGGCTTTTCCTTTTTTTATAATAATCGCCTACGGACGCCTCATGCGTTTCTACTATCTTGTCAATAGACTTAAATATCACTGCCTTATAATCAAGCCATTCATCATAGATATCTTCCATAGAATCAGTTTCGCCATCATAAAATATCTTCATGTAAGCATCTGCTAGCCTGTCTGCCATACTTTTAAATCCTTCGTAGCCCTTCTGAAAATTTTCTTTTTCCTTAAATAGCGTATCAGATGTTAATTCAGAACTGGCTTCTCTCCAAAGTGCATCAATATTTTTTATTGATTCTTTGAGGTGTACTTCTGCAGCTGATCCAATTGTCATATCTGCTACAGTTCCCGCCATTCTGAACTCAATTTCTCTAAAAATCAATTGTATTTTCCGGAGATCATTAAGAGGTATCACCTTTTTGACATAAATATCTTCAAGTGTGTTTATCTGTTTTTTCCCCATTCCAATACTCCATGCTGACAAGATTATAAATATAACAATACCTCCTATGGTCATAAAAAGAATCTTATCTCTGATTTTGATTTTTGATAATATGCCTGTAAATAATAACTTAAGATTCATTTCGCTACCCTTTCCGGTGTTTTTAAGCTATGGAATTATCAGCGATTTTTGCGTCAAGAGCCTTATTGTGCGTCGCTTCCATAGCGGTGTTACCGTTATTTTTAGTTTTAAAGTGCATGATCTGTGACATTACCTCCTGAGCCAGATTAGCCAGATTTGATGCTAACTTCTGCAGTTCCTTTGATTCTCTGAAGTGATTTTTAATGATCATTGATATCTGTTCCATATTACTGCTTACCTGTTCAGAAACTGCTGATTGTTCTTCAGTAGCTGCAGCGACTCTCTGAACCATGTCCGTTACCTTGTCAGAACTTTCTACTATTTTTTGAAGGGCATCTCCAGCCTGTGTTGCATTGTCTACTGATTCTTCAACCAGCGATTTCCCTTTTTCCATGGTTGAGATAGATTCCCCGCTTTTAGCCTGAATAGCAACTATTTTCGAAGCAATCTCTTCGGTTGCCTTTGAAGTCCTTTCGGCAAGTTTTTTTACTTCATCTGCTACTACGGCAAATCCCCTGCCATGTTCCCCTGACCTGGCTGCCTCTATCGCGGCATTCAGGGCGAGGAGGTTTGTTTGATCTGCAATATCCTTTATGGCTGAAACAATTACACCGATCTCATTCAAACTGCTCCCAAGACTATTGATGGAATTCGATGCTTCACTTACACTATCAGCGAGCTTTGTTATACTTACTACTGTGTGGCTTACAACTTCCTTCCCGGCTGTTGCAGTTTCGAAAGATACCTTTGTTGCTTCAGAGGCGTCAGATGTATTATTGGCCATATCCATGATTGTCTGGGACATTTCAGTAGTTGCGACCGCAATCTGCTCAACTTTTTCATTCTGTTCTTTTGCACCATGTAACAACTTTTCTGAAAGGCCCGAAAGTCCTTCAGTTTGAGAAGTCATCTTTTCCACTGCAGCAATAATGTTGGAGAAGGAATTTCCGAGATGCTCAATCATGATATTCAGCCTTGCTGCCATGCTCCCCATCTCATCTTCAGTATCAATATGTAAAGTTTGAGTAAAATCGCCTTTGGCAATCTGCTCTGCTGCATCAACAACTTTATGTATGGGTTTATTGATAGAGCGCACAATAAGCAATGCAAGGACTAAAAAAAGTCCCAAAGCAAAAATTCCTATAAACGCAATGGATGTATTCATCTTTGTAATGCTTTTTTGGCTTTCCATATAATATTCTTTTACTTCGTCCTTTAAATTATTTGCTAAATCATCAATAGATTTAAAAATGAAAGGTTTAATATCAAGATACTCATCATACAGATCTTCCACCTTTTCAGGTTCATTATCTAAATAGACTTTTTCAAGATCTTCCGCAACGTTTTCTTTAAAATTCTTATATGCCTTTTCAAAGGTTTCCAGTTTTTTTGTCGCCTTATCAGAAAGGTCATAACCTTTCATTACATTCTTTGCATCATTCCACAGAATATCAGCAGTTTTTAAAGACATTCCAAGGTGACGTCCCGATGGTATTGCTCCTACTACATCTGCCTGTACACCGGCCATCCTATATTCAAGTTCCCTAAAAATAAGCTGTATTCCCCTTAAATTATCGAGAGGCTTGACATTTTCAACATAGATACGTTCAAGCATGATTGTCTGTTTTTTGCCTATCAAAACCGCCCAGAAGGCAAAAATAGATGAGATAATAATTCCGACAATGATAACAGCCAGAACTTTATGAGTTATTTTTACATTTTTTAGAAACATAAACTATACCTCATTTCTATTATTCATTTGTACATTTTATATTCCGTAAATAAACCAAACTAAAAACGACTCAGACTTTTTTTATCTTTTGTTCTTTCCCTAAAATATTATCGGAAAATTCCATAAAATCTTTAATAGATATTTCTCGAATACGAATGAATAGTGAATGGTTCAACTGATTAAAAAATATTAGAAATGTACATATGAGGGAATTCAGTCAACGAAATCCTCTTCTTCATCATCCTTACAAGCCCTTTTCTGAATCAGAAATCTTATAAAACCATATATCAAAACCAGTGATGCAAAGGAAAAAAGAAACTGATACAAATGACTGCTTAAATAAGTAAACCATGTGGTTCTTTTTTTAAGATAATCATGCCACCTCTTTTCGAGTTCATCAACAGGAATTGAAAGGCTTTCAAGGATTGCAATATCAATTTCATTTCCATCCCTCAAGTTATTGAGAATATGCAGTAATCCCGTTGAGCCGTATTCCCCATCAATGTATTCCACGATGCTCTTACTCTCCTGATAGGCCAGTAAAAGGGATTTTTCATCCTGGGGAAATCTTTCTGTTAAATCCTCGATAAATATAAATCTCCCTGATAATGTGGCCTGTTTTAGAAGACCCTCGTTTTCACCTATTATTATTTCTGCGATGCCATCGCTTGCCCATTGTGAAATACCTTCATTAAGCCACTTTGGCAAAAGTCTTTTTTTAACATAACGATGAAGTAATAAATGACACAATTCATGTTTCAGGGTTGTTTTCAAGGTAAAAGGGTGTGTTTTCATCTTTGAGTTATCAATAATTATTAAATTTTTATTGGATATTGCAACAGCAACAATTGGACTGTTGCCAAACATCCCCTGAAAAGTTTTTCTGTCTTTCATTAATGTAATCGTAGGCCTAAAATCTATTTCCCACTTAAAAGTTTTTTCAAGTTCCAGCTTGATATCAGGATAAATCTCTATAACCTCCCTTGCGACAGTTTGTAAGGATTGTTCATAATGGACAATAACCTTATTGTTCTGAATAGTATTTGTTTCTATCGCATAAAGTGGTTTAAAAAGGAGAAGGAGAAAAATAATAAAAGACGATCGAATAGCTTTTTTAAAAATTCTCATTAACACAAAAAATGCAATCATCGGAGGCATAGATGCCTGAAAAAGCTTTACCCCGTATAATGTTTGTACGGGGTTTACAAGCAAATCCTTTGAGCATGACATTTTGCAATCATAAAGTTATTAACCCAAATAATGCAGACATTGCTCAAGAAATTATTTAACTCGATAAAATTATTATTAAATTATGCATATAGCTTGAAACAAAAATATTCATCATAGATTAGTTGCAATTGCGTCTAAGGTATCGAAAAATAATTTCTTTCACAACGCCTGCATTATTTGAAATGCACTGTTTGGGTTAATGTATACAAAAAGCTCTTATCTATTACAAAATGGAATCTGGTGATTATGTTGCATTTTTAAAGATTTTGAAGGTATCTATGTCTGCTATTTGCATTATTTGGATTTAGATTGATTTTTTCACACGATGATAATAACAAATATCAATCTATAACAAACAAAAAAGGCTTGGCATAACCAAGCCCAGATTGTCACTATCTCATTTTAAATCATCATACCTTATTCCATCATCTCCTTGCCTTTCTCCATCATCTCATGACCTTTTTCCATCATCCCCTCTCTCTTTTCCATCATCTCCTTGCCTTTCTCCATCATCCCCCCGCCTTCTTCCATCATCTCTTCGCCTTCTTCCATCATCTCTTCGCCTTCTTTTATCATCTCGCCTTTGGTCTCAGGTTCTGTCACTGCCGGTTGTGTGGGTTCTTCTAGTGGTTTTTGCTCGCACCCGGAAATACCGAGGAAGGAAAAAATTAATCCAAAACAAATACATAGTAATAACAGATATCTCATTTTTGTATTATCCTCCTTTCTTTTCCTAGCTCATTTTTTTGAGCACACTCATGTAAAATTTTTAAACATTCATTTAAACACTAAAGTATCTTTTGCCCCCAATATTTTTGGGAAAAGCAATTAAGTCAGATTATATCAAATCTGGAAGGGAAGTCAAGCAAATATTTCCCATCTTACTCCGTGCCCTTTATCTGTATTCTTTGCTCTTTGTCATTCTTCGTCGGTTGCATCGACTTTCCTCCGGTTGCTCTCTTCAGTCAGTTCTTTGATTCTTAAATACTCTACTCCACCAATGAGGTTAACCAAAACCATAGCTGCAAATGAAAGCAGAGAGATACTCACTGCCTCGTGAGAAGTTACCCCAAGCTTTGTAAAGAACATATTAAAGAGAGCGGCAAAACCGACTTCTCTCACACCAAGGCCGGCGATTGTAATAGGAATAGCGGTAACAGCATTTATTATGGGGACAAAAATAAAAAAATAAATGGCCGGTACAGTAACTCCTATCGCAAGGGAAACCAGATAAATTTCCATAACACTCATTAACTGAATGATAAGTGATAACAGTAGCCCCTTACGTATTATGCTTTTCTTTGTCTTGTATTCCATAATGTAAATATAAAAAGAACCCATACCTTTTATCTTTCCCCAGTTAACCTTCCAAAATACAAAGTTTGCTATTATAAAGATTCCAAAGATAACAGGAATGAAAGATTCTATCTTCGTGTCTTTAAAATAAGAATAACCAAATATGAATGCAATAAAGCTAATTACAATCATTGCGCAAAATCCAAGATATTTGTCTATAAAAACAGATACAATAGAAACAATACCTTCCCTAATGTCCCTGTAAAGATAGAATGTCTTTACAATTTCTCCACCTACACGCCCCGGCAAAAAAGTATTAAAAAAATAACCTATAAAATATAAAGAGACAAGCCTTGAATATTTTGTATTTTTTGGCAGAAATAAAGACCACCGCTTTGTCGTAATAAAGACATTGATTATACAGATCAAAACAACCAAAGTGAATATCAATAGCCGGGTATGTCCAAGTGTTTTAATTACTTCCTGAATATCAACTATACCCGAAAAATAGAAAAGATATAAGAGGAGCATACAACTTAAGAAAAGTTTTAGAATAAAAATAAGAGTCTTTCTCATTCTCAGATATATTAACCAAAATAATGCAGACATTGCTCAAAAATTTATTTAACTCGCAACTCGCCGAGCCGAGAAAAAGGAGGAGGCAGGGAGCTTCAGTCTGAATCTAACTTATTTGATTTTATAATTTTATAACAATTATACTAAAAAATATGATTTCAATTGTTATCCCCACGTACAATGCGGCAAAATTCATGCCAAATCTCCTGGATTCAATCTTTAAGCAGGTAACAGATGATATGGAAGTGGTTATAGTTGATGACTGTTCCACAGACAACACTGTAGAGATTGTAAATAAGTATCCTGCAAGGGTAATACAACTGGGAAAAAATGGAGGTCCGGCCAGGGCAAGAAATATCGGTGTGGAGGCAGCTAAAGGTGAAATCATTTTTTTCCTTGATTCAGACGTGGTTGTGCTTGATGGTACTATGAAAGAAGTAAAAGACTGTTTTGACAAAGACCCTTCCGCAAACTGTGTGATCGGCATCTGTGCAACTGAGCCTTTGAATAAAGGTTTTGTACCTACATATATGGCAATGTTTGAATATATACACCTCATAGGCACAAAAGATAATAAGGTGAGCGTATTTGCTCCAAGATGCGGTGCAATAAAAAAAGACCTTTTTCAAAAGGTGGGGGGGTATGACGAATCATATAAAGGTGCGGATGTCGAAGACTTTGAACTTGCCAGACGGATTAACAAAGTGGACTGTATTATTTTAAACCCGAGAATGTTAGTAAAGCATCAATTTGTTAACAACTTTCAGGAAGCGGTAATAAACTATTTCAAACGAGCTGTAATGTGGATTCACTTGTTTTTAAAGGAAAAGAAGTTTGACAATGCAGGGCCAACTGCGCCGAGCAACGGCGTGGCAGCAATCTGCGCATTTTTCAGTTTGATATCCTTATTTTTCATACCTTTAATTAATACAGCCAAATATGCCTTTATCTTACTTTTGATTATTTTTATGCTTGCCAATTTGAGATGGTGGAATTTTATGAGAAAGGAGGCAGGCCTTCTTTTTTCAATCAAAGCCATCTTCTTAAACTATTTCCTCGGTATCGATATAATAATTGCGACAATGTACGGAATGATAAGTTATTTTTTTAGCAAGGAGTCACGGGTTCCCGGCCTCGGTTGATTCGCCGTGGTGAAAATCAGGAAAAAACGATATGGATTCTAACAGAAATCTGGTTGTATTAGCTTATGCAAATGCCAGTCCGTTCCCTTATCATGCGTGGACTCCCCTTGCAGTCCTTTCTCTTGGAGCGTATTTAGAGCAGCAAGGCCTTGAGGTTGAGTATTTTGACGAAAGGATTCATAAAAAAGAGCGCTTTAAAGAATTAGTAAAAAGAAGACCGCTTCTTGTAGGTCTTTCATCCATGACATGTTTTCAGATAAAAAATACACTGAGACTTGCTGCACTTGCCCGTAACATTCATTCCGATGTCCCTCTTGTCTGGGGCGGGACTCATCCCTCTATGATGGCCGGGCAGACGCTTGAATCCGAATGTGTGGATTTTGTGGTCAAGGGCGAAGGAGAACAGACGTTACTTGAACTTGTGAGGGCATTACAGGAATATAAAACGGATTTCGGTTATATTAACGGTCTTGGCTGGAAGCAAAACGGTAAGACTATAATAAACCGGGACAGGGACTTTTTAAATATAGAGGAGCTACCATTCCCTTATGATGGAAAGGGAAAAGAAATACTTCTTGCGTACATAAAAAGGGCAGGAGATACTCTCGAGAATATCGGCTATGAGTCATCAAGGGGATGCCCGCATAAGTGCGGTTTTTGCTATAACGTATATTTTCACAAAAACGTCTGCAGGGTAAAAAGCCTGGGAAAAGTGAGATCAGAGCTCCTTAAATTAAAAGCACTCGGTGTTCATAAAATGACTTTTTATGATGACACCTTTTTAGCAGGCAAAAAGGATATGATAGATAATATTTGTGATCTGTTGAAGGAATTAAAGTTCGAATGGATTTCCAACGTACGGATAAACCTTTTTACTCCTGAGAGGCTAAAGAAATTTAAGGACAGCGGCTGTGTTTATTTGTTCTTCGGAATAGAGTCTCCGGATAACGAAGTTCTCAAATTTATTCGGAAGGGTCAGAACAGACGGATGATTGATGAAGGGATCAAATTAGTCTCTCAAGGAGGAATAAAGACCCTGTATTCATTGATGATCGGGTTGCCGAATGAGACAGAGGAACAGTTGCAGAGGACACTGGATTTTGCAGACGAGATTCGCAGAATACATCCTGGAGCAGAAGTCCCTATACAGCCTTATGTGCCGTTGCCCGGCACATTATTGTATGAAGAGGCAGTTAAAAGGGGTTTTAAGGCCCCTACTCACCTTGAAGGATGGAAGAACTATACAAATGATGAAATCAGACATCCCTGGGTAAAAAATCAAAAACAGTTAAACGCTATATATATAAACACCTTTCTTGCTTTTCGTTATGAACGATTTCTAAAGAACTTCTGGAGCAGCCTGATTTTTAGTCCATTAAACAAGCTGTCGCTGTGGAGATGGAAGAACAGGAACTTCAAATTTTTTCTGGAACTTTATCTTTATCTGGCTTACAAACGTCTTGGGCGCTTCTTTATATTTCTGGAAAAGGCATTTAAAAGGAAACCGTAAACCTAAATAATGCAGAGTCGATTCGACCTCAAAAGATTAATTATCGTTACTCGTGTCCGGAAACCGTGATCCGTCAAGAAAATATGGAATTACGGACAATGGATACCGGACAACGGACTACAGATTAATACGGTATCGTCCTGATACATCGAGACACAAAGCCTGCCTTATCTGAAATGCATTTTTTGTGTTTAGTCAGTTATCAATTCAGTACCACGGCCCTGCTGACCACCACCGTGATCCAAAAATATTGTAATCATTTGGACCTACAAATCCGTCTGAATCAAAGTCAGCATCAGGATTCCAGTTCGGACTTGCGGAACCTGACCACCACGCCGCTCCAAATATGTTGTAGTCGTTGGGTCCTACAAAACCATCGTTGTCCAGATCACAGTCGCAGATATTCCCATATCCGTCACCATCGGAATCCTGCTGACCAGGGTTCGGTGTTTCATAACAATTGTCTGCCACATCCGGAATTCCATCACCATCTGTATCTGCTGAAAGAGTGGTAGCATACATAAGGTCACCATTAGTATAGTCATAGTAACTTATATGCACATTATCCGATGAGTCCATCGCTATGGAGGTATACAGGCCTACATCGGCGCTGATGTCCACTGTTTCATCAACCCATGAGCCGGTTGCGTTCGTCGCATACTTCAGGCTGCCGCTGTCCCAATCATAATAACTTATATGTACATTATCCAATGAGTCCATCGCTATGGAGGTATACAGGCCTACATCATTTTTGCTGTCCACATTCTCATCAACCCATGAGCCGGTTGCATTCGTCGCATACTTCAGGTTGAGCTGACTCAGTTTATAA
>CAYFXR010000058.1:0-10291 GCA_964347155.1 uncultured Nitrospiraceae bacterium | reverse complement strand
AATATCTGATCCAGTGCGTACGGGTCTATTTCCCTCTTTACTCTCCTGTCTACGAACAAAGACTTTATCTCCGAGGCAAAGATCAGGGAGCCATCAACACACGTGTAAAACACCGGCCTGATTCCGACCCGGTCTCTTGCAATAAAAAACCTGGATCTGTTTTTGTCCCATATGGCAAAGGCAAATTGACCGTTCAGGTGTTTGAGGCAATCTGTATCATAATCTTCATATAAATGTATGATGACCTCTGTATCAGATTTCGTATAAAACGTGTGCCCTTTTGATAAAAGACTTTCTCTGAGTTCTATATAGTTGAATATTTCCCCGTTAAAGGCTATCCATATACTCTTGTCCTCGTTATGGATTGGCTGCCAGCCACCTTCCAGGTCAATGATACTGAGCCGTGCATGTGCCAGTCCCACCCGTTTATCTTGATAAAATCCGTACCCGTCGGGGCCGCGATGTCGTATGACCGCAGCCATCCTTTTCAGAGTATCCTTTGATATATCTCTCTCTTCATACAGATTGATTATCCCGGCTATACCGCACATTTTTAGTTAGTTAACGATATAAATATTTGAGGATTTTAAGAGTTGTCCGAGGTTCTTATGATATTTCAGTCAGAATTTATATGCGCAATGCTCCGCCCTCTCAGTCACAGAATGACATTCCGGAGAGTATCATTTACATATACATATTCAGTCCACAACAATTACAAATGATCTCGGTGGACTTAACTGCTCAATGCCCTGTCAACTAAACTTTTACTGAAATTAATTTTAACCTTACTTAATAACCCCGCCTTTTTTACAACCAGTACCGATTCCATCACAATTTCACTTTACAACCTTGTTTTAATTTTTCATTTACGCCGCTTAGAATCTTCTTAAGTAATTCCACTTGTTCGTCAAGGGATTTTTTTCCAGTTATTTTATTATCCTCTGCAACTTTCGCTGATATTCTGCAGACAAGCTTTTCTTCCAGACGTTCTACCAGATGATCAATCTTGTTGTCCTCTCCAGCTTCATTTGCTTTCAAAATCTTCTCTAAACCTTCAACTTTTTCCGATAACGACGAAAGATCGGGAAGACTGTTGCTGATTATTTCTTCGAGTTTAATGATTCTCCGTGCAATATTCCCAATCGTCTCTGATACATCCGTATCTGTATCATTTTTGACTTCTTCGGAAACAGGAGTATCTCCATACTCACTCCAATAATCTTGAGACTCAAGGTCTTGTAAAACATCACGGACTATATCAACGCTTACCTGCTTCTTTCCCTCCACATAAGCAGAAAGTAAAGCAAAATCGCAGATAATATTAATAAGTCTCGGGATACCCCTGCTGAACTGGTAAATGAGATTAAGCGTATCATCCTGAAATTTTATCGCTTCAGAATTTCCGGCAATAGTAAGCCGGTGTTTAATATATTGAGCAGTCTCGTCAATTGATAGAGGTGCGATATGATAATTTATGTTAATACGCTGGCGTAATTGCGTTAATTCCGGAAGCATAAGAGTCTTTCTTAGTTCCGGCTGTCCTACCAGTATTATTTGAAGCAGTTTGGACCTGTCTGTTTCAAGATTGGAAAGCAAGCGTATCTCTTCAAGCAGGTCAGCTGAAAGATTCTGTGCCTCATCGACTAACAGTACTGGTTGAAGTTTTTTTGTATATTCTTCTATGAGAAATTCGTTTAACTCGCTTAACAGTTTCGTTTTATTCTTCCCCTCAATACCCAGACCAAAATCCTCATTAATCATTGATATAAGCTGTTCTGACGAAACCTTTGTATTATTTACCCGTGAAAGTTTGACCGAACCGTTAATATTTTTTATGAGATTTCGGATAATTGTTGTCTTACCCGATCCAATTTCACCGGTAATAAGGATAAAACCGATTTTTTCTTTTATTCCATAATCAAGGAACGTGCTCGCTTTTTTATGAGTACTGCTCGGGAATAGAAAATCCGGATTAGGTACCAACTCAAAGGGTTTATATTTAAAAGAAAAATGTTTTTCATACATTTTATAAACCTAAAAATTCACCTTTGCCTGCAGCCATACAATATTGTTATGGAAATCCTCTTCCTCTATATTTGAATCTCTATTGGAGTACCTGTAGCCAAAGCTTGTTGTGATACTCCGGCTTACATTGTAATCAAATCTGCCTCCTATGCTGGTGATACGAACTTCCTCATCTTCAGGTTCAGGTAAAAACTTTTGTTTTTCCCACAAACCATTAAGTAAAACATCCAAATTTTTAGTCAAGGGGCGGGATATACTCATCGCCACGCCTGTACTCTTGTCTTTTCTGTCAATATTAAGGTATGTATCAGTTGAACGAGACGGATTTATCGTTAATCTCAGCACTTTGCCTGTTTCAAATAGCAAATCAAATCTCCGTCTTTTGAATACACCTACAGTACTTGAATCACCAAATGAATAACCATAACTAACTCCTAATTTTGTATCTGCTTTAGAATAATCAGTACCAATATTCCAAAAAGAAATATGAGTATTATCATTTCTCGTATAGTCAAACCAAGATTCTCCAATTTCTCCACTAACCTCGAAATTCGGTTTTATTTGATATGCAATTACTACAGAGCCCTCATGTCTGTCATATTTATCAATTTCATCCTCTTCATCTCCTAAATCAGGACGATACGCAATATAGTTGTACTTTAATGCCCCGTTTATTCTTAATGGAAACTTTTTATTCAATGTCAAAAAGGCAGTGTGGTTGTCAGAATCAACAAGCTCTTCAACGTCTTCAGAAAAAACAGGCTCATGCCAAATATTGCTATACCTATACCCAACTGTCGTGGAAACAGTGGATGTCAACGGTATTAACATGTGAGGAGAAACAGAAAAAGTATTTCTCTGTGTCATATTAAAAAATACATTTTCTTCAGCAACTCGTTCTTTAATATCGATTAATATTCTCTCATAGACATCAGAAATATCTATAATAAATCTGCTTGAAGGTCGTGCCTGGGCCTGAAAATCGATATTTTGAGTTTCCTTGAGACTTGTATCATCAAGATAGCTGTGGCGTCTGTAAAATCTGTAATGTAATCCATAATCAAGGCTAAGATCAAATGATTTATTAGGAGAATATTCTATGACAATATTTGGAATAATAGTTGTGATAAAATCGTCCTCTTCATCTGAGCTTTCGAGGAAAATGTTATCATTATACTCTTCCTTTACACTGACACTTGGCGTTATAGTAAGCTTTGCAAATGAAAATGACGCAATTGATATTAAAAGTACAATCAAAAGCCCGAACTGGATTATTTTTTTCATTTCTCCTCCTTTCTCTCAAAACTGCAATGTTTACGTTGATAGGATCTTTAAGGATGTATTAGTTTTTATTTCACCTCCTTTTTTTGATAACTATAATATCTTCGGTAATAATGTCCATCAAGATTTGTCTCGCTTGCATTATTATATACAACACCTAAAATATTTAATCCCTGGATCATGTTCAAAGCGTCTTCAATCGTCTTTTTCTGAGCATGTCCCTCCTGAATAACGAAAACTATTCCATCTACATATGAGCCCATTGTAATGCCTTCTGCACAAGACAGAATCGGTGGTGTGTCAATAATCACATATCTATTTATATACCGGTGTTTAATGTCATTAATTAAAGTTTTCATTTTTTCAGAAGAAAGTAGTTCAACAGGATTCTCCACTGCACGCCCTGCCGGAATAAAAACCATGTTACCAATGCCTGTTTTTATAAAAACATCAGACAAGTCAATGTCTTGGGTAAGATAATCTGATAGTCCATATTGGTACCGTATACCAAGGTATTCATGTATCATGGGTTTCCTGAGGTCTGCATCAATAAGAATAACTGAATGATCTATCTCCTGTGCCAGCGTAATAGCCAGATTAACGGCTGTAATGCTCTTTCCTTCACCGTTAATAGAGCTTGTAATCATGATGGTGTTGAGAAAATCAGTTTTTGTCTCCCTTATCAACATTGATTTGAGCCTTCTGTATTCCTCTGTAATTGTAGAATCTGGCTGATTAATTGTGACAATGTAAGGATTATCAATTGTTTCCGTTTCTACTCTTTTAACGTTTTCTGATTTACTGTCTTTGTCATCAATATCAGGTGGTGTCGATTTGATTTTCTTTTCTTCAACATCAGCAGCAGGTTCCCGCAATTTATTTGCTTTTTCCAGTGTTTCTTCAAGTTTGTTGCCTCTGTCATCAGTATCAACTTGCCGCATTTTATTTGCTCTTTCCAATGCTTCTTCAAGTTTGCTCATATCATTACCCTCTCAATTATTTTTAAATTTTTTGACGATTGACTTAGCCAACCAAAAAGAATCTACTAATTAACTCTTTAACAAAGATACCCCCTATAATTAAAAGATAAAAAATAGAAAAAGCATAAACTTTCCTGTCCATTTTCTGTTTTTTCTCAATATCACGTTTTGTAACAATTGCGGGAATGACTGCTAATGTCTTCATTCCAAAATGTGATTTCAGCATATCAACATCTCTTACAGAAGTGTCACTCGTTTCTTTTAATAATACTATTCCAAATCCAGCACCGGCTCCTGCAAAAATTCCCATAAAGATAAGCATTAACCTGTTCGGACTGATAGGCATTAAAGGCAAGCCAGCCTTCTCTATAACTTTAAATGTCTCTCCTTTATCCTGTATTTCCACCTGCTCGGTAACTTCTGCCTGTCCCAATTTGGCCAGTAACTGTTCATATAATACTTGAAATGTATTTTTATCCCTCTCGAGGTTAGCCAGGATCTTCTTTTTCTTGGGAATGTTCTTCAGTTCGGTCCCCGCTTTGTTGACCCGATCATATAAAGTTTCTTTTTTTGCTCTGAGGGAATCAATCTCGGATTCAATATTTAATCCTTCCTCTTTTAACTGTTGATATATAGGGTTCATTACACTCATACCTACACTTGAATCGCTGTTTATGCCCTCTAATGAATTTTTAACCTGTGTTCCATTCTTCAATGCTTTCTCTATTGTTTTTATTTCAGCCTTTACCTTTATTACTTCGGGATAATTTTCAGTAAAATTCACCAACAAATTAGACAACCTTTGTTTCAACATTCTTAACCTTCCCGGCAGAGTATGTCCGCCTTCATTCTCTATCATTGCCAAAGTAAAGGGTGTCTCTCCGGATAATTGCTGTTCTACCTTTTTCTTCTTTGCTTCAAGTTTTTTAATTTCCATTTCCACACTTTCTATTTCTTCCGTATTTTCTCTTATTGAATTCACAAGGGCCTCTTCATTATTTACTAAGTAAATTCCTTCTTTACGCCGAAAAGCTGCCATTTTTTCTTCAACAGCCTCTATTTTCTTTTTGTAATAATCGATCTGTTCTGATAGAAACTTACTGGCACCATATGCTTCCTGTCTCTTTGAACTTCTGATCGTTTCGATATACTTCGCTATTAATGTGTTAACATAATCTCTCACAAATCCAGGCTTTTCTCCCTGATAAGAAACGATAAAAAGGTCTTCATCATGTTGCTCGGTAATTTCCGTATTTTCTTTAAAATTTTGAATCATCGATGCTACTGCCGCTTCATCATTTGCAACAGTATCCAGATCCAACTCCTTTATTACCTCAAAGAGCACATTTCTGCTTAAAATAGCATACTTCAGTCCACGCACCCTGTTATCTCCCATATAGCTTCCGCCTGTAATGCCCTGTACAAGATTATTGATTAAACTTTTTTCAATAAAAACTGTACTTTCCGACCTGTATATTTTTGGCAGAAAGAAGCTGCCCCAGACGATAAAAGATAGAACAATTAAAGAACATGTAATAAACAGATATTTTCGTCTAAGGATAATCTGCCAGTACTTTTTAATTTGCATTTGGAGTGTGTCATTAGTCTCGTTCATCTTTTTTCCCTTCTTTATAATGAAATTTTATTGCTTAAAATAAGCTTTCTTTCACTACGATAATATCACCAGGTTTAATGATAATATTCTCTCTTAAATCACCCTTCATCAGGTTTTTTGCCTTTATAGATATCTTGATTCTTTTGCCTGCTTTATTTTTTCTGAGAATCTCAACATCATTTTCTTTTGCAAATTCTGTAAATCCACCGGCTGATAAAAGGATATCCATAACCGTTAAGCCTTTCCTGTAAGGAACAGAAGACGGAGTCGTGATAGCACCAATCACACGAACTCTCTCCTCAAAATTGTCCGGTATAAACAAAATATCATTAGGTTCAAGTACTTTGTCCTCACTCAAGTCGCCCTCTCTAAACAGTTTGTTAAAACCTGTTTTGATCTTCTCCTTATTTCTCACCAGATATGCTTTACCAAGATTCGCATTATCTAAAGGGCCAAGAATTGAAAGAAATTGGAGCAAAGTCGTTTTCTTTTGAAGTGTATGTAATCCTGGAGTTGTACCATTACCAAAAACAAGAACTTGATAGTTCGTCATTTCAGTTACAATGACAGTTACAAACGGATTTTTAACAAAATTTGCCAATTTTTTTTCAAGTATATCCTTTAACTCTGTTGGTGTTAATCCTGAAGCCTTGATCTCACCCAGTGCAGGCATTGATATTTTCCCATCAGGTCTCACGGTAACCTCTGAACTCAATTCCGGACTTCCCCATACAGATATCTTCAAAGAATCTCCATCTCCAATTACGTAATCCTTTGCAAACACATTAAATGCCAGTAATACAAAAACTATCAGCAAAAAACTAATCCTTCTCACATTTCCTCCTTTCTTTATTCCTAATTAATAGGAAGAAAACTAATTTAACATCGGCAAAATTCATAAAAAACTTTAAGTTTTATGCTCTTATCTTCCACCGCGTCCGAAAAGAATAACTTTAATGGTATCCAAAACAATAAGAAAATCAAGAGTAACAGATTGATATTTTATATAGTATAGGTCGTATCTCAACTTTTCAATGGCATCCTCTATTGAATCACCATATTCGTATCTTACCTGAGCCCATCCTGTAATACCCGGTTTAATGCAGTGCCTTTCTGAATAATAAGGAATCTGCTTTTTTAAAGATTCAACAAAAAACGGCCTCTCAGGCCTTGGCCCGATAAAGCTCATATTGCCACACATGACATTAAATAACTGGGGAATTTCATCAAGTCGAGTTTTTCTCAAAAATCTTCCTACTTTTGTAATCCGGTTGTCACCTGATCGAGACCATACAGGTCCTGTATTCTTTTCGGCGCCATCAACCATAGTCCTGAATTTATAAAGTGTGAAATATTTCTCACCTTCTCCAACCCGCTTTTGTTTAAATAATATCGATCCCCTGGAGTCCATCTTAATAAGAATAGGTATAATGATCAAAAAAGGCAATGAAAGAATAATACCAGCAGCTGATAAAATAACATCAAACAAACGCTTTATATAACGTCTCAACATGGTTATCTTGAATCCATCTGAAAAGATAAGATGGCTTGGGTTCATATTCTCAATGAGTAATTTTCCAGTCAACTGCTCATAAAAATAATGACCGTCAATTACATCAATTCCCTGTAATTTGCAATTAAGCACCTCTCTCACAGGAAGAGTCCCCCTTCTCTCACTTAGAGATACTACAACCTTCTGTACCCTTTCTTTCACAGCAATCGAAAAAAGACTTTTTCCATTACCAATCACGGAATTACTGGGAACGTGAATAGGTTCACCCAAGCAGTTTACATAACCTGACAGTGCAAAACCCTTGTTATTACTATCGACGATCTTTCCCATTGTCTTTGCTATCGGACCAGTTCCAAGTATAAGGACCCTTTTAGCAACTACTGGCAATCTTATGAGTAATTCATAACCAACATGCCATATAAATTGAATCAGAATAGAAATAAAAAGTGCGATAAACAGAAGTCCTCTTCCAAGTTCCGTGGAAGGTACAAAGTAATAGAATGCAGCAAGAGCCAAAGCAGCGAAAAGTCTTGAAAATAATATTTTTAATAATATTTCTTTTCTGTCATCAATTTTCTCAATACTGTAAAGATCAATAAAAAAACACATGAATACAGTGAAGACTGAAAATGTTATTGCCTTTAACAGTAATGGTGAATATTGTTGAAATTGAAAAGAATAGTTGTAATAAAATCTTAAAATAACGGCAGCGTGAACAGAGAAAATGGCAATGGCCATATCTCCGATAATCAACAGAATATTTTTAGACGAAAAAAATTTCATTTCTGTGTAATACCTTTCAACAGTTTCTGCGTATCCTCAAACCCGGGGAATGAATTTTTACGGCCAAGACGGATTGCATTTTTAAGCTGTTCTTCAGCCCTATCATTCATGCCCTTTTTGAGATATGTAAGACCTAAATGGTACCGAATTGTTGGCTCACCTGGAAGGTAATACGTTGCCTCTATAAAATTCTTCAAGGCATCATCATAATCACCTGTTTTAAATAAAATCCAACCTAATGTGTCAGTTATTCTCCCGTCTTGAGGCGCAAATTTTTTAGCCCTTCGGGCCAAATTTACAGCCTCACCAATCGGGCCGTATCCTTCTGCATAGAGATAAGCAAGATTATTCAAAGAAGGTACGTAGTCTGGAGAAATTCTCAGTGTCTTTTGATGTTTTTCAACGGCTTCACTTTTCCTGCCCATCATTTCCAGGGCAATTGCCTGGTAAAAATAAACAGACTCGGGATTATCCGGGTCTAACTCCTCAGCCTTTTTCAAGGCTTCAATAGCTTCCTGAAATTTATGAACTGCTAAATATACAGCAGCAAGAAACTGATAACCAACATAACTTTGAGGTCTTAATGAAATTATATCTTTTGCAGTTTTTTCTGCTTCTTTGTAATCCTTTTTCTTTATGTGCAGATGTGTCATTTTGCCCAAGAGATCTGCTCTGTAAGAATTCCTGGTTAAGAGCCCTCTGAGCTCAATTATTGCTCTGTCATAATCTCCAATGCCTGTATAAACATCCACCATTCTTTCGGCTCCAATTTCCGGGGAAACTTTCTTCAAATTCTTATATACGGAAAGAGCCTCTTGATAATCATTATTGGCAAGAAATATTCGTCCCTTCATATCCATTGCTTTGATATCTTCCTGATCAACAATTAATGCCTCATCAAGCACTTCAATGGCTCTTTTATTATCTTTTTTTCTTAGATAATATCCAGCAAGTGATAGATAAGCTATCGAGTCCTCCTCTCCTTTTGCTTTTGTATAGTAAGAAAGTGCCTCTTTATCTTTTTTATCTGCCTCCATAATTTTTGCCATCATCAGCAAGGCTGTAACATTTCCATCATCCAAATCAAGAACTTTTTTATATTCCCTTATCGCCTCTTCTTTTTTATTTTTACTAAGATAAATAAAGGCTAAATTAATATACGGTAAAACGAAGTTTGCATCAGAAGCAATGGCCTTCTTAAAATACGTAATGGATTTGTCAATATTTTGAGCGCCAAGATATGCTGCACCAATTATGTTGTATAGAATCGCATCATCAGGATTCTCTTTCAAACCTTTCTTCAAAATATGAATAGCATCCTGAAATTTTTTATTTTTAATGTAATACTGTGCGAGGAGGATCCTACTGTTAAGTAATTCGGGGGCTACCTTCACAGCATGGATAAACTCTTTTTCAGCCTTTTTCGTATCACCCGACAACAAGTTAACCGCCCCTTTCTTTATATGGGCATCAACAAGTCCAGGATCAAGCTTAATAGCCCTGTCAAATTCTTTTATTGCCAAATCACCCTTGCCGATGGCTAAATAAGCGCTTCCAAGAAGATTATGTGCAACGGCATTTTCCTCATGCAGATCCAAAGCCCCTTGAGCCTCTCTTACCGCAGCATCAAACCTACCTTTTTTAAGGTGTATCAATGCAAGTAACAAATGCGCCTGTATCAAATCAGGTTTAAACTCCACTACCCTCTGAAAATCATTGGTAGCCTGTTCCAAATTCTCTTTTCTTAAATGACAGAGTCCGAGATAATAATAAGCTCCTGGTAAAGGTACAATCCGGATAGATTTCTGAAGGGAAAATATTGCCTTATCTATCATCTCTTTTTGGAAATATACTACTCCTCTCAGATAAAAACCTTCTGGCCTATTTGGTTGAGAGTTGATTAATTCCTTTGCAATGTCAGCAGCCTTATCAATTTCTTTCTTCCGTATATATGCCAAACCCAGATTCAGTTGAGCGACAATATCTTCGGGATGTGTATTTACCATCATCTTATATATCTTTAAAATTTCATCCAAATTGCCCTTTCTTTCCTTTATACTTGCAAGGAGATATAACGCATCTGTGTTTCTATTG
>CAYFXR010000057.1:0-4534 GCA_964347155.1 uncultured Nitrospiraceae bacterium | reverse complement strand
CCCCCTCCGCCATAAATTTTTGTCAGACAAAAATTTATCCCTAAGTACAAATTACACACACTCACCCCATTTTTTTTATGAATATAAAAAGCACTTATATGTATTTTTTAACTTTATAAATCAAGGTAAACCTTTTTCTATTGGGTTTTCTTTTCCTTGGTAAATTACCCATATCTGACCGGTGGCACGGTCAAGCTTGATTGCTGTTACTGATGTTGCAACAATATTATATCTTGTCACCACCTTTTGGCTTTGACAAGTCGGGAAGTTATAAGTTTATGCCATGTCAAAATATTAAATTGCATATTAAGTAGTTATAGGAAATATTGTCAATCCCCGGAGAGGTTAGTTAACAAGGGAATAAAGAGGATGCTGACTGTTTGGGGACATGGCTGAGGTTAAAAGATAGGCTCTTGGAAAGCTACTTTTAAAATCAGGTCAGCATCCTTATAAAAACTATACCACGAATGTCAAGGAATTCAAGAAAGAAAATAGATGACAGTTACAATTAGTTATTGAGGGATTTGGGTATATCGTTGCTTTATTGACTACACCTGTTTTTCTTCAGTATGCCCTAAGCTCGCAGATCAACGAGTACACCTACAACTCTTCAGTTATAAGCATTGAGGAGAAATAACGTGTACACCGATTAATCCTTAACTGTGGTCGTCTGAAAAATTGATGATTACCAAAAGAAAGTAATTAAGGAGTACGTTAAAGTCATTTAAGTCTTCTTAAATTGGCTATCAGCAAAATAAAGCTTACTGAATGATTTAAAGATTAGAAATCTCTTCAAGCCTCTCACACGCTACCGATAAATACTCGGTAAGTTCGCTATCACTTTCCATACTCAATGTAGATAATGTCCATAATGTGGGCAAACATCCATGTAATTTCCATCGCTGTATTATGTGAGATTCCTCTTTAGTTAAAGAATGACCAACAAGTGTAATGGTTAAATTTTTACGGTGGTGGTTAATATTACCCTTAATCGTCTGTTCAATCCAATTATTGAAAATAGAGTTTGGAATAAATCTCTTTGTCAATGTGATCTCTCCAACTTCTGCACGAGCGGGTTTTAATACTTCAACCGAAAGATTTTTATTCTCAAATGCATTAACCGACAATCCGATACTGAGACCCTCAACACTGATGATAGATCCAATGTCAAAATCACCAATTTTAACATTAAAACTATAGTTATCGATAGAATTATCACTGAGCACCGCGGTAGTATTTGATGCTGTTAATACAAAAAAGCTAAAAACAGTACATACAATCTGCAAAGAAATTGTTATAGATTTTTTCATTGGAAAACCTCCTAACATTTTTTTAATGAGTTATTAATTAAAAAAATAACACTTAGCAATAGATAAGTCGCGCTCTATCCGCTTTCGCCTTTACTCATTGCCTACAACAAGAATATCAAGCAACTTGTCAGTGCTAATAATTTTTTCATTATTAAATCCAGCATGATATTAAGCTAATAATTTTACTCAAGTTAGTAAATACGTATAATTTTAAATTCTCACTTCTTTTATGACAGCAGAATTTTGCTACTCTTCAGAATATCATCACATGGATTAGACTTGCATAGTCATCCGTCCAATATGTGGGAGAGATCATATCTTTTGTCCAAATAATTTGGGCTTCACGAATGTATGGCGAATCAAGAAATGCTTGGTTTTCCGTAATGAGCACCCAAGTTGCTGCCTCTATACCTTCATCCTCTATTGCATCAGAATCGATAACCACTGCCTGCCATCCCAGTACATCTGCTAGCCCGAATGCAACCGGAATTAAGTCCAAGTATTTATTAGAAATATGAACAGCTAAAATTCCATCATCTTTAAGGTGCCTCCGATATACCTTGGCACATTCTAGGGTTAATAGATGGATTGGAATAGAATCGCTACTAAAAGCGTCAGCTACGAGGACATCGAACTGCTGCTCCCGTCCTTGAGTCAGCTCTCGTTCAAGTTGTATTCGTGCATCGCCTTCTACTATTTCAAGATAGGCTGAAGTGTCATTGAGATACCAGAACCATTTATTCGACATATGAATTACATCCGGATTGATCTCATAGAATCGCATCACATCATCCTTTCTGCCCAGTGAGGCCATAGTACCTGTTCCCAGGCCTATGATGCCGATATGCATTGGTTTCCTAGAAATGTGCCGTGGGTGCAGTTTCACTGCAAGCCATCCACCAGTTCCACTGCCATAATATGATGTAGGCTTATGACGCAAAGGATTTTCAGTATATTGCATACCATGGAGTACAGACCCGTGGTACATCTCACGGTACAGTCCTTTTTCCTCATCCTCAAATTCAGAGATATGCAACACTCCATGAAATGAACGCGCACCTGCTACAGAACCAGCTTCTTCATTGTATGCTGCACTCACAAGGCCGGTGATAAGACCTAAATACGCTAAGAGTAACAGAAAAAAAGTCTTTGGATATTTACCGTGGTACAATTTTGACGGAGAATCAAAAAAAAGGACAATCAATGATAATGCGCCTACACCTCCTACACTGATATGGAACTCCCAGTAGTTCGGAAAAAGAACTGGCGAAGCAAGACCAACAAATATTCCCCCCAGAGCCCCACCACTTGCTATAGTAAGATAGAATTGTGTGATATATCGCGGAGTAGGCTTGATACGAGCCAGCTCACCATGACATACCATACATCCTGCAAACAGTGCTGCAGAATAAATTAATAGCTGAAAATGTAATTGAAAACCATCTTCTATGTGAAGCAATATGCAGATCGTTGCACTGCTGATTGCAAATAGCGGCATGCACCACACTCGACGGTACCAATCCCTTCCTTCAAATGCAATGATGAAGGTTGCGAGGTACAAACTTAGGGGTAGCACCCATAGGAAAGGCACTGCTGCTACGTTTTGACATATCTGATTTGTAAAAGATAGCAACAAGGCTGAGCCACAGGTGGCCATTAGCAGCCAAGAAATGATCGTACTCATATTCAAGGTTTTATATTGAATCGGATTTTCTATTGATTTATCACGCGAATAATTTATTGAATCCCGGGAGACAGGGTTCCTTACTGCACTTTCGACATGCAATGCCGAATAGAGATGTTGCTCAGACAGTGAGTGACTTCTTGAAGATTTATTTGGTACAGTGCCCATTAGTTTCCAGGCACAAAAACCACAAGCCAGTACGAAGGTCACGTATGCCCCTGACCAAGTAAGAGCTTGTGTCAACCGTGACAGCATAGGCTCAACAACAAACGGATACGACACTAAACCCAGAAGTGACCCAGCATTTGAAATTGCATAGAGACGGTATGGTGAGCGACCCAAATGTGTGGTACTGAACCATGACTGAAGCAAAGGGCTTGTAGTTGACAGGAGAAAGTACGGCCCTCCCACTGTCATGGTTAATAAACCAAGTATGCGCCAGGTCGGTAATCCACTACCGATTGGTTTCCAAGCCTCATCAGGAACTATAGGCATTAATAAGATCGTTCCTACAAGCAGAATCAGATGTATTATGCATTGCTTACGCGGGTTCTTCCAGCCCGCAATCAAATACGCGTATACGTAACCACTCAAAAGTACAACTTGAAAAAAGAGAAGGCACGTTGTCCATACTGCCGGACTTCCACCAAACCATGGTAGGATACGCTTACCAATTAGCGGTTGAAGCTGGAACAGTAAAAAGGCACTCAGAAAAATAGTAAATGAGTATCTAATCATATATTAATCACAGGATACTTAGTATTTGTAATTGGGAATAAATCTCTTCATCAACAAAATGAACAAAAAAGGGGGAATATTCTTAAACTCATTCATAAACAAAGGGGATTGACTAGTTCAACCCCCTTCATTCTTATGAAATGAACTCTTTTATAGGCTTTTTATATAGATCCACCTCCGTGATTGTTACAAGGTCCTAGATAATCACCGTGAGCAAGGTGCGCTTTAACCGCAGCACTGCCTACTCTAATCGTTTGAGCGTTAGAAGGATTTCCTGGCGGTATGTGACATATCATCACCTTTATATTCTTTGTTTTTTTCTTTGTTGCAGCTTTTTTCTTACCACCTGCAAAGAGTGGCGATGCAGAAAGACTTAAGCAAAAGACTAAAGCAATCAAAATACATATGACTCGCTTCATTTCGATCTCCTTTCTTAATTGATACATTGACGGGTTTCCAAACACGAACTACCCTTTAAAACATATCTCGGACTTCGAGATAAATTTCATATCTCCTATGTTATGGAGTATAACACAATATTATAGGCATCACCTCCTTTCAATCCAGAAAAAAATAGAACTTAGCTACGACATTTCCTTTTACAGCTCGCTCATCTTACTTATTAAGACCTGTCACTTTCCATCCCCTTCTAACGAAGGGTTTGGCTTTTTTGGGATAGAGTATTTTTTTGAGTAAAAATATATCTCACTTGTGAACTCGTGAATATGATTTATATCATATTAGCAAGTGACTATTCTTCCTATTTATTTCCATTAATAATGTTGTGTTCAAAGGAAAGATT
>CAYFXR010000056.1:0-11838 GCA_964347155.1 uncultured Nitrospiraceae bacterium | reverse complement strand
TTTACCCTGGTAAGTGTACTGTCTGCTGCATATTCACTCTGTGACGGTGCTGTGCCTTCATAGTAGCCTTCATCACACAGCCACCCAAAGAAGTTCCACCCGCTGTTAAGGTCTATCTGGCCGCATCCTTTTGTACTCACCTTTATATCTATAAGGATAAACGTGTTGGCGTTAAAGGCAAGTGGTGATTGATAAGGAACATAGGGCGGCAGTCCGCTGGCAGGTGACAGGAGACTGACATCGGGCTTTGTATACTCTGCCTTCGTAGAAGCATCCCAAACCTTTACAGCCAGTTTATCTCCTGCAGGCGCACCTTCATCCGTATTGTCGGTCTGAGTTGAATCACCGTATACTACCAGGTCTCCATACATCCCTTCCGTATCAACACGGTATGTGCCTACCAACTGCCCTCCTGAATCAAATACCGCTACTTCATCACAGGCATTGGCATTGATTGCATCAATGACAAGATTCCCAGCAAGGTGCATCTGTATGTTTGACCCTTCAGGCTTGTTCCAGTGTGGAGATCCACAGTTGCCTTCACAGTCACTATCATCTGTATCTGTTGATCCATCACAATCGTTGTCCGAAATGTCATCACAGGTGGTTTCAGTTTTTTCGGTCGGCTGATCCGGCGTACACGTATCAACCTCTTTATCATTTTCACACACCAATAGCCCGGATGACTTACATATTCCCTTGCCACAATCAGTGGTTTTTGTAACATAGTGCTCGTCTACCAAACTATCGCAGTCATCGTCTACACCATCACAGTCTGTGTCATCCCCTGTGGTGCTTTTCACTTCACAGCTGTCAACCTCTTTACCTTCTACACAGGTCTTCTGTCCTGTGTTATAGCATACGCCCTGACCGCATTCTGTTTGCATAGTTTTATAATGCTCATCTACTAAACCGTCGCAGTCATCGTCTACACCATCACATCCAGAGTCGTCTGCGCCTGGATTGACTGCTGCAATTCTGTCATTACAGTCATCTCCCTGTGTTGTCCGGCATCCACCAGGCAGACAGCTAGAGCCATAACATCTGCCGTCTGATAACAAATTAAAATACCCGTCATCATCATTGTCGCAGTAATAATCTATCTGCAAGCATGTAAATGATGCTGATACACTCCTGTCGGAGTTCATGGTAACTGTGCAGGTGTTTCCTGATGTACCGCTGCATGCTCCGCTCCAGCCAGTCAGTTCGCATCCTGTGTTTGGTATGGCAGTCAGAATGACTGATGTGCCATGTTCATACGATGCAGAACATTCTGATCCACAGTTGATCCCTGCCGGATTTGAAGTAACTGCGCCATCGCCGGTCCTGCTTACATTGAGACCTTTCATGGTATCTTCATCAGCTGTCTCCATATAATAATTGTTGATATTCCGGGCATCATCTTTTGCGTCCTGATACAAGCATTCGGTTCCAAGACATACTTTTTCTTTTCGAACGACTTCAATCCTCCAATCATAGATATTGTGTGACAATCCATCAAAATCTCTGCCAAAATAATTGCCAATACCGCTTACGTCATGGGGTGCTGTAGTATATACAAGATCCCACATATCTAACACCCCGGTTGTGCTACTGACCCTTCTATATATTCTTTCAAAAACTTTTATCGTTCCATTTCCAATTACATCTATACCCCATCGTAAATTAGCCTTTCTAACATATTCATCTCCATCCATATCTACCGCATAACGGAACCATGCTGCATGAAGCTTCGCCTTGGGAGGTGTATCCTCTTCAGCTGTTTCTATCTTATAATCCTCAAGTCGTGGTTCACGTTCGGGGACTTTTTCGTTCATATGGTAAAGATCAATCTTAAAGTCATATTCATTATGCAACAATCCTGTAACATCGAAACTTTTTTTATCCGACGAGTCTCTGCCGGTTATGCTAAAGCTATCGATAAAGTCCAGTTCTTTCCAAAAGGTACTATTTTTTAGCCTATAGTATAATCTAGCCTGAACTATCAATGGTCCATTACCATCCATTACATCTGCATTGACGTATAATTTAACGTAACGGACATAGCCATCCCCATCATTATCAACTCTACTTTCCCTATCCCAATACACACTTTCTATCATCGCGGTCGCCGCATATGACAATGACGACATGAATGTTACGCACAGAATTGAAATAACAATAATGTGCATGATTTTGATTCTCTTAGAGCGTCTCATTTTATCCTCCTTGAGAAGTTTAATTTTTTTGCTGCTTCTTGTTTCTAATGCTTTCATTATTGTTTCCTCCTTTTTTTGTTTATTTTCTTTTTCACACATCAGAAGCATCCTGAAGGCAAAGGTTTTTTATTTCATTTGAACTATTAGACGAGAAAGCTCAAAAAATCTTACAAATGAAATTTCAAATTGATTTACATAAACCTTCCGTAACCTGGTAATATAGTCAATACTGGCGGTGGTTTTACCGGATTTCTCCTACCGTCCACTTTTATTCTTTTGGTACGCAAGGTTGTGAACAAATGCGGGAGTTTTAGGGAGAAGAACCTATTTTTAGAATATGGAAAGCATGCAGAAAAAAGGATTAATTTCATCTAATAAATTATGTTCTACACCCTCTCACCTTGATGCAATGCAAGGGCAGGAATTGGAGGATTTGGTCGGCAATTTATATACGGGTACCCGTGTTAATGCGGTAAATGAATTAAAACCGATAGTTAAGAAATATTTTCAGCATTTAGCACCGGATATGAGAAAAAAAATAATTTCTGCTTTGATTGCTTCCCTAAGCGGTACTCAATCCTGGAGTGGATTCCCCGAAACTGTTGCCGACATCTTCGTTGATATAGGAATGCCGGCAGTGCCTGATTTAGTCAAGGCCCTAAAGTACCATGAACGTGGTGTGCGTTTTGGAGTAACCCTGGCATTATATAAAATGTCCAGGAGATACCCGGGATCTCTTAAGGACGAAAGCATTAACGATTTATTTTCTAATCCGGAGTCATATATCAGATATAATCCTTACGACAGAATAGTATCCAGCTACCAGGAAAAGGTATTTAACTATTGGGAAATTTCTATGGCGCTACTCGAGGGTATCGAGATAAAAGAGGTTCTCGCTGCTCCTCGCCTTGGTTTAACTGAGAGAAAGTTCAGCTTTGAAACTATTGAGACCTATGAGGATATAGATGATCTTGTCAGGCTTACATTATCCTCCGGCATAAAATCTTTTAAAGAAGCAGGCCGCTCTTTGATTATTACTACTGAAGATGACAGAAAATTAGCGATAAAGTTCCTCATATACCTTCCCGGACTTGGAATAGAATCCATTAAACCTGAGAATTTGGAAAATGATGCAAGATGGATGGGTTATCTTCTGCAGAATAAGCAGTCCTTGCCTCTTAAAAGTTATTTGCCCGAACCCCTGGTTTTTAATAATAACAGGTATATTTTTTCGGTAAGAAAAATGCGCATAAAAGGAGAATGTCTCTCTTGTTTAGGTAAAGCTCATTTAGGTCAGTACACACAATATCATGCAATTAGCTATATTCCCTCCGATTCTTACCTGATTTATTTAAATGACACAGAACTAACGGAGAGAGAATTTCGCCATGCAGCCTTGGTGAATATCCATGATCTGTCACATCTTGCCTCTTATGGTATAGTCCATGGTGAGCCGATTAACCTGTATCATAATATAAGGACGCACCGAAAATATAATATTGTGGTTTCCGGGGGGCCTGGTAGAGTGGATAAGTGGCTGCGTGCAGCTGAATATCCAAATATGAGATTGTCAGGAATTGCCGATTACGAACATTTATCAGCAGTAGATAGTATAGACGGTTTATATCAATCAATATGTAATGAACTCTTTGCCTGGGTTCTTGTTATCGCCAGTTACTTCAGAATGAAATATCAAACTAATAAAAATGGTGAAGAGTTATTTAGACGTTCTGTCCAGAGCCTGCTGAAAGAAGGTTTCAATCTGTATTATTCAATTTTTACAGGGAAGCCTTCATCAGAATTAGATCGCTGTATAGGCTGGGAAAAAGTAGCCAGTGAAATGACATATTATATGATGATTGACAGATGGAAGCACGACGGGATAAATCCCGACCTGGGAATGTATAACGGAAAGTTTCCTATAGATAAGCTTGTAAGAGCCCTGTATATTACGGCAACCCTCTCTATTTTAGACAGATCTTCCTGAGTCATCGGATAATGTACCAATCTTTTCAGATATCTTGCGGTATCATTAAGGTGCTACTCTATTTTCTTGTAAAAATCAATGTAATCCGGAGGGGGGAATATAATTTCCATGCCTGCCCTGTTTGTCAAACCATGAGGGGCAGTTTTGTATGACCATATAACTTTGCAATGAAGTCTTATTCTCTCTCCTGATGAATCTTGAAATCTCACTTCCAGCTCTGTCCCCGGAGTAAAAAGTGTCGTGGTATTGAAAAGGCTTTTGGAGGCAGTCTCTATATTAATACCATGCTCGGAAACATTCTCAATAATTCCGGAATGACTGATATCTTCTGAGACAATTTCCGCTTCTATATGAACCTTTTTCCTTATAGAACGCCTTCTTTCCATCCTTGGAATTCTATCATTATTATTTAATTTTTAAAAGTATTTTAATGTAACCATTCAATGTGACGGCCTGCAATAATTGTTTAAGTTTGTCATTCCCGCAGTCCTTTGAGCGGGAATCAAGAGATTTTTTAGAATAATCTGGATTCCGCATCAAGTGCGGAATGACGGATAAACGAAATTGATTCCTATTTTCGGGTCAATGACTGAAAAAGGCCCGGAAACAGTTTTTCAACAGCTTGCAGACATTGTACAAAATAACTAGGTAAAAGATACTATCTACATTTTGAAAAATCTGATATCTTTCATGGGGAAATGTCTCCAATTTAATGTCCAAAGAGGAAGCTTGTAGTAATCGTTATTAAGGGGGCAAATGCAATCGCGTAAAAATTTCATATACCCAACCACCAAAATGCCACTTGTATAACTCATTTTGATTAAAATACGCAAAGTTCTCTACTTTCCAGAAAAGTTTATCCGTTCCAACCCACTCTACAGGACGCCTCATCTTACTGCCTGGTTCACCTTCCCCATATGCAACTACCTTCACCATTAATCCAACTCCGCCATTTTCATCTCTGTACAGTACAGGATCTCTTAACTCTAGTGCATAAGCACCGGGCACATGATTTTGTATTTTTCCATTTTGAAAATATTCTTTTACAAACATTATTCCCTTTTCAACAAACTCCCTTGCTCCCTTTACTAACAGTTCATCTTTTTCTATACCGATATAATCCGTACTCCACAACGTTACACCGGAAACGTCTACTGGATAAGACATTCCATGATTCTGAAAATATTCCTCCACTGCATTTTGCTGCGAACATGAGGTTAAAAAGAATACGTTAACCAGACATAAAAAGAAGCTGCGAAACAGGAAACTTAACGCTAATTTTTGAATCATTGAGAAATATTTTCTAAAGTATCTATGCTCTCTTTGACCTGTTTGAAATACTTTGAGGATGTCGACATGTAATTCATGGCCTTTTTATAATTTTCCAATGCCTTTGCATTGTATCCTTCCTTTTTGAGGGACAAAGCGAAAAAATAGTAGTCACGTCCTAAACCCTTTTTATGACTGTCAGGTTTATAAGGAAATAATTCCAGGGCCTTGTTCCTTATCTCTATTGCATTTTCCCAGGCTTTCTCCTCCTCATAAACCTCGGCAATGGCATCAAAGGGGTCGATACTTAATGACAGAAGATAGCGTGTATCTCCTTCCTGAGATGGATCGTAAAGCGATATTATTTTTAATCCTTCGTCCATTATTTTACTGTGATATATCTCTTTTTCTTTAAGATAGAGGTCGAGAAGCAATGCATGGAGGGGGATAGATTCCGGAAAGGAAGCAATACGATGATTTATTTTTTCAATAACCGTGGAATACGTATAGAGTCCACCCATAAAGCGTCTTATATCTTCTTCAGCTTCTTTAAGTACATTTACTTCTATCAACCAGTCCGTTATCTTCTGTGCCGCTTGTTTTAGCCTTTCAGGAATGTCTTCGTCCTTTAAGCCAGAAACGGTGAGCGACTCTTTCGGTTTCAAATCTTTCCCTTTCATGATATAGACATCTATCATCCATTTATTGCCAAATCTCGTTAAATCTCCATAAATAGAAAACTCGGCTGATACTCTTTTATTAACCTCTTCCACAACTGTCGGTTCTATTCTCCAGAGTATACCGCCTATCTTTTCTTCGCCCTCCTTTTCCGTCCACAGAAAAGACGGCTTAATTTCATAAATCTTCTCCCTGATTACCTCCACCGGCACCATTTCAATAAATTCATATCCGGATAACTCTGCCTTCAGCAACACGGGTATTCTTGTATCGAAAATCTTCGACTGGATATCATTGAAAGGGAAAATAGCTATCCTTACCTTGTTTATATCAGAACCTGCGGCAAAAGAAACTGCCGGATTTGTGAAAAAGCAATATAAGATTAAAAATGCTGCCAGGAACGTCTTTAATTCTTTACACCTTCCCGTTAACGCGTTACCCATTAAAACCTATCCTCGAATCCTTAAAATTATTATTACATAAAGTGAACGATAGATGTGCAAGGCAGGTGAAAAAATACATAGCGATACCTTTGTGCAGTTATTATCTTGCTTTTATGATCTCCACTCTTTAAGTGAAAGACTAAATATAGCAGTAAGACAATTCCTATATCCAATTGCATTATGAATTTTTGAACCTGCATTGCACATCCAGTCATATGAAAATCGCTCAATTTAGGCATTACAAACTTTTTGAAAAGTTCTATTTTAAATACTATTTTAGCATTCCATTTCATTTCAAGTTATTTATTATTTAAAAAGACAGATATACAAACTCTCTCATTAAACGGAAAGTGCATTAAAAATATTTTCCACAGGAAAGCAAATTTAATGAAGATTGCTTTTTCTCAGTATAATTCCCATGATTACAAGTCCACTCCCCAGAAATAAAAGTGTGCTTGGTTCTGGTATCGCCTCTGTTTCAACAGGATAAGGAGCAGCGAGATTAGTTGTATAAATATCTTCTAATATAAATTTCTCAACCTCTGTACCATTATTCATTTCAATTGTCATAAGTCTGTTATGATTTCGTACAGTGAACAGTTCTCCTGTTAATGGATAAAACTCTACACCAACCTGGCCCTGATCAAGAAATGGTAATGGGTACACTTCAAGAGCAAGACCCGTTGCTTTATCAACTTCATAAAGACGGTCTGATTCACATCCCCAATTAGCCCTACAGCCGGTAAGTGCATATAGTGTATTCGTGTTGAAATC
The DNA here is from genome assembly GCA_964347155.1 of uncultured Nitrospiraceae bacterium. Taxonomy (GTDB): domain Bacteria; phylum Nitrospirota; class Thermodesulfovibrionia; order UBA6902; family UBA6902; genus CAYFXR01. The sequence continues at coordinate 4,489 of CAYFXR010000056.1, read as the reverse complement.
TATAGCCAGACCGTTATGATTTATCTGATAGCCAATGTAACCTAAACTGGCAATATCTCCTGAGAAAACATCTATAGAAAACAGTTCGTCAGTTGGCCCGTGCAGACCATAGAGACTTCCATCTTTGTCAAATGCAAGACCATTTATCCATCTCGGTGTTGAGTCAGTACCCGGCAATCCTATAAAATGTATTTGTCCGGTTACATAATCAATTTTATATAGCTGCCTGCGAAAGGTATCCCATGCGAACAATTCGTTATCTGGATTAAATGCTAGGGCATTGGTCATAAAATTAGGATTATTTCCATCTGGCATAAAAAGAGATGTGACAAACTCAGCAGCACCGGTTTTTGGATCAATGCTCCACAAACCGGTGCTTTGATTATGTGGTGATATGGTGTAGAGCTTGCTATTATCAATTAACGTAGCTACTGCATTATTTGAAGGTATAATTATTATTAAAAAAAATATATTTACAATAATTAAAAAGCTTGAAAACAGTTTATTTCTGTAAATAATGTTCTTATTTCCATGATTTATCATTTTTCTCCTCCAATACGCCTCTTTATAGAAATAACATAAAAAAAATAAAATGTCAAATTATTTTACATAATGTGTAATTATTATTTACAGTTATATGGTTTTTTATAATAAACCCTTCACTCGAACTCTTCAAGTCATAGTAACAATTGATGACTCATGGGGACTTGTCGTTTTAGTTTCTTTCCCGCTGTTGCTAATACCATTCTTGGAAAAATGGGGAAACTTTTCTCAGCTATTTTAAGTGTCAAACATATTTAGCACATAATATGGAAAAGGTCATTCCCCGCCACTCCTTGATCAAGTCAGAGGGCATACCTGATCGGGGATTCCAGAGATCATAGCTAAGTGAACTTCGTTTATGTGTAATGAGTTATGGCTTATTGCATAATCATGCAGAGACTGAATCCTCCGGGCAAGCCTTGAACCGGATGGCACAGGGCTTGCCGGAGGGTGACAAAAGTGATGGCATCGCTCGTTTGCAAGACCGACAAAAAATTGGAGGGGAACTCCTGTAAAAAACCTGATAGGTTGCCTAAATACAACTCAGATTTTATAATATTTCGTTTCATTTATTCTGCTACAATATTTTTTAATATGGAGGCATTATGAGACTTGAAGGCAAAAACGCTCTAATTACGGGTGCAGCACAGGGAATCGGCAAATCAATTGCTATTGGAATGGCAAAAGAAGGCGCTAATATTGCCATAACTGATGTAAATATTGAAAGTGCACAAATCACCTCACAAGAAGTCGGAACAACAGGTGTGAAAAGTATTGCTGTTAAGCTCGATGTCTCAAGGCAAGATGAGGTTACCAAGGCATTTGAAACATGTATAACAGAACTTGGCACACTTGATATACTCGTCAACAATGCAGGTATAACAAAAGATACCGTGTTACTGAGAATGAAAGAAGAAGACTGGGATACTGTGCTAAACGTTAACCTTAAGGGTACATTTTTATGCAGTAAAGAAGCTGTAAAAATAATGGCCAAACAGCGTTCAGGAAAGATTATCAGTATATCCTCTGTAGTAGCTTTTATGGGCAATCCAGGACAGGTAAACTATAGTTCATCCAAAGCCGGTATTATTGGGCTTACAAAAACAATCGCAAAAGAATATGCAAGCAGGGGTATTAGAGCAAATGCTATTGCACCGGGATTTATTCAAACTGCAATGACCGACATACTCTCTGATGATGTCAAGGACGAAATGAAAAATGCCATTCCTCTCGGACAGTTTGGTACGCCTGAAGATGTAGCAAACGCTGTTATATTCCTTGCCTCGAAAGAATCGGATTATATAACCGGCCAGGTTATCCATTTAAACGGCGGTATGTACATGTAAAAGTAAAATATAAAATGAAAAATTTCAAATAAACAGGTATAATTGATATTCCTCAATTTAGAACTAAGCTACGAATTTTAATTTTAAAAATTGGAGGTGTTTAATGGTTGTTGAAGAAAAAGTAAAGGATATTATAGCTAAACAACTCGGTGTTGATAGTGAAAAGGTAACCCAGGAAGCATCATTTATAGAGGATCTCGGTGCTGACTCTCTCGACACTGTTGAACTTGTAATGGCTTTTGAAGAGGCGTTCAACATTGAGATTCCTGATGAAGATGCGGAAAAAATTCTGAAAGTTCACGATGCTATCAAATATATAGAAGACAAATCCGGAAACTAATCATTTTACACTATGAAAGATGGATCATTTTTATTAATTATTTGGGAAAAGAACTTTAAAGATAAATGAAGCAGAGAAGGGTTGTAATAACAGGGGTTGGAATCATAACACCCCTCGGCACCGGAATTAAAAAATCCTGGAATGGCCTCATAGAAGGGCGTTCAGCTGTAAGGAAAATAACCCACTTTGATCCTGATGGCCTGACATGCCAGATAGCTGCAGAAATTCCTGATTTTGAAATAGACAATTTTATAGAGACAAAAGAACAAAAAAAAATGGATAGGTTTATCCATCTGGGACTTGCAGCATCGAAAATAGCAATGGATGACTCAAGATTAAGAGTAAATGATATAAATTCTGAAAAAATAGGGGCAATTGTAGGTTCTGGAATCGGAGGACTTTCTGCTATTGAACGCTATAACAGGACCCTTCTTGAAAAAGGATACAAAAAAATTTCTCCCTTTTTTATCCCGATGACCATAATCAACCTTATCTCCGGTCAAATATCCATTTATTTTGGCGTTAAGGGGCCAAATTCTGCAATAGCTACCGCTTGTGCCAGTGGCACCCATTCAATAGGTGATGCCTTTAAATTGATTCAGAGAGGTGTTGCCAATGCAATGATCGCTGGAGGATCAGAAGCCGTAATAACCCCCTTAGGTATTGCGGGTTTTGCTTCGATGAAAGCCCTGTCTACAAGAAATCATGAACCAGAAAAAGCAAGCAGACCTTTTGATAAAGAAAGAGACGGTTTTGTCATGGGTGAAGGCGCCGGTATTTTAATACTTGAAGAATTAGAGCATGCATTGAAAAGAGGAGCAAAGATTTATGCAGAATTAATAGGCTATGGGTTAAACTCGGACGCTTATCATATAACGAGTCCCTCCCCAAACGGCGAAGGCGCTACGAAATGCATGGAAGCTGCGTTAAAGGACGCAGATATACCTCCTGAAAAAGTGGACTATATTAATGCTCACGGAACCTCGACAAAATACGGCGATGAAATAGAAACAGTTGCAATTAAAAATGTATTTAGTAAACATGCCTACAAACTATGTGTAAGTTCCACAAAGTCAATGATAGGGCACCTTCTTGGCGCATCCGGTGGTGTTGAAGGAGTAATCTGTGTACTCAGCATCTTTAATAAAACAGTGCCGCCAACTATAAACCTCGAGAATCCTGATTCAGGGTGCGACCTCGATTATGTACCACAAAAAGCAAGACGACTTGATATAAATATAGCAATGTCCAATTCTTTTGGATTTGGTGGAACAAATGCGTGTATTATCTTTAGAAAATTTGTCCAATCTTGAACATTCTATAGCCTACACCTTTAAAAAGAAGCCTCTTTTAAAAGAAGCACTTACACATAAATCGTACGCCTACGAAAATCAAAAAAAACGAGTCTCATTTAATGAACGCATGGAATTCCTCGGTGATGCCGTTTTAGAATTAATTATAAGTGAATATCTGTTTTCCTCCTATTCAGAATACACAGAAGCAGACCTTTCCAAGATAAAAGCTTATGCGGTTCAGGAAGCAACATTAGCTGAAATTGCAAAGTGTCTTAATATTGGGGAATACCTTCGTCTGGGTAAAGGTGAAGAATTGACGGGAGGCAGAAAAAAACCTTCTCTGCTTGCCAATGCCTTTGAAGCAATTTTAGCAGCGATCTACCTGGATGGAGGCTACAAAAAGGCAAAAGATTTTGTACTGAGACATTTAATTAATAAGATGGAAGAACTTGCAACAAATAATTTTGTCTTTGATTTTAAGACAAAACTGCAGGAAGTTGCACAGGCACAATGCGGTGTCTTACCAAAATATATAACTCATAGAGAGGAAGGTCCCGAACATAAAAAAATATTTGAAGTTAAGGTCTATATAAATAATGAATTATTAGGTTCCGGTAAAGGAAAAACGAAAAAAGCCGCAGCACAAAAGGCTGCTGAAGAAGGACTGAAAAAAATTAAAGAACAATGATCAATTATGAATGAAGAATTAATTTGAAAATATTTTACAACAAATCATTGTTGATTGATAATACCATTGTAGGGCAATGAAACTTACTTATAAAAAATCAGGCGTTGACATCCACAAAGGCAACAAACTGGTAGATATCATTAAGCCCTTAGCACGTTCCACCTTCAAACCATATGTTATGACTGATATAGGCTCTTTTGGAGCTTTCTGTAGATTAGATTCATCTCGCTATAAAAATCCTGTGCTTGTAAGCAGCACAGACGGAGTTGGAACAAAA
>CAYFXR010000055.1:0-1599 GCA_964347155.1 uncultured Nitrospiraceae bacterium | reverse complement strand
AAAAGGGGGATTAAGGGGGATTTTATAATTATAACATCTACAAATCCCCCCCTCGCCCCCCTTTACTAAAGGGGGGAATACATAGGTAGTTAATTTTTTTTGAAGCCCCGCCTTGTAGGTGGGGAGCTTCATTTCCTATGACAACAACCTAGATACAACTAGTCCAACCGGAAAACTGGTATTTCAAATTATCGGAGCTGTTGCTGAGTTTGAAAAAGACATCATCCGTGAGAGAGTCGTTGCAGGCCTGGAGAACGCAAAAAAAAAAAAGCAAATTGGCCGACCCAAAATTCATGATGGAATTCTGGAAAAAACAAAGGGTCTGCGGAGGCAGGGGTTATCATTCAGAAAAATTGAAAAAAAGCTCGGCGATGGCGAAGGGACTAGAAGGGACTATAAGGAAACAATTGAGAGATACGATCTCTTATTAATATATGCATATCAATGTTTAATCCCACCAAGGTTTAGGCCGACAACACCAATGATTATTAACAATATACTTAAAATTTTGACGATAGTCGCCGGTTCACGGAAATATGCAATGCCGATAATAGCTATGAGAGCTGTTCCAACACCTGACCAGATAGCGTATGCAATGCTGACGTCAATTTTCTTGAGAGCAAGAGTCAGCGCAACGAAGGATGTTGCATAAAAAACAAAAATTAATATCGAAGGCACAATCTTAGTGAATCCATGGGAAAGCTTCATAGAAGTAGTTCCCGCAATCTCAAGCAAGATTGCACATGTTAAATAAAACCAGTGCTTCATCATTCCTCCTATTAAAGTTCTTACTACGAATCAACTTTGAAGAAGCGCAAAGTTTTAGCTCAGACAGCTCTAATTAGTGGCTATACCGCTAATTATCTGCTGTTCCAGATACAATATATATCATCCCCCCATATCTTTGCTCGAACGACGTCTCTCTAAAATAACGGTCTACAGATTCCCAGGGGCGGACATTGAAATATTCAGGGGTGTATCCGAACGGCCCGCCGAGTTTCAGGACGATTTTGAACAACCATGATGGCAGGTTTTCTGGCTGCTTGCCATCAAGTATTACGAGGTGCCCACCGGGTACGAGGGACTGGGAAGCTGCTTTGATCACGCGGTCATATTCGGGTATGTAGCCAAAGAGGCCTGTTGCAAGAACACCGTTTACTCCTTCCGGAAAATCATATGCAGCTATATCCGATTGTATTAGCTCAACATTTTTCCAACCAGACCGCTTGACTCTCACCCGAGCAATATCAAGCATTCCTTGTGTTAAGTCAATCCCAATCAATCGACCTTCCGGCCCAATCCGTTCCATAAGAATAGGAAAGTTCAAACCAGTACCACAGCCAAGCTCGATGACACAATCGCCACGTTGCAGTGACAATTTTTGTATTGCAAGTGAGCGGTAAGCTTTCATGCGCAAGCCAATCAGCCTGAACAAAATTGTAACGAAATCGTAATGCCTCGCTCCTGATTGATACATAGACTGTATTTCCTGTCTTGATAACATTATTATTCTCCTCTTCATATTGACTTCTTGTATCTATTCATTAAAAAAAATTCTAATTTACGGATTTAATTACGTCAAGCACACTGAATTCTTTA
>CAYFXR010000054.1:0-3332 GCA_964347155.1 uncultured Nitrospiraceae bacterium | reverse complement strand
CGCACTTTCATTCATTGTTGTTATATAATCTACCAAATATCCCTGTTTTTTCAGAACCCGTGATAGCCCCTCACAAACAATCTCTTCATCATCAATAATTAAAATCTTAAATTCCATTTTTTATCTTTGTATTTTTTCTATTTGGTTATGATAAGTTTGGGAGTATAATATTGAAGGTAGTTCCCATTCCCTCTGTGCTGTTCACATTAATTGACCCTTTATGTTGATGAACTATTTCATGTGTAATATATAAACCCAATCCCGTTTTATTATCTCTAGAGGAATAAAACGGATCAAATATCATCCTCAAATTTTCCTTTTTAATCCCACAACCTGAGTCTTTTAATCGCACATGAATACCCGAGTCCATTCCTTTTGGAATATATTCTGTTAAATCTGTATATTTATTGTGTGTTCCGTTAATTTGACCATTTTTTATTTCATATAAATAAATACTCAATACTCCATTTTTATCCATTGATTCAGCAGCATTTAATAACAGATTAATAAATACCTGTTGCATCCTTTCTGAATCGATAAGAATTTTTGTACCATTATGACGATAGACTTTTTTTATTCTTATTTTTTTTTCTTTTATATCCTTACTAATCAAAATTAAAGAATTTTCTATTGATTTACCTATGTCTTTTTTATCTAAATCTAATGGTTTCGGCTTTGAAAATTTCATCAAATTATCTAATAGATTGTCGAGCCTTATGATTTCATTAATAATTCTCATAATATCCTGATAACTAGAATCTTTCATGTTATAATCATCTCTTACTGACTCTAACATCATTTTAATTCCTGTAAGCGGATTTTTAATTTCATGACTTATCCCTGCCAACATTCTTCCTAAAGAACTCAATTTTTGTGAACGTATGAGTTCTTCTTCAATATTTCTTTGTTTAGTCAAATCTCTAACAATATGAACAAATCCCTCAATCTGATTATTCTCGTCAAACTTTGGGATAGCTTTTATTTCAACAATTTTATTCAAACGGGGCTCAAACATTTCATATGTAGCAGGCTTTTCCGTTTTAAGGCACTTTAAAGCAGGGCATCTTTCCAATGGCCCGTCTTTTCCATGGTAATACTCATAACATTTGATTGTTTTATTAATCTCCAGGTCAGGCAAGCCTAGCATCTCATAGGCTGCTTTATTAGCTCTAATGATATTAAAATCTTTGTCATTAATGAAAATCATATCAGTGATGGTGTTAAAAGTGTCTTCCCAATCCTGCTTTGCCTGAATAAGCAGCTCTTCTGCTAGCATGCGCTCCGTAATGTCAACAGCCGAACATACCATATAGTCAACACTTCCATCTTCGGCGAGTCTCGGTATTTTCGTAATAGCAAGCAATCGAGACTCCCCATTGGCGTTTACAACCCATTCTTCGGTATTGATTGATTTTTTCTCTGCAAAAACCTTGTGGTTCCCAGCAATGCTAACCTCTGCTTCCTCTCTCCTATATATTTCGAACAGGCTCTTATGTTCAATATCAGATTTTTGCAGTCCCATGAAATCCGCAAGGGCCTTGTTTACTGCTCCATGTGTCTGTTCATCCTTTAGATACCAGACCAGGGCACTCATATTATCGAGAAGTAGCACCCTGTCTGCTTCTTCCATCCTGCGCTCGGTGATATCTTCCCCAGAACCAATAGTGTAAATGATTTTACCCGAATCATCTTTTATCACAGTATTATGCCAGGCAATAATCCTCTCCTCACCTCTTTTGGTCAAAACAGGGTTTTCATAGTATTCAACTGGCTCCACTTCTCCTGCCATCAACTTTTCAAATACCGCTATTACATCCCTCCTAATCCTTTCTGGGAGAAAATTATCAAACCAGTTTTTGCCGATAACCTCATTCTCTTTACATCCTAAAATCTCACAGCCTTTTTTATTAATAAGGGTGATATTTTGATCAGCATCAATAACCACGACCATAACACCGGCAATATCAAGATATTTTTGGGCTTTATCTTTCTCTTTCTTCAGTGCCTCCTCTATGTTTTTACGCTCGGTAATCTCAATTCGCAATTCCTTATTGGCTTTAACTAACTCTGAAGTTCGTTCTTCAACCCGTATTTCTAGCTCATTTCGAGCCTCACTTAAATTCCTTATGGATTGCTTATTTTGGGAGTATAATATACCAATAAAAGCACCTAATACTGTAAAGGCCAGACTCCAAGGGAGCATATTTAAAGAGAAGCTTTTAAAAGATATCTTTATGATTGCATCCCAAGATATCTTGTGTTCCAACATCCATTGGCCAAAAATCATCACTAAAGGATGGATGACTAAAAAGCCCAGAAAAGCCCCTGCTAAAACATATTTTAATGAAATTTTTGATCTCACGTTTTGCTAAATTAAATTTTGTTAATAATTTTTGAGAGAATTAAAATATCAAGGTCAGACTCTAAGGGAAAACACATATTGGTATTGATAAACATACCCTTTTCTGAGATATTAGTCGCAGTCCCAGAATAATAATCAGTTGCACAACAGCAGAACGTTACGTGAATATCTGTAGAAACTCTCTTGTAATTTCTCTTTTCCATATTTAAGAACGATTTTTATGTGAGAATATATCTATAATAATATAAGACAATTTAATTGTCTAATTAAAAATATTTATCAATGTTATAAAATTTTCATATTACTATTGATCCAAATAATCATTAACGTTAGATATCTTGCTTTTTGGTACATGACAAAAATAATTGATAACTTCAACTTATGTTGCTTTTTGGAGTCTAACGGAAGTTCTAATTAATAGAGGAATACTAACGGCATCGAGACCGAAGCAAAAAACTCAATAATAACGGATTGTTGATGGATGTTTAATGCTAAAATCATACCCCAAAGGCTCAACATTACTATTGTAAATCAATAACTTAAGGTTATTTTATTTGCCGTGCAAGCTGTCCATCCAGCGTATCGCCTCTGGCTCACTTACTCTTCCCAAATATATTTGTGTCGTCTTTAAATCTTTGTGTCTGAGAATCACCTTAGATACAATTTCCAGCGGCATCCCGTTGCGGCTGGCAAATGTGGCTGAATGTCTCCTGAGATCATGCGGGGTCATTTCAACATTTATTCTCCCGGCAAGATATCTTATTAACGATCTGGCTGTTGAATAGCAAATGGGAAAGATAAGGTATTCTGAAGATAAATTTGCTTTCTTTATGTACTCAGCCAACCTGTTTGCTATCTGCTCAGGCATGAAGGCGACTTCTGAATCCTTTCTCGACTTTGGCTCACGAATGATGAGTTTTCTGTCAGAAACATCCGATACTTTCAAACTTAATAGTTCCCCGATCCTGAG
>CAYFXR010000053.1:0-20322 GCA_964347155.1 uncultured Nitrospiraceae bacterium | reverse complement strand
AGAGTAGTTCCCGTGCAGACACCGATATCATCTGTATTTTTATCGTTGATTCTTAAGTCTGCATCCTCAATTGCTAATTTTGCAGCAGAACACAATAATCTTGAGGTTCTGTCGAGATTTCTTAAGCCATTAGAGCCCAAAAAATAAGCAGGCTTAAAATTGTCAATTTCACCGGCCAATTTGCATTTAAACCCGCTTGTATCAAAACGTTTAACAGGCTTTATCCCTGAACGTCCTTCTTTCAAGGCCTGCCAGAATTCTTCCTTCCCTATGCCATTAGGCGCAATTACTCCTACTCCCGTTATAACTATTCGTCTTTCGTTCATAAACTCATTCCGCCGTCTATAACGAAAGTCTGGCCAGTAATATAGCTTGCATCTTCACTGACCATAAACTGTACCATCTTCGCTACTTCTTCCGGTTTTCCTAGCCTGCTTAATGGTATCTGTTTTATTATCTGACTCTTATATTCTTCCTTTAAATCTTTCAGTATATCTGTTTCTATAAACCCGGGAGCAACAGCGTTAACTCTGATATGATAGGGCGCAACTTCCTTGGCAAGAGATTTAGTAAACCCGATTATCCCTGCTTTAGAAGCAGCATAGTTGGTTTGCCGTGACATACCCGTAATGCCGCTTATTGATGAAATATTTATGATAACACCGCTTTTCTGTTTTATGAGTGTAATGATTGCAGCTCTGGTAAGATTAAATGTTCCGTCCAAATTCGTATTCATTACCTCATGCCAATCATCCTGTTCCATGAGAGCTAGCGCCTTGTCTTTAATTACACCGGCATTATTAACAACAATATCTATCCTTTCAAATATTTCCCTCGTATCATCTACCCAGGATTTCACGGCACTATAGTCTCTAATATCCACCTGAAAAGACTTAACTTTAACACCTAAGGATTTTATTTCCTTTTCCAAATCCCTTGCATCTTTGTTACTTTTTAGAAAATTAAAACTTATATGTGCACCTTCGCCGGCCAATTTAATGGCAATAGCACGACCTATGCCTCTTGTAGCACCGCTGATGATAGCCGTTTTATTTGCAAGTGAAGTTTGCATTTTTTACCGGTTCTTTTTAAACATTAAAACAGACTTGTTAAAGGGAGGGAGTTGATATCGATAATAATTCGATAGCTCTGAGAATCTGGTACTAAAACCCGATCCATTAATACCGAATCGCAGTTTAAGCAGTATATTAATTACGTCTAAGACTAATTCCTTAAGGAAATTCCTCTCAGGAATCAATAGGCTTTTCCCCTAGAAAATTAAAATTAACTATAGAACCAAAGATTCTAATGTATAAAATATTTTTACGTTTAAAAAAAATATGAATGTTCTAATTATTAACAAATTAATGAAAAAAATCAAGCAAAATTAAACAATAGAACTTTTAACTTGAGAATAAACTTTCAGTTTAAAAGCAAACAAGAAGAAATAAAAGGTTAAATAAATCATTTTGAAAAGTTTTTATTCACTTTTCCTTATTCGTTGTATTATATTATAACTATTAACTTTATAATTAATGGAGTAATAACATGACTATGGAAGAAGGCATGAAGTGCAGAGAATGTAATGGGAAGCTAAGCTTAAAAATTGGATGAAAAAGTGTTGAATTGCGCTGCATGGATTGCAGTCGAAATTATTCAATAGAAGAATATTTCCACGAACTGGACTCAAGAATATGGGAACAATTATCCAACCGTTCATGTGACAGGGCATAACCTTGTGATATACAAATTTGACAATCAAAACATTTTTAAATTATCATGTAACTTCTAGTAATTTAAATATCGCATATATAGAAGGTTGATGAAAACAATATTTGCAAAAAATACAGATGTTGTAAAGAAATGGCATGTGATAGATGCCGATGGTATTGTTGTGGGAAGGCTTGCATCAAGGGTTGCAGTAATATTGAGAGGGAAAAATAAACCAATTTATACTCCGCATGCTGATACTGGCGATTTTGTTATTATTGTAAACGCAGACAAAGTACGTTTTACAGGGAATAAACTTGAAAAGAAGGAATACTATCATCATTCAGGTTATCCGGGAGGAATAAAAAAGAAAACTGCTAAAGAAATAATGAAAAGTTCTCCTGAAAGGATCATTTTGTCTGCAGTTCGCGGAATGCTCCCCAAGAATAAACTCGGCAGACAACAACTCAGAAAATTAAAAATTTACAGTGGTGCAGAACATCCTCATAAAGCCCAGAATCCTGAACAATTAAATATAAATATACAATAAGGAGTTTTAAAAGTATGGCAGAAATTGAATACAATTCAACCGGCAAAAGAAAATCATCCATTGCACAAGTATTCATAAGACCGGGAACAGGAAATATAATTATTAATAAAAAACCTTTTAACGAATATTTTCCATATGAAACCATGAAAATGATTATACAGCAGCCATTAAATGTCGTTGCTGTTAATGGAAAGTATGATATCACCGTCAGGGTTAAAGGCGGTGGTATAAGCGGACAGGCTTCTGCAATAAGACATGGAATCGCAAGGGCACTCGTCATAGTTAATTCAGATTTTAGGGGAAAACTCAAAAAAGAAGGATTATTAACAAGAGATCCAAGAGTGGTAGAACGAAAAAAATACGGACAAAAGGGTGCGAGAAAACGCTTCCAGTTCTCAAAGAGATAATAAAATGTGTATTAGTCAACATTTACATTTACATGAATTGTAAATAGTTTTGCTGTCTTGATAATAAAAGGATTCAAGGATTCGAGGATTCAAGGGGTCAAGGATTATTTAATAAAATTAATTCCTTCACTTGAACCCCTGGACCCTTGACCACTCGAACCCTTGAGAGAAAAAGTCAGGAAAAGCCTTTACAATGCTTGTAAACGCTTTTAGTAGCTATCGCAATTTTTATGTATAATGAGATATGTTAAAAGTTGCCATCTTAGGTGGAACCGGGTACACAGGTTGCGAACTTCTAAGGTTGCTGCTATCCCACCCAAAAGCAAAGGTAACTACAGTTACCTCTGTCCGTTCATCCGGGGCATCAATCTCCGATACATTTCTTAATTTCAGAAATACCAATTTAAAATTCGAATCCTTGGATTTAAAAAACCTGACAAAAAAAGCGGATCTTTTTTTTCTCTGCCTTCCACACAATACTTCTCAGAAAACCGTTGCATTTCTCTACAACACTGGCAAAAAAGTTATAGACCTATCTGCAGACTATAGACTAAAAAATGCAAACGAATATAAGGAGTGGTACAATACTCCTCATTTATTCTCACCGCTGCTGAAAAAAGCCGTTTATGGTCTTCCGGAAATTTACAGAGAAAAGATCAGAAAGGCATCAATAATAGCCAACCCCGGTTGCTATCCTGTAAGTGCATTACTTGCGCTTGCACCGATTATCGGAGAAAATTTTGTCGATGCGAATTCAATTATTATCGATTCAAAATCCGGAGCATCGGGTGCAGGAAGAAGTCCTGTCCAGCCATTTATGTTTTCCGAGGTAAATGAATCTGTTAAGGCTTATTCTATCTCGGTACACCGCCATACGCCCGAGATTGAGCAGGAATTAAGTTATCTATCAAAGAAAAAAATCAAGATAATCTTTACACCTCATCTTATGCCGATGGACAGAGGAATTCTCAGCACCATTTACGTAAGACTTAAAAGAAAATTAAAACTATTACATATACATAAATTATATCAAGAGTTTTATCATAAAGAACCATTTGTAAGGGTTTTGAAAAACGGAGTATATCCTGTAACAAAAGCCGTCAAGGGGACCAATTTTTGTGATTTATCTGTTTTTCTTGATGAACATACCAACAAGGGATATACGCTCATCATTATCAGCGTAATTGATAATCTCCTAAAAGGAGCGTCCGGTTCGGCTGTGCAAAATATGAATATTATGTACGGCTTTGATGAAACTGCAGGGCTCATTGCTCCTCCTCCCGCCCCCTGATGAAAAAGGCCCCTATCAGCGAGACAGTCATTATTCCTGGATTCAGATTTGCAGGGATATCAGCCGGAATAAAACAATCCGGTGATAAAGATCTTGCACTCATATTCTCAGAGAACCCGGCAATCATTGCAGGGCTCTTTACAACTAACAGGATTAAGGCTGCACCGGTAAAACTTTCCATCGAGCGTATTGCCTCACAAAAAGGGCAAGCTATAGTCATTAACAGCGGAAATGCAAATGCATGCACAGGCATACAGGGCATGAAAGATACACGGGAAATAACAGCAAAAACAGCAGAAAAGCTCGGCATTTCACCTGAACTCGTTTATGCTTCATCCACAGGTATCATTGGCAGAACCCTTCCAGTTGGTAAAATAAAAAAGGCGATTCCCGGGTTAATCGCAAAACTATCCCCATCGTCATTGATGGATACAGCATCAGCAATAATTACTACTGATACCTTTGCAAAGGTATCATCAAAAAAGATAAAAATCGGAAGAAAAACAGGAACCATAGCAGGGATTGCTAAGGGAGCAGGTATGATATGTCCTCATATGGCAACAATGCTTTGCTTCATAATTACTGATGTCACGGTAAAACCCAAAACACTCAACTCAGCACTTCGGGAAGCAGTAAAAAAATCATTCAACCGGCTCACTATAGATAATGACATGAGTACAAACGATACAGTCATGATAATGGCAAATGGTTCACTTGGAAACAAACCTATAACAAAAAGCTCTCCCTTGTATCGAACATTTGAACGTGCATTAAGCGATATCACATATGACCTTTCAAGAATGATGGCGAAAGACGGCGAAGGCTCGACAAAACTCATTGAGATTGTTGTAAGAGGTGCAAGGACCGAGTCTGACGCGGAAAGAGTTGCAATGTCAGTAGCCCATTCAACTCTGGTAAAGACGGCAATATACGGAAATGACCCCAACTGGGGCAGAATTATGGCCTCAATCGGTTACTCAGGCATAGAAGTCGATGAGCACAGAATTGATGTATTTCTTAATAACGTTAAATTGGTCAGCAAGGGGCTTGGAACGAATAAAGATAAAATCGCCGGCATACTCTTAGCAAACAGAGAAATAACAATTACTATTGACTTAATGGCTGGCAAAAAAATTGCAAAAGTTCTCACTTGCGATTTAACAGAAAAATATATAAAAATAAATGCACACTATAAAACTTGACACAAAGTCCATATTGCTTTATCTTAATTTAGATAGAGTAGAATTTTATTGAGAAGGTGGATGAAAATGAAAAAAACATTTATTTTAATATGTATTGTATCTCTTGTTTTTTGTGTTCTTTCCATGATCCCTGCTAGAATCGAGGCGGAGGCACCGGAGGAATATATTATCAAAAAAGGTGATACCTTATGGGATATTTCTGACACGAAACTAGAAGACTATTTTTTATGGCCCAGACTCTGGAACGTAAACCCTCACATAAAAAACCCTGATCTGATATATCCGGGTAATACAATTAGAATCCCATCCAGAGAAGAATTAATGCGCATGCCATTACTACCAAAGAAAAAGCTTCCAACCGTATCAAAACCCAAAAAGCCCGTTTTTGAGCTTCCGGAATTAGTGAAACCAAAGTATATTGTCGATAAGAATCTTTATATTAAAAGCGGCTGGATAGCGGACGAGTTCCCAGGTATCGGCGAGATAACATATTCGCCATTGAATCGTAAAATCGCTGGCGAAGGTGAAATCGTTTATCTAAAAATTGATGTAAAAAAATTACTGTCTTATTTAGGTCTGTCAGAAATGCCTGCACTGTTAGTTGTAAACGATGAAGGAATAAAGTCTGGAAAAAGATTTTTTACGATCAGAGATATAAAAGTCGTCAAACATCCAATTACAGGTAAAACATTAGGACATCAAATAAGAATAACAGGCATTTTAGAGATAATTGGGATAGACGACAAAACAACAAAGGCAAAAATAATTGAATCTTTTGAAGATGTCGAAATAGGTGACAGTCTATTACCATATCAGGAGACTGAACCGCCCTTGGCTTCTGATGCGACGAGAAACCCTGATATACAGGGCTATATTGTGGAGTCACATACAAACTCCCAATTAACAAGTAAAGGCGACATTGTCTTTCTTGACAAAGGACACGATGCTGGACTTGAGGTAGGCGACGTTTTCTATGCCTTTTCCGAACCACCTATTAAAAGGTCTATTGGCAAAATACAAGTAATATCGCTTCAGCCAACTACATCTAACGCTATTATTTTAGATAGCACACAAGAGATTATATTAGGAACAAAATGGGGACAAAAAAATAAAAATTAGCCCTGAACCAGGAGCGGTTCAGGGTTTAATTTTTTTATGTGCTAACCAGTGCCTTAAGAGCTTTCAGCCTGCTCGGATGCTTTAGTTTCCTCAGAGCTTTTGCTTCAATCTGTCTTACTCTCTCACGTGTTATCGTAAGATACCTGCCTACTTCTTCAAGGGTATGGTCCCTGTCAACACCTATACCAAACCTCATCCTGATAACCTTTTCCTCTTTCGGTGTCAAAGTACCGAGAACCTTTTTGATATACCCTGATATTTCTTTGCTTTCAGCATCCGTATATGGTGATGGGCTGTTTTTGTCACCAATAAAATCTTCTAATTCCGTGTCTTCATCCCCAACTGGTGTTTGTAATGCAATTGGATCTTGAATCGCCCTGAAAACCTCTTCAACCTTTCTCGTCGGAACGGTAAGTCTTCTTGCTATCTCCTCATCAGCAGGTTCCCTGCCCAATTCCTGTGTCAGCTCTCTTGATGCCTTTGTAACCCGGTTATAAAATTCCATCATGTGAACAGGTACCCTGATTGTCTTGGTCTGGTCTATAAGCGCCCTTGTTATTGCCTGTCTTATCCACCAGGTGGCATAGGTACTAAATTTAAAGCCCTTTTCATGCTTGAACTTGTCTACAGCTTTCATAAGGCCAATATTGCCTTCCTGAATCAGGTCCAGAAGTGGTAGTCCCCTTCCCACATAATTTTTTGCAATATTGACTACAAGTCTAAGATTTCGGGTTATCAATTCATTTTTTGCCTCAAGCACAAACGCTTGAACCTTACTTATCCTGTCCCACATTGTTTTCAAAGGCTCTACTTTTATCCCAGTTTCTCCTTCAATTTTCTTGAAAATTCTTTGTGCCCGGTTTAAAAGTTCTTCCATTGCTGTCAATTTTGCACTTCGAATCTTTTTCTTACTTCTTTCGTTTTTTATAAGATTCTTTAGAGACTTAAGAGAACCTCCATAGTGAAACAGGTCTTCATTTAAAGCATCTACTATTTTAACCATCATCTCAAGTCTATTTAATGTCAAATCTATAATCAATGCTATGCGTTCATCCTCCTCCATTTCTATCATCTCTTCATCACTGATAAAATTTTTTTCAATCCTTTTGGTCAACAAAAGAGGCTGAATTATCCCCGAAATTATTTCTTTACCTTCTTTTAATTTTTTGGCAAGCTCTACTTCTTCATCCTTCGTAAGGATGGAAATATCCCCCATTGAATGAAAATATGCTTGAACAAGGTCTTCGGTTTTTTCATATTCCTGAGCTTCTACTTCCTCCAATGGGAGAGATTCGTCAGCATCAACAATGCGTACACCCATGTCACTGAGAAGATCCATGAGATCCTCTATTTCATCAGGAGTAAAAAACTCAGAAGGCAGGGCCTCATTTATCTCATCATACGTGAGGACCCCTCGCCTTTTACCAACTTCAATTATCTCATCAAATATATCCTTTTCTTTCATATTTTCTTCCTTTTTATACTTAAATAATTATTTTAACATATATTTTTTTCAAATTCTATGACTACTCCCTCAAAGAGTTAACTTATTAAAAAACATAATTTTTCACCTTGATTTTGAACTTTTTCTGATAGAATTAAAAAATCTGCTGAGTTTATGGTAAGTCTTTCTTAAATGCTCTGGCATAACTCTCGTTTCAGCTATAATCGGCATGCTGTCAGTATCTCCTGTCCAGCGAGGAATAATATGTAAATGCATATGGGTTTCCATACCCGCACCTGCAACTTTGCCAAAATTAAGACCGAGATTAAATCCATCCGGCACTAATGCCTTTTTCAATACTTCCACCGATTTATTTACGGTTTTAATAAATTCAAATAAGACATCATCTGATAAACCTTCAAATGTAGGCGTATGAAAATACGGCACGACCATTAAATGTCCGCTGTTATACGGATAACGATTCAAAAGAACAAAACAATGTTCACCTCTGTATAATATCAAATTTTTTTTGTCAGCATTTTTACCTTTCTTGTCCTTTTTCTCCCTCGATATATCACAGAACAAGCAACGTATATGTTTATTTTCATCGAGGATATATTCCATCCTCCAGGGTGCCCATAATCTTTTCATATATCCTCCCGAAAAAATTCACATCAGTTTTTCAAGAACTCTTTGCATATCCTCCCATGTCAGCCATTTATCCTTTGGATTTCTCAATAGATATGCTGGATGAAATGTAGGCATCACAGGAATATCATTATAGTGAAAAAAATTTCCTCTGAGTTTAGTTATGGGAATATTTATTTTCAGAAGGGCATGCGCCGAGATCTTACCCAAAGCAACAATTATTCTGGGTTTAATTATTTCTAATTGCTTTTCAACAAAAGGTTTACATATTGCAATCTCATCTTCTTCGGGACTTCTGTTAAAAGGAGGTCTGCACTTTATAATATTAGCAATATAGACTTCATCACGTTTCAGTCCTAATTTTACTATCAATTTTGTAAGAAGTTTTCCTGCATCTCCAACAAAAGGCCTTGCCTGAATGTCTTCATCTTTGCCCGGGCCCTCACCTATGAATATGAGTTCAGCATGAGGTGATCCCTCACCAAAAACAATATTTTTACGATTTCTTGAAAGCTTGCATCTCTGACAGTCGCCTATTTCTTCTCTCAGTCTTCTGAGAGCCTTTTCCTTATTGTGAACATCATGATTCGCTTCTTCGTGTTGATATGAAACAGCGTTATCCTCTTTTATTACTTCAGCTGCTTTCGCTAAAGAATCCATGATATGTGCCCGTTTCAAGGGCAAATATTCAAACCCAAGTTCACCATAAAACTCGATTGCCTTGAGAAGTTCTTTTATTATCTCTGATCTTCTATTCATAAATTGTTTTTGATTTTTAATCTGCATTTTTTTCTTCGGCTTTTTGTGCTATTAATTTCTTTTCCCGCCTTTTCCGCCTTTTTTCTGCTTACTGCTTACTCCTTACTGTTATTACTATCCCCATTTCAGCTTAGTTCTTAATATCTGAAAATAATCCCTATCTTGCAAAACAAGAAACTTAGTCTTATAATCAGCTTTTTTAACCGCTATCTTATCATTTATTTTTAAAGGTACGCCTACCTGTCCATCAAGCGTCAGATAGACATCTTCTCCTGTTTTAATGCTAATTTCTAATGTAACTGTATCTGGCAGTACAATGGGTCTGCTGGTCAGTGTATGGGAACATATCGGTGTTATTAAAAATGACTCAAGCGTGGGATACAGTATCGGCCCTCCCGCGGAGAGCGAATGGGCGGTAGAACCAGTGGGGGTGGATATGATCAAACCATCTGCTCGAAAAGTGGTAACGTATTGATCATCAACATGGATGTCGAGCCCAAACAGCCTAGCAAGGGCGCCTTTGTATATTACAACATCATTAAGCGCATTGTACTGCCCTATCCTTTTTCCCTTACGGAATACATCAGCCAAAAGCATGATTCTTTCTTCAAAACTGTATTTCCCTAAAAAAATTCTATTTATATTATTATGAATCTCATCTTTACTTAATTCGGTAATAAACCCAAGACCGCCGATATTAATTCCCAGTATGGGAACTCCTATATTTCCTACTAACCTGGCAACACTTAAAAGGGTGCCGTCGCCGCCAAACACAATAATGAGATCAGACTTCGACGGAATCTCTTCCATGGGATAGCCTTTAAATTTCAAAACTGAAGCTGTTGCTCCTTCTATGAAGAACTCAATTCTTTTCCCTTTTAGGCAATTCAACATATCTTTGACTGCCTTAATGGCCCCAGGTTCGTCCTTTTTGGCGATTATTCCGATTTTTTTCATAATTCTATTCCTTCTATTTTGATTTCTCTGCAATTCTCTTCTCTATAATTGATATGTACCCTGATACTTTTATCAGGAATTTCTCCTTCAGCCCTTTCCGCCCATTCAATTACAGATATACCGTTTGTACCAAGATATTCCCTAAGTCCGAGTTCCAAGACTTCAACAGTAGGTAATCTATAAAGGTCGATATGATAAAAAGGTACACCTGAATCATACTCTGCAATAATAGTAAAACTTGCACTTATTATGTCTCGCTCATTGATTCCTAAAGCCGAAGCAACCCCCTTAACCATTGTAGTCTTGCCTGCACCAAGCTCACCATAAAGGCAGACTACATCTCCACGTTTCAGTTTTTTTCCGAGTTTATGGCCAATTTTTTTTGTTTCAGCCTCACTTTTACTTAGAAATTTCATGCGTCATAGCTCTGACTATATCTGCTTTACCAACAATTCCAACAACTGAATTGTCTCTGAGAACAGGCAGCAAATGAACATGTTTATCTGACATTATTGTAGCAATCTCTTCTAATGACGTATCCTCTGTTATTGATATAATTTTTTTCGTACATATTTCACCAACAGTTGCAGCTACAATTTTTTTAATTTCCTCTTCCACTTTGCCTGAATCAAGGAGAAAATATGCATCAAAAAGCCTAATAACTGTTGGTATATGTAAACGCTTATTCCTACTTATAAGATCATTTTCTGTAACAATTCCTACTATCTTCTTCGCCCTGTTCAATACTGGGACACCACTAATTTTATGATCTATCAATAATCTCGCCAGATCTTCCACAGTAGCTTCAGGACTTATTGTAATAACATCTTTAGTCATTATATCTTTTGCTTTCAGCATGCTCCCTCCTTCTAAAATCAATACAGATAATCACTGATGTTTACTGATGATCGCAGATTATATGTGTTCATCTTTTTTTATCTGTGTTTATCAGTGTTCCTTATCTTACCACATTCCAATAAAACCACCCTGCCTTCCTGCAGAACCTTTTGCATACCTGTAGGAATAAAATTTTTCAGGGTTACAAAATGTACACTCCTCAGATTGCCAGATGTTTTTTTGCAGAATACCCATACTTAATGCCTGAATTCTATTTGCAGAAGAAAGGTCAAGAAAATATTTCTCACCCTGCTTGCTATAATAATTCCCATCGCCTGTTGCTATCTGTACTTTGACTTTAACATCCTCGCCAACTTCATAACTGCATTGTCTGATGCTCGGGCCTATAGCAACTAATATATCTTCATATGAACAGTTAAACCTTTCGATCATTCTTTTTACGGTACTTTTCAAAATCTCTTTTGCTGTACCCTTCCACCCAGCATGAACAGCTGCAATTATTCTTTTATCTCTATCACACAAAAGAATAGGAACACAATCAGCAACTAAAATTCCAATCAAAATATTCCTCTCAGCTGTAATAACCGCATCTGCAGTTACTGGCTTAAGCTCAGATTCAAGTATATAAATTTTATTAGTATGCTTTTGGATTGGCAAGTAAATATTATCTTTTGAAATATTTAATTCTTTAGCAAGAACCTTATCAACATGTTTATTGTCATGAACAATAATTTTTGTAGTAAAAAAAGCCTTTATTTTTAATGGCTTGAAATGAGGAGGCCTTATAAATGTCATAATTTTACAAGAAAATGTAACATATTTTGCACTTTAATTAAAGGTCAGAGAGGAATATATGATTTCTCACAACTGTCCAAAATAATCTTTAAAAATTATCACTACTGTCCAAAACAATGGCAAACAGCAGGCTGAATGCCGAGGAAACAAGGGGTTCTGCCTGCTGATCAATGCTATATTGGACAGATGTGATGGTTTCTATTCTATGGCAAGAAAACCGAGCTGTACTTACTCATCCATTATTGATTTAAAAACTTTTGGTATTGCATTAATAATATCCGATACGATGAGAGAGTGTTGACCCTTTTTCTCAGCTACAATATCTCCGATAAGGCCATGCATATATACACCGAGTATTGACGCACTTTGAGGATTTAGTTTCTGCGCAAGGAATGCTGAAATCATACCTGTAAGAACATCCCCTGTACCGGCAGTTGCCATTCCTGGATTGCCGGTTGAGTTGATAAAAGCCATTCCGTCTGGTGTAGCAGTAATAGTCGGAACACCCTTAAGGACCAGACAGGTTTTTGTCTTTTTGGCAAAAGATATGGCTGTATTTATTCTGTCTTTCTCAATCTCTTCACGCAGGCTAAAGCCTGCGGCTACTTCTGATCCCTGACCCTTGATCCCTGACCCCTGTTTTAAAAGTCTCGCCATCTCGCCCGGATGAGGTGTAAGGATAATCGGAGCCCTACTCTTCTTTAAAACAGCAGTCTTTCCCGCAATTGCATTCAATCCATCGGCATCTATAACGATTGGAACCTTTGACCCCTTGACAAGTAGGCTGACAAGTCTTGATATTTCATTATCAACTGACATACCAGGACCAATTGCGAGGACATTTGCCCTTTGTTCAAGAAATTCAAAAATTACATCAGCAGATATATATGAAAGGGTGCCGTTTCCTTTATCAGGCAGTGGAAAAATCATCTCCTCCGTCACTCTTGATTGGAAACTATGAACCAGGGTTTCAGGTATACCAATTGTTACCAGACCTGCACCTGTCCTCAAGCATGCCTTTGCAGCCATTAAAGCAGCCCCGGTTTTACCTTTCGAGCCAGCTACTATAAATACATGACCATATGTTCCCTTATGAGAATACTTTGGCCTTGCAGGAAGTAAAGAAATCGCATCTTTCTTTTGTACCAGGTTAACGTTTATTTTCTCCGATTCAAGTAATTTCCTTGGAAAACCAATGTCCTCTACAAATAATTGCCCTGCATAACCCGCCCCCGGATAAAGAAAATGTCCCTTTTTGGGAAGGCCAAAGGTAATGGTGTATTGCGCCTTTACCGCACAGCCCATAATCTGACCTGTATCAGATGAAATACCGGATGGGATATCAACAGAAACAACCGGAGAAGACATTTTGTTTGTTTTTTTAATTAAATCAGAAAGTGGTGCCCTAACCTCCTTGCTCAATCCTGTACCAAGAAGAGCGTCAATGATAACGCAGTTACGGGTAATGTATGACGAGTAACGATTCAAAAAATATTTAATAGGCCGCATATTAATTCCGAACTTTTTAGCAGCATCGTAATTGATTTTTGCATCTCCTTTTAAATTTTCAGGCTTGGTAGTTAAAAAGACTTCTACATCTCTGCCTTGATTATGTAAAACCCTTGCAATAACAAATCCATCACCTCCGTTGTTACCGCCACCGCAAAGCACGATAACTTTTGTCAGTTGTTGGTTGTCAGTTGTCAGTTGTCGTCTTTGCGTTTTTTCTTCTGAGTCCTGTTCACTGACTCCTGATCCCTGAATCTTGTGTTCTGTATCCCGGAAATAAATTTCATTTATTCTCTTTACTACACTTAGCCCGGCACGTTCCATAAGAATAGTTCCGGCAATACCGTATTTATCAATCGTAACCCGGTCTATATACTGCATCTCTTTAGCAGTTGTTACCTTCAGCATCGTAATTCTTCCATTTCAGTAATCTCCTGCACACATCTATTTACTACCTAAATTGAGCGATTTAATTTCATAAAGATGTGCGAGGCAGGTGAAAGACTAAATATAGCAGTAAGACAATTACAAATATCCAATCGCATTATGAATTTTTGAACTTGCATTGCACATCCGGTTATATAAGAATCGATCAATTTATGTAGGAAGTAAACTCCATGACATAAGATATTTTATACGTCCTCCGCTATGAATCCGGAGATTTTACATTGTCCAGTATAAAATACCGTGTTTTATTTATCAATTAGTATCTTAAACCTAAATTGTGCGATAAAGATGTGCAAGGCAGGTGAAAAAATACATAGCGATACCTTTGTGCAGTTATTGTCTTGCTTTTATGATCTTCACTCTTTAAGTGAAAGACTAAATATAGCAGTATGACAATTCCAAAATCCAATCGTATTATGAATTTTTGAAGCTGCATTGCACATCTAGTCATATGAGAATCGCCCAATTTAGGTTTAAGATACTAGCCAATAGCTATTAGCTCTAATCCTGTTGAATATTGACCTCATCATTTGCATATCATTCTCATACCCCCTTTTCCCCTTTATTTTTATTTCATGCCATTATATAATTTTTGCATTGTGAAGGCTTGACCAAAATAATGCAGACATTGCTCAATAAATTATTTAACTCGATTTATCCCGTGAATAGTAAATATTTTACGGGATGAATTTATTATTAAATTGTGCATATCGCTTTGAATAAAAGTATTCACGCTCGATCAATTAATATTGCGTTTAAGGTATCGAAAAATAATTTCTTTCACAAAGCCTGCATTATTTCAAATACATTTTTGAGGTTGATAGAAAAAAGGCTAAACTGAAATGAAAGCAATGGTATTGAATAAACTCTGTAACCTCGAACAGAACAAGAACCCACTGGAATTGATGGATATCCCAAATCCTGTCCCGGGCGGCAAAGAGATTTTAATTCGAGTTTCAGCCTGTGGGGTTTGCCATACCGAACTGGATGAAATCGAGGGCAGAACTCCCCCGCCGTTTTTGCCCGTTGTTCCAGGGCATCAAGTTATTGGGAAGGTTGAAAAAGTTGGAAGCAAAGCAAGCATCTTCAAAACTGGCGAAAGGGTAGGGATTGCCTGGGTTTACTCAGCCTGCGGAACATGCAAGTTCTGCCTCTCAGGCAATGAGAATCTATGCCAAGAGTTCAAGGCAACAGGCAGAGATGCTAATGGTGGATATGCCCAGTACATGACTGTTTCAGAAGGCTTTGCCTACAACATTCCTGATGCCCTTTCCGATTCAGAAGCAGCGCCTCTATTATGTGCTGGTGCGATTGGATATCGATCGCTGAGATTGACGGGTCTCAAAGACAGGCAGAAACTGGGACTAACCGGCTTTGGGGCATCGGGCCACCTTGTTATGAAGATGGTGAGACATCGGTATCCGAATGTCAAAGTCTTTGTCTTTGCCAGAAGTGAAGAGGAGAGAGCGTTTTCAAAAGAGATAGGTGCATTTTGGGCAGGGAGCACAGACGAGGAATCGCCTGATAAGCTGGATAGTATCATTGACACTACGCCTGTATGGAAACCGGTAGTCGAAGCTTTGAAAAATCTGGAACCTGGGGGGCGATTGGTCGTTAATGCAATCCGCAAGGAAGAAACAGACAAGGACTATCTTCTGCGACTGAATTATCCCTCACATCTTTGGCTGGAGAAGGAGATAAAGAGTGTGGCCAATGTCAGCAGGAGAGACGTGAGCGAATTCTTGGCACTTGCGGCTGAAATGGGCATCAGGCCCGAAGTTCAGGAGTTTTCTTTGGAAGATGCAAACAAGGCGTTAATTGAGCTTAAAACAAGGAAAATCCGGGGGGCAAAGGTTCTGAGAATCGATTAATCCGAATCAGAATCCTCACACTTCCAATATCACACATGCCACACCAAATTCTCTTTCATGACTGAGGGATAAGTGGCAGTGTTTTATTTTGTTCTCTTTAAAAAATTTTTCAAGCTTCCCAATGACCTTCAGCGTTGGCTTTCCGTTTTTTTCATTTATGATTTCAATGTCTTTCATATTAACAATTACTTCCGAGCCAATTGCCTTTATAAGGGCTTCTTTTGCAGCAAAACGAACAGCCAGGGAAGGATAAGGAATTTTTTTCTGATAACAATATGCTATTTCATTTTCTGTAAGCACTTTTTGAAAAAACTTTTTGCCCCATTTTTCAGACACATCTTTCATTCGCTTAATTTTTACAATGTCTATGCCAATACCATATATCATTTTATGTTATATGTTATATCAGAGCTGTCCAAAATAATGTCGCAAAGGAGACTGGATGCCGAATAAACACAATGACGACTCCTCAAGTATTGATCTCAGCTGATCTTCAACAATATGAACTTTATAAATCCTTTAAAATAAGATCAAGCAAAATGAGATTATATATTTTATCAAATCCGTCGATTCATTGTGTTTGTGAGGTATTCAGTCTCCTGATACTATCTATTTTAGACAGATGTTATTTTATATTTTATTCATTTAATTTATAACGATTAACGTATAACAATCTTATTTGCTGCCTTCCTTGATCAGACGTTTCATTTCCCTCACGGCTTTTTCCATTCCAAGATAAATTGAATTAGAAACAATGCTGTGACCAATGTACAAACCTCGCAATCCTTTAATGGAAGCAATTTTTTTCACATTGGTATAATTCAGTCCATGTCCCGCATTAACTAGCAACCCTATATCTAGCCCTTTTTTCACTGCCTTCTTAACCCTTTGTAGCTCTTCTGTTTGTTTTCTGCCTTTTGAATTTGCATAAAGACCTGTATGGATTTCGACCATTTGAGCACCAATCTCTTTTGAAATTTCAACATCAGTTACTGACGGGTTGATAAAGAGACTCACTGGAATTCCTTTGGCCTGGATTGCGTGAATTGCCCTTTTTATCCTCTTTTTATTCTTTTTTAAATCAAGACCGCCTTCTGTCGTAAGCTCTGCTCTTTTCTCCGGCACAAGGGTTACCATGTCTGGTTTAACCTTTAATGCAATATTAATCATTTCATTTGTAGCAGCCATTTCAA
Organism: uncultured Nitrospiraceae bacterium; assembly: GCA_964347155.1. GTDB lineage: Bacteria > Nitrospirota > Thermodesulfovibrionia > UBA6902 > UBA6902 > CAYFXR01. The sequence continues at coordinate 3,562 of CAYFXR010000053.1, read as the reverse complement.
GATTAAGTTCAATTGATACTTTGCGTCTTATTATTTTTAAATCCCTATCCTGTATATGTCTTCTGTCCTCTCTTAAATGAACGGTTATTCCATCAGCTCCTCCCTTAATAGCTAGATCAGCGGCTATTACCGGAACAGGTTCTGCCTCCTTCCTAGCCTCCCTAACAGTGGCAACATGGTCGACATTCACACCAAGAATCATGGTTACCTCCTTTTATCATAGTTCAAAAAGTTCAAGATAGTTCAAAATAGTTCAATTTTAAACAATCTTGAACTTTTTATACAATTTTGAATTTATCAAAACAAATAATAAGGAAGGAGGGGTTGATGCATCAGCTATAATAATATCCCTGCAATTTTTTAGTAATACGAATGCAACTTCATTATTAAAGAATTCCGGACAAATGCCGAATAATATTGCATAATTATATAATTTTATTTTGATAAGTTCATTTAATTGATAAATTAATGGAAATAAAAGTGCTTTGTCAAGGTACCGTTATTGTTTATAAAAACAATTTGACTTAATGGATTCAAATTTGTTAATTTACAGTTTATTTAAAATTAATAAAATAATATTGAGGATGATAAATGCCTAAGAAAACAACTGCTAAGAAAGCAACTTCAAGTACAAAAAAGGCGACTAAATCATCTAAGAAAGGTACAATGTCCAAGATTAAAAAGCCAACTAAAACAGCTAATAAAGTTAAAACGCAAAAGAGAAGCGCTCCTGCATCTTCAAAAAAGAAAACCACAAAAAAAATATCTACACCCCGCAGAGAAAGAACAATTCAACAGATTAAGCAAAGCCTTCTATCCCAAAGAGAAGCATTGTTAAAAGAGGCAGAAGAAACCCTCAACTCTCTTCCCGGTGAGATTAATTTCCCTGATATGGGTGATCAAGCAACTGCAGAGACTGACAGAAACTTCATGTTAAGGTTAAGAGATCGAGAGCGCATGCTCCTAAAAAAGATTGAAGAAACTATCGAACGAATTGATAATGGAGGATACGGCATCTGTGACGAATGTGGGAATGAAATCGGTATTAAACGCCTTGAGGCAAGACCTGTTACCACCTATTGCATAGATTGCAAAACACGTCAGGAAGAAGAAGAGAGAATAGCCGAAGGCGGATAGAAAATATTAACCGTATAACATCTTTCCTTATAATTTATCACCCAACGACACACTTTAAAAACCAGTGTTCAAAATTGTTTAATATAGTTCAAAAGTAGTTCAAAATAGTATCGAAATAACTTTGAACCACCTTTACAACCATTTTGAACTATTTTTCAACAGTTTTTAAACTATATTGAACCACATAAATTTATAGTATATTATATTAATGCTTTTGAGAGGTGCCACCGTAGCTCAACCGGCAGAGCAGGGCATTCGTAATGCTCAGGCTAGGGGTTCAACTCCCCTCGGTGGCTTTAATTAAATAAGGATTCGAGGGGTCATGGGTCCAAGGGTTCAAGTGATGGAATTAATTTTTATTAAATAATCCTTGAACCCTTTTATTTATGTTTGACCGGTTTCAACCAGACTTCTGAAAAGGGCTGAATTATCAGCAAATTTTAAACCATCTTCAAACGTAATCTTACCTTCAATGCATAAATCAGCAATACGCTGCTCTATGGATGACATATCTTCAGACACAATCTGCATAAGCGATTTTATCGTATTAGTCTTACCTTCCCTAATTATGTTCGCTACCCTGGGAGAGTTAGTTAACTTTTCATAGGCAAGAATCCTGCCTTTATCTCCCCTCTTTGGTATCAGTTTCTGGGAGAATACAAGTAGTAACGTGTCCGCAATTTGCATTCTTATTTGCGTCCGTTGATGTTCATGAAAAAAATTTAATATCTTATCAATAGCGGTTATCGTATTTAAAGAATGCATAGCGCTTATTACCAAATGCCCTGTTTCTGCAGCATTAAGCGCAACTGTAATACTTTCAGGATCTCTCAATTCATCTATCACCACAACATCTGGATCCTGTCTCAGAATGTGTCTCAGCCCCGCTGAAAAAGATTCCGCATCAATACCGATCTCCCTCTGGTTAACATTGCTTTTTTTGTGCTTATGAAGATACTCGATGGGGTCTTCAAGTGTCACAATATTACATCTTTTATTTGTATTTATTACATCAACAAGAGTCGACATCGTTGTAGTTTTACCGTGCCCTGTAAGTCCAATAATCAAAATAAATCCATGCGTTCTTAAAACATAACTTGTTAGCCAATCAGGAAGGTGAAGGTCTGTGATAGAAGGAATGTTTTCAAAAATCAATTTAGCTGAAAGAGAAATAGAATTTCTTTGTTTATATACGTTTATTCTAAAGCGACCGATATCAGAAAGAGAAAGGACAAAGTCTAAATCCTTATCCTTTTCAAACTGTTCCATTTGCTCTTTTGTAAGAATTTCAGACGTAAAATCCTTCATTTGTGCAGCACTTATATGTGGCATGGAGAGCCTTTTTAGCTCATTATTTGCCCTCATACTTGGCGGAGCTCCTGCAGCAAGATGAAGGTCTGTTGCCTTAAAATCAAAAAGAAGCTTTAAGAGAGTATATATATTGGGTGTTTTAGATTCAATTACAATTTTCTCTTCCTTAAGTATTTCTCCCTCAAACAACTTACTGCCATATCCCTCTTTTTCGAATCGGCTTATTGCCTTATCCATCTGGTAATGAGGTACAACAAATGGTTTGACAGTGCCTCCAACTGAAAATTCTACATTCTGTATTGCACTGATATCATTGGGATCAACCATAGCAAGGGATATATTATTATCCGACTTTTTAAATGGTAACACCTTAAAGGACTTTACCTGTTCAAAGGGAAGAAGTCTGAGAATATCAGGGGAAACTTTTACATCAAATAAATTTACAAAGGGAAGGTTATATTGCTTACTTAAAATACTTAAGAGAGTATCATTATCCAGATAACCCATCTCCTCAAGGGTCGACCCAAGACGCTTTCTGTTCTGTATCTGTCTATCAAGTGCTTTTGTAAGCTGTTCTTGAGTTATTAAGCCATAATCAAGAAGTATTTCTCCTATACGAGGTTTATGTCTTTTCTCCTCTTCATGTATCATCTTTACATTAATTGAGCCCTTGAATTAGGTGTTTTAATCTTAAGAGGAACTTATTATATTTCTATATACACTATAATTTGTATTTTGTCAATGAATCATATTAGTCATAAACTTTTAATTTTGTTACTTATTATACAATATTCAGTCAAGTATGTAATTAATTTTCAATAAAATCAATATGTTATCTGTTATTTGTTGCCCGTTATCCGCTCTCCGTAATTCCATATTTTCTACACGGATCACGGTTCACGGACATGAATAAGATAGATTAACCCACATAATGCAGACATTGCTCAAGAAATTATTTAACTCGATTTATCCCGTGAATAGTAAATATTTTACGGGATGAATTTATTATTGAATTGTGCATATGGCTTCGAATAAAAGTATTCACACTCGATCAATTAATATTGCGTTTAAGGTATCGAAAAATAATTTCTTTCACAAAGCCTGCATTATGTGA
>CAYFXR010000052.1:0-46810 GCA_964347155.1 uncultured Nitrospiraceae bacterium | reverse complement strand
TCACATAATGCAGGCTTTGTGAAAGAAATTATTTTTCGATACCTTAAACGCAATATTAATTGATCGAGTGTGAATACTTTTATTCGAAGCCATATGCACAATTCAATAATAAATTCATCGAGTTAAATAATTTCTTGAGCAATGTCTGCATTATGTGGGTGAATAAACTTTCATAAGATGTAATTATAACAATAATTACTCTTAAAATTCCTTTACCCAAATAAGGCAGGCATTGTAACCAAATGAATATATTAGGTTTTTCTCCCATTTAGTTGGTAGAAAGGATTCAAGGATTCGAGTGTTAAATTAACAATTATCAATGAGTAATGAGGGATTGTTTAAAATTTCTTAAAATAATATTCATTGTTAATTGATCATTCATAATTGATAATTCACTTGAATCCTCGACCCCTTGAATCCCAAATAGGGACGTTGCCCCCTGATAGGGGCGTTGCCCCAACAGGGCTTTATGCCCTCGGGACTTAACGTCCTTCGGATTTTACCAACTATTTTGGAGATGATCCATATATTAAATTCTTGTTATATTTCGAGAGCAGCCTTTGCCGCACTTCGCAGCGAGTTTCCAACATTACCTGTCTGCGCTACTTCCCCGATAGGATAAACCTCGGAAATTTTTTCCTTTAATGAGGATAACAAAGAGTTTTCTGGTATTGATCCAACAGACACAATTATCGAGTCAGCCTGCAGGGATGAATGGTTACCTTCACGGTCTTTTATCAAGACCTTATTCTGTTCAATAGATGTTACTTCAGTTTCAGTTAAGATTTTAACCTTTTTCTCTTTTAAACGGCTTAAGAGATCTTCCCTGGGAATGTCTTTCATTTTATGGAGCACGTGAGGAAGAATTTCTATAATGGTGATCTCTACGCCGTCTGTTGCAAGCATGTCGGCAGTCTCACATCCTATATCGCCGCCACCGAGGATGACAATATGTTTCCCCAAAGGAGGTGTTTTTTCATAAATCTGCCGGAAATCATAGACGAATGGCAAATCCATTCCGGGTATTTCAGGAATCTTGGGATAAGAACCTGTAGCCAGGATAACAGCCTCAGGTTTTTCAGCCATTATTTCATTTATTCCAGCCTTTTTGTTTGTGATTACCTTTACTCCTTCCTTGGAAAGCATATAGTTTAGATAACGCAGAAGTTCAGCTACTTCTCCTTTGTGCGGAGCTTGATCGGCTAACAGGAACTGTCCACCAAGTCTCTCCTGTTTTTCATAAAGGGTTACATTATGGCCTCTTTGACTTGCCAGTATCGAAGCCTGCATGCCTGCCGGCCCTCCACCGACAACTACAAGTTTCTTTTTTCTCCTTGCATGTTTCATTTCCACGAGATATTCTTGTCCTGCAAACGGATTTACCGTGCAGCTTCTACCCAGACCTGGTACGCCTGATTGAGCACAGTCTTCCAGACAGTAGATGCAGCCCCTTACTTCTTCCTGTCTTCCCTCCAGAGCTTTTTGAGGAAGATGAGGATCAGCTACTAATGCTCTGGCCATAGCAATAAAGTCGGCCTTCCTATCGGCAATAATTTGTTCAGCCAGTTCCGGTGTATTTATTTTTCCAATGGCAACAATCGGAATGTCTACTTCTTTTTTTATCTCCTCCGCTAAATGTACGAGACATCCAGCCCCATAAGAGTGAGAAGGAATTGTTTTGCTCTTGGTAGCTTTATTACCGGCATTGGCTAATACAGCATCCGCTCCGGCAGAAGCAGCCATTTTGGCAATTTCTACCGAATCCTTGGTGGTTATTCCACCGGGAACATACTCGTCGCAGACCAGTTTGACCAATACAGGGAAATCTTTGCCAGCTTCCTGTTTAATCTTTTTAATAAGCTCAACCAAAAATCTTGCGCGATTTTCCAAAGAACCTCCAAATTCATCTGTCCTCTTGTTTGAGAGGGGAGAGAGAAGTTGAGAAACAAAATCACCGTAACTGGCCTGAACATCTACTCCATCATAACCAATTTCTCTGGCTTTGTATGCTCCTTGAGCCATCTTGCCAATGATAGTATAAGCCTCCTCGGAGGTTATGTAATTTGCAAGGGGTTGAACCCATTTATCTCCCTTTTGTTTTGCGCCATTTACCTGTTTGTCAAAAAACTTTTCCTTGGGATAATTAAGATGCATGAACGCCTTGGCTCCCTCTTCATGAATAATTTTAAGAAGCCTTTGAATTCCCTCAACATAAGATGGCTCATCAATACGCAATTCATTTTTACCTTTATATAATGCAGGATAGTCCAGGCAAGGACAATCCAAGACTATTAAGGATACTCCACCTTTGGCTCTTTCCCTGTAAAAAGCCTGCATTCTTTCATTGACGCGGCTATCCTGAACATATTTTGTAGGATAAAGAGGCATAATAATACGGTTTCGAAGCCTGCAGCTTCCGATTTTTCCTTCTTCAAAAAGATGCGTATACACCATTCCCCCTTGCATATAAATTAAAATTTAGTTATCCCTAAATTGAGCGATTCTCATATGAATAGATGTGCAATGCAGGTTCAAAAATTCATAATGCGATTGGATATTGGAATTGTCTTACTGCTCTGTTTAGTCTTTCGCTTATAGAGTGAAGATTATAAAAACAAGACAATAGCTGCACAGAGGTATCGCTATGTATTTTTTCACCTGCCTCACACATCTTTATGAAATTAAATCGCTTAATTTAGGTTATCCATATTTTACATAGATTTTTAAAACAGCTTATGAATATCAGGCTATGAGTGACGTCGTGTGTATTGTTTAATGAATTCCTTTATCTCTCGAACAAAATCTTCCATATCCTCAATGTTATTTTTTAGAATCAAATAGAGCTCTTTATTGCTTACTTCATGATAAAAGTGGACAAGTCTGTTTCTGTAACCTGCCATTAACCTGAGCCTTTCTGCAAGAATATCGGTAATTATTTCGTTATCATTGAGGGCTTTTACTATTTCTTTATACTCAATAATCCCTTTTCCTGCTGTCTTAGCAATGATATGTCTTCCAATATCAAATATTGCTTCCAATGAACGCCTTAAATAGCTTTCAGCTATTGCGGAGGTATCCTCATTAAGAAAATCTTTTTCTTTTAATTGTGATAACTTTCTTAACCTGGCTGTGGCCTTATTTATAAAACCGAGTCTATCTTCTATCAGCTTTATATTCAAATTCGAAATAACCATCTTCTATAGCCTCAAACAAATCTTTTTCATTAAGTTTAAAAATCTCTAATTCATCCGATGCCATCATCATTACTTTTTCTTCATATTCTTCCCGGAGTTTTTCACTTACTGAATATATATTAATTCCCTTAATTACCTCAAGCTGAATAAGATGATCAACCTCATGTAAAAAAAGCAGGTCGGCCTTAAAAGGTGATACAAGCTCCTGAAGGTCAAGACTAAGGCGTGCATAAGTTTCAAGTGGATTTTCAGGCAGGTTTACAAATAGTACTCCAAAATCAATGTCAGACTCAGAATCCGGTATCTCTACATGTTTACCATCTAACAAATCTTTGCCTTGATCTTTTTGCGAACCAAAAAGATAGCATAAGGTCACATAGTGTTTTTTACAAATCTTTTCAACCTGACTCATATTAGTGATAATATCAAAATTTTACAGCATCAGATATTCCTTCAATCCTTTTTTTATACACAAAAAATGTATTTAAAAATAATGCAGATGTTGCGAAAAAATTTATTTTTCGATACCTTAAAGTAATTATAATCAATGTACATGTATATATTTTTGTGCCAAGACATTTGCATAATTTAATAAAAAAATCATCGAGTTAAATAAATTTTTGAGCAATGTCTGCATTATTTGGGTATAACAATTTTTATTTTATTTCTTGTTGACTTATATTGCAATAAAAAAGGGACCGAAGGGCTCAGGGCCAACTGTTCAAGCCGACGCCCCCTTTTTTAAAAGGGAGGATTGTGGGAGTTTACTTGTCTATCACACCTTTAAAAACCCCTTTTATCTCTTTCAATATATCCCCGTAAAGGGTAGGGGTGCCGGCAACTATGTTGCCTGTTGATAAATAATCCGATCCCCCTCCAAAATCAGTAACTGTTCCACCGGCTTCCTTTATTAAAATACTTCCTCCGGCCATATCCCACGGGCTTAATCCTATTTCAAAAAAACCTTCACATCTTCCTGAAGCGACATAAGCGAGATCGAGTGCTGCTGAACCGGCCCGTCTAATATCGCTGACTTTATGGAAAATATTCTTGAAAAGATTAAGGTAAACATCAATAAAGTCTTTTTTGCGGAAAGGAAAACCTGTGGTGATGAGACTATTTTTTAAATCACTCATTGTAGATACCTTTAATGGCCGTCCATTTAAAAATGCCCCTTTGCCTTTTTCCGCTGTAAAGATTTCATTTTTTAGAGGATCAAAGACAACACCCAAAATTATTTCTTTATTATACTCAAGGGCAATTGATACCGAGAAAACCGGATAACCATGAATAAAATTTGTTGTACCGTCAAGGGGATCTATAATCCAGCGGTATGAACCAGACGGTTCGTACCAGCAATACTCTCCTGCTTCAATTTCCTTAGCAGACTCTTCTGCGAGAAAATGATGTTTAGGAAATTCCTTTTTAATGGTTTTCATAATACACTGCTCTGATTCTTTGTCAACGCGTGTAACAAAATCCGATGCCTGCTTGATATCAATATCGTCCCTTGATACCTTGCCACGATTATCAAGGATAATTTTTCCTGCAAGTTTTGCCGCTTTAACAGCTATATTCAGGAAATGTTTCTCGTTATCATTTAACATTTAGACCCCCAAACCAGTACATGACGGTCGCTGACAACTTCAATCGTCAGGTTATCGAGGGTTGCCGTTATTAACTGCTGTTGTATTTCATCAACAGTATAAGCAGCCAGAAGCGAATTATAAAAATCTTTTTGTAAAATCGTCGATGCATCAGCAGCATAGAGTTGTACAAATTCCTTTGCCTGTTCTTCCGTATCCGGACGTAATAAATCCATTACAAATATCGGAGCTTCATGTTTTGCACATCGTTTTATGGTTTGCCACAGTATTAATGGATCGTTGAGATGATGTAACAGACTGTTTGAAATAACAGCATCAAATTGTTTTTTTGACAATTCATTATCAGGTAACAGGTATCTTTTCAATTTAATTTGATTTGTTAATCCTTCCAGATCTATATCCCTCAGTCCGATATTAAGCATTGCCTGAGCGCCATCAATACCTGTTATATGTGTTTCCGGGAAAGCCCGGGCAAAACGGATGATAACATCTGCTGTCCCACATCCCAAATCAAGTACATCTCCTTTGGAAAAACCGGAGAAACGTATTCTGAAATGTGCAACGAATGCATCGTGAGGTTCTGAAAAATCAGATTCAGCATAAGCTTCAGCTTGTGCTGAATCATTCATTAAATCATGTTCAGGAATACGCTCCATGTTAATTAGAGTCTGTGATCATCTGCATTGAATACGTGATCATCCGTGTTTTGTTATCGCCATTGACATTGAATATCATACGTACCGTGACGTCTGAATTTTCTCTTAATTTGATTCAGGTCATCACCTACAAGATTTTCAAGTGAATATTCTCCCTTTCTTTCTTCGTTTTGCAGGTAGTATAAATAACCTACTTCTTCAGGATCAAATCCAATCAACCGGGCACCAACTCCGTCAGCTTTTACAGGATCAGTAGAGGCAATGGCGGTTTTCATTGCAACTGCGGTACCGTCTACTGGCCCATCGCCTTCCATACAGACAAAGCCGTCAAGGACAACTAAATCAGGCCAGACTCTCTTTGAAAATTCTACAATATTTCTGTGGATCATCTTTACACTTTTTCGATAAGTTGGGTATTGCCTGAATAGAAAATTTATGAGCCAGTTGGGAAGTGCCCGTCTTGCCTTTGAAACTGTACCAGAGGGAAGCAGATCTAAAAACGTTTTGGGAGCATCAACTTCAATGCCGCCCTTCATCCCGTGAATCATGGCCATATCCTGTCTCATTACGAGACCTGCCATATTTTTTATGCCGAATGTTGCAATAGCAAAGTTGTGTGTTTTAGGAATGGCAAGGGAAATTTTATAATCGAATGCTTCAGAGCGCTTTGTAATTCTCAGATGTGTGTCACCAACTACGGATAGAATAGGGCTGTTTATATATTCTCTATCATCATCGAAATGGGTTAACGATACGTTATTATATTTTTTCTCAAGACGGTAGTAATCATAATCTTCAAAAACATTTGTTGTTGGAAGATCTCTGTAAAAAGCGGTTGCAGAGCTTTCACCTACTATTATCGGTGTATGAGGAACTATTTCCCTGATAAATTCAATAACAGCTTCAATTGCTTGCACATGAGTATTTGCAAAATCCGGCTTCAGGGCTACAAGGTTCGGTTTAACAAGAATATTCCTGGCATGTTGTATATGCTCGATATCTTCCCGTATTAACGTAAGACAATTCTTAATATTTGCTTTCCTGTCATCTCCACTTATCAATGCAACTTTCTTTTTATCGGTCATGCTACCTCCGAAAATGAGCTATAAGCGATAAGCAATAAGCAGTAAGCGAATAAAACACATTAGCTTATAGCTTACTGCTTAACGCTTATAGCTTTTAAAAAGCACATTTTTCTTTCACGTATTCAAAAGATCCGTCATTAGTCCAGATGTCTAATAAAGAATGTTCTTTTAATTGAAGCCCGCGATATCTTGAAACTGCTACATACCTCACTTTCAAATCTTTTAAACCGGTAATATCACCCCACAGCTTCTCAAACTGTGCTACTGGATAAACATCTTCCTGACCGCTTCCCCAGACGTATTTGACGTTCTTAATTGTTACATATGTAGGAATTTTATTTTCAATGTTGTGTATTGCGTCATGTATCCTGTTTTGTTTTATCCGGTCATGTTCAGCTTCTACGATTATGTCTCTATCAAGACCTAAAAACTCAAGTAAAGAATCAATGGTTATCCAATTTGTAAGGGTATTATAATAGCTCAATTTGTATTCGTCATCTTCCCTGGGAAGGGAAAGCCCTTCTATAAGCTGGATATGGCCGTTAATTTTTGCCAATCCTCCTCCGGAATCTTCTATTCGCCTCGGAGTTACTTCAAATGTCAGACAGGCCTGGTTGGCAATATGCATTCCCAAGAGATAAGGTTCTATATATGCTCCTACCGTATCAATGTTATGACAAAAAAGGTATCCGAGATCAGGATTGTCGCTTATTATCCTGGCAAGTGTACCGTTCTTTAAAAGATTGGGGATCTCATACCAGTGTCCGGGCGGATTAAATCTGAGAATGGGCTTATTTTCAGAATAATCATCCCCCTCTCCTTTAGATTTAGCCCACTCAACGAGCGCTCTGTGTGTGTCATCCTGTACTTTCTGGACATTATCATCCATCTTTTGCTGAAGTTGTTCGTCCCAGTAAAATCGAAGATCCCTCTCCATGGGATAGACTCTATGACCGATAGATCTCGCAGGCGAAAGATATACGTGGCCTTCGCAATCTAAATAATTGAAATTTTCCAGGTACTGAACAATTGCGTTATGAGTCAGATAACTCGTTGTAAAGACATGAGGGATATTTTGTCCGGATAATCTTCCTGTCTTCCTGCTTTTGGCAAGGTGAATTTCAACAAAAGTCCTGTATTTCCCGGCCATTCTCACAAAAGGATTTATTGGTTTCACTACAGCAGCTCCCTGAGTCCACCGGCTTCCCATACCTCCAGCAAAGGTGATTACTGCAATTTTGTTGTCACTGAGATAATCCATCCCTAATTTATAAAACTTATTGTAAGCTTTGTCATCTGAATACCCCTCTAAATCCCCCCTTTTTCTATTTTCATTCTCAAAATGGAGAATTTCATCATATGCCACATCCTCTATTTTAGTTGTCAAAGGCAGACGGTTTTTTGCAAGACCAATCTCTCCGGTCTTTAACAGAGATTTTTTATGTTCATGTGATCTCACATCAAACCCGTATCTCTTTTTAATTTCTGATTCATTAATTTCCTTGGAGGGTTGTATAAGCACATTTTCTTCATGAGAAATAGAGTCCATATCAGGTATTTTTGCGTCTTTGCCTAACAATAAATTTGCAACTATTCCTTTATGATTGAGTTCAAAATCATATACGACAGGATCAATAATGAAAGGGTAAGAAGAATTGTATACTTGTTTTAATTCATGCATGATTTCGGAAACTCTTTTTTTAAAGGATTCTTTTACATCGGGGTTTACGATGAATGCCATTCCACCGCCTGACATTCCTCCCAGCATTAAAAAACCCCAATAATCTTCTTTAAACTCCACTTTTACTTTATTGATCAAATCTTCGGTATAGGCATTATTTACCCATGGAATGACCTCCTGTATTGCATCCTCCCAATCCAGTGTTGTCAGTCTGCCAAGTTCTTGCATATCACCGACTTTAAGGGCATTAACTATTTTATCGAATAACCGGATGCCCTTTATCCTGGCATTCCATTCCTTTTCATATTTCAAGAGATATTTTTCGGTGACCATCTCCAATATGGGACCTACATCTTGTGAAATTCCACCGTGTACGATGACCATAGAGTTAAGAATGTTTTCTTCAACTTCTTTTGATATCTCTTTTCTCGAAAAAATAGTATGTTCGGGAAGTAAACAGCCCCTGCTAATGCCGAATTCAGGATGTCCATGTTTAGCAGGCTTTCCCGTAATCAACTTTATGCCAGGCCACAGGCCGCCTGAATCCTGCCAGCCGCCTCCTGAGCCGCCGAGCCATTCGCCGAGAATCGCTCTGGAGGCTACAACCCGTCTCTCTTCTTCATTCAAGGAGCCTGTCTGATTCTTTATCTGTCCGCTGAATCTCATTAAGCGGGTTATGATTGTTGCAAGAAGAGTTGTACTGACTGCCAGTCGTGATCCTTTCGGGATACCATTGACTTTTGTTACTACTTCTATTCCACCGGATTTGTTTAATAATTTCTGCAGTATATCTTTTAGTGTGATATCCCTGTTTTCAAAACATGGCGGTACAATCCCGGAAGATACCACTCCGGCTTTCAACAAAGAAAGATAATCATTGCCGAAATTATATAACTCCTGTATCGTGGATACTTTCTTAGAGACCTTTAAATCAATAGAGATGAGATGTATCACAGGATCTTCTGAAAATCGACAATAACATTCGCAAGGTGGCAATATGGGTTCATCACTTCCCTGTATTCTTAAATTGACTGATAGATTGACAACCCTTGCTCCTTCGGGAAAATCCATTCCAAGAAAAAATATGTCTGACCATCCACTGTGAGAAGGATCAAGTCTTACCGGGGAAACATCCATTCCAACAGGATATAATCCTGTTTTTACATCAGGTGTCGTCAATTCAACAGGAACCGAATAAGGGTAATTATCAAGTCCATGAATATTGTAAAGATGGTAATTTTCATTACAATTGCTGATAGATAACTTCACCTGGTCAAGAAGGTATTTGAATGACAGTTTATAGTATGAGTCGGCTATTGCACTGAATATGGCACAGTTATGTTTGTTATTATGTATGATTTTTTTTAAGTAAATTTCAATAGATTGCTCAAAATCTCTGTCAAATGCTGCTTTTACTCCTTCAAGGGGAATTTGTCCGTGTTGGGTTATCTCATTATTTTTCTCCAGATGATATCTGAAAATGACAAAAAGGAAAAGAGACGCTCTGACCTTATGGTAGAGATTATTGGAAGTTTTTCGGAATTCTTCAAGCTCTTTTGCAATGTTGAGGAGATTATCTTTATTTTTGTCTTGCAGAAGAAAATTAATGGAGCGATTACGAAGCGCTTCTTCTTCACTAATTATTGTGTTAATGAGCTCGTTAAACATGGGTAGATTAATTATTTTAACATAAGTATTTATACAAAAAGATTATGTGCGTAAGCATTTCCATTTCCGTAAAGTTAAATAGCATTGATGAAATGATTCACTTTCAGATAATATGCTTATATCCCCCCTTTTAGTAAAGGGAGGCGAGGAAGGGGATTTGTTATGGAGATATTTTATTATAAAATTTTACCTTACCCTGTACCGGAAGCGGTTCAGGGCTTACAGCTCTTTGGCAAAGAGGGGTAAACGTAAAAAAATACTTACTAAAGATGAGAAGAATTTGAAATTTAAAATCTGTAATATGTATTCTGTAATATGTTTGCTGGTATTTGGTAATTATTTGTATTTTTGGATTTTCGATTAAATTATGAGAATTATCATCCAGAGAGTCGAAAGAGCTAGCGTAACTGTCGAGGATAGAAATGTTGCTGAAATAGGGAAAGGTCTCCTCCTGTTTGTCGGGATAGGCAAGGATGATAGTATGGAGGATATCGACTATCTCTGTAAAAAAGTTTCAAATCTTCGTATCTTTGAGGATGAACATGGCAGGATGAATTTAAATGTTCTGCAGGTTGAGGGGAAAATTCTCAGTGTTTCCCAATTTACACTTTACGCCGATACGAAAAAAGGGAACCGCCCGGGATTCGACCGGTCAGCAAATCCAGAAATGGCAAAAGAGTATTGGGAGAAGTTTAATAACGTATTACGTGAAAATGGCATTGATGTGAAAGAAGGTATTTTTGCCGCACATATGAAAGTTGAGCTCATTAATGATGGACCGGTGACTATCTGGCTGGATTCAAAGAACCGCTGGGGTTAACCCAAATATTTTACTTTTTAATCCAAAAATGTCATTCCCGTGTAAACGGGAACCCAGAGGAAAAGGAATTAGATTCCCCGATCAAGCCCTGAACCGGATGGTTCAGGGCAAGTCGGGGAATGACAGACAAAGGTATTTTCATTCTTCGTGGTACTGCCCTTAAGGGAATGTTTATTTTGGTTGATAAATCCGGATAAATCAAACTCCTAATTTTAATATAAGAATTACTGTGTAGCATGGCACATTATGTGACTTCACACTTTTGTAACGTGACGCACATTATTTATGCTCATACTCACTCCATACCGTCGTTTTATTAATAATTACAAAATAATAGCTGCACATATTCAGATTAAGTCATTGAAATAAAGAATAAAGTTGCATAATTGCGCTAATAAGCAATTATAAAAAAACAATTAACTTTTCTTATTAATATTGGTACAGAAATTGCCTTTTATATTTATGGATTAATCCCAGGGTAATTTTATGATAAGGAGGTGAGAAAAAATTTTATTTCAGTAGCTTTTTATAATATCAAACCAAAACGCACAAAATAAAATAGGAGGTTGCATGAGAAAAATATTATTTGTATCGGTATGTATTCCTCTGGTCTTTGCACTATATCTGGCATATACAATGGTGGACTCTGATTCTCCTGCTGCTGTTGCTAAAAAAGAAATGAAGACTTATAGCGGTATTATATATGTTGCCGGTATGGGAGGACACTTTACAGAAGCAGAAATCGAGATTGATCCTGCTCTGGATAAACCTATAAAAGTAAAAGAACTTAACAGAGTGGATATTGGTGATAAAGATACCCACCCTACACATGACACGAGAATCGATGTAAATAACAGGACAAAGATGTATTGGTCTACATACAAGATTGATAAAAATGCCGAGGGAAGGACTGTTCATGTAGGCATTTCAGACCTCGAGACAGGAGAAGTCATAAAAGACAAGTCACATCAGCTTCCTGAGAGGGCAAAGTGGCCAGCAAACCTTTATTGTTCTTCAGGACAGACAGAAAACTCATATATGCCGGCTACCATGACAAATGAGGGTTATATTAGTGTGTTTGACAAAAAGACCCTTGATCTGAAGCGACATATTTATGTTGATAGCCTTGGTTATAAAAATAATTATATATTCATTCACGGCACGAATTCGCCGGACATGAAAAATTACGTATTAACAGTCAACAAAACTAAGGAATGGTTAAAACCTGACAGTCCTCCTCCTTTTCTTGGACAAATAGACGTGATTTTACTTGAACTTCCTGCACTAGAAAAGGGAGAGTTTAAAGTCATCACAAAAAACACAATTACCGGATCACCTGCAAAGACGATAACTTTCAGGCAGAGATTTACACCTGACGGCAGCTACCTCCTTCAATCCGGTGCAGACAGGTTCTTTCTGCTCAAGGGAGATGACATGAAGCTTCTCGATGAAGAAATGATGGATTATGGCGAAAACCACGACGCAGTTCCCACGCCTGACGGTAAATATGCAATACTGACTCTCAGGTCAGATATTACCCATGAAGGCAAAAAGATAAAAGACGGTACGGTACTGCTTTATGATATTAATGCAAGAAAAGCTGTCGGTAAACCAACTTCAGTATGCTATACATGCCACCTGGATTCACAGGAAGACCTGGAGGAAGAAGAGAAAGTACCTATGTGGAATGCTGTACTGTGTGGTATAGAAGCTAACTGGAAATAAAGGGGTAAGCGACAAACAGGTTTAAAAAATTACGGGCATCTTATCTTAACGGTATATAAAGGTACCCGTTTTATTTACATTTTGAATTATAAAGGAAATATGAAATTCAGTCTCTTAAGTGTCGCTTTAAAAAATCTCAAAAGAAAATCCTTCAGGACTGCGGTCCTTGTTATTTCTATCGGTCTTCTTGTTTCTATATTGGTATTTGGAATATCTTTTTTATTTAGTGTAAGTTCGACTCTGGAAAGGGCCGCTAACCGTCTGGGAGCTGACATTCTTGTGGTTCCAATGGGGGCAAGGGACTATGCAGAAGAGGTCCTTCTCGAGACAGAGAACAAGGTCTTTTATATGGAGAACAGCATCATAGACAGAGTAAAAAAAGTAGAAGGGGTAGGGCAGGTTACATACCAGACGTATCTCACAACTGTGTTTGGCTTGTGTTGTGACGTCCCGCCGGCAACGGTTGTTTCCTTTAATCAGGATTCGGACTTTATTATAAATGCCTGGCTGAATAAATCGCTCGGGAGAAAACTTGAAAAAGGTGAGGCAATTATCGGTTACGGGGCATTTGAAAACCTGGGACTCTTTGATGTAACGAGAAGTCTGCTTTTCGGCGTAGAATTCGATATAGTCGGCGTGCTTGAAAAAACAGGAACGGGACTTGATCATGCAATATTTATGAGTGATGAGAATATCAATGATGTCATATCAAGGGGTAAAGCAGGCCTCAAACCCAACGAGATATCGCTTATATTTGTAAAAGTGAAGAAGGGGTTTGATCCTTATAAAGTCAGCAGAAAGATTGAGGGGGAGATAATAGAGGTGGATACAATTGAAAGAAGTGATATGGGCAAAAGAATAATTACCTCTCTTCAGGATATAAAGAATGTATTTTTAATAACTATCATTCTTGCCTCCGTGCTTTCAACCTTTCTTGCCTGGGCAGTATTTTCTGCAATTGTCAACGAACGCTCCAGGGAAGTAGGCATTATGAAGGCAATTGGTGCAAGAGGTTCGCATATAGTCACAATGTTCATCATCGAAGTACTTATTTTGGGTGTGCTTGGCAGCCTTTTAGGTATAGAGCTTGGTACGTATCTGTCACTTAGCCTCTCAAAAGGATTTAGTCTCTTCAGGGAGGTATCCGCAACCCTTACGAGAGTAGAACGCATAGAAATCGGGCTGTTTGGTTTTCTGATAGGAACGGGAATATGTATTATTGGCGCCTTATCATCCATAGTCAGAATTAAAAAACTTGAGCCTTATAAGGCAATAAAGGAGGCCTGATTGGCACAGATAGAGATTTGGAACATAAACAAGGTATACAAAGTGGGAGAGACAGAAATAAGGGCAATTGACAATGTGTCATTGAGTATAGAGAAAGGCGAATTCATATCGATTGCAGGCCATTCAGGCTCTGGCAAGACCACATTGCTTTCTATCATAGGCGGTATATTAAGGGCATCATCCGGAACTGTATTTTATAACGGGACAGATATATACAGTCTTGATGAGAATAGGCTATCGATGTACAGGGCTGAGAAAGTAGGGTATATATTTCAATTTGTAAGCCTCCTTCCCGTTCTTACTGCAAGGGAGAATCTCCTCTTGCCTACCATTTTCAGGACAGAAAAAACAGCAAATGATAAAAAACGTACCGAGGAGTATATGGATATGGTGGGGCTTGGAGACAAGATAGACGCCTATCCATCCCAGCTTAGTGGAGGGCAACAAAGGCGTGTTGCCATTGCCAGAGCCCTGATGAATGACCCTGAGGTGATACTTGCAGATGAGCCAACCGGTGATCTTGATGAAGAGACAGAGAAAGAGATTATGGAATTCTTTAAGAGAATTAATAGGGAAAAAGGCATAACCTTTATTCTTGTTACACACAATTCAGAACTGATAAAAAGCGTGACAAGGAGACTGAAAATGACACAGGGACAGCTCTATGAGATTTAACCTAAATAATACATCTACTGCTTCTTTCTTCATTATTGGCTGGCTGACTGTCCTATCCTGCAATTTTGATAGAACCCCGGAAATTACCGTCAGGGATGCCATTTTGCTTCCTTCTCCCTCGCTGATAGGAGTAGCTTCTGCATTTATGCATATTGATAATAATGGGGATGGCAGTGATACGTTAAATGGATGTTTCATAAAAGAGTTCCATTCTGCCAGGGGAAAGCTTCATGATATAGTTGGAGGAAAAATGAAGATGATGGATGAAATAAAGATTCCTGCCAGTAGAACCATAGTGCTAAAAAAAGGAAGAAAACATCTAATGTTTTATGGCCTGCCCGGGAAACTTGGAGATGAAGTTATACTCATTTTAAATTTTCAAAAGACAGGCTCAATTGAAGTAAAGGCAAAAGTAGAAAAATAAACTGAGACATAAAGTAAAACATTAGCAATACCCTCCTAACCATAATTGTTTAAACATTAAAATAATACCCAAAGTTATATCCCCGTTAGTGTTGTCAAAAGTTTTTAATGAAAAGTTGTCAGGTTAAGGTCAGGGTAAAGATGCCAGTCTAGTTAATAGGTTAAGTAGTTGGTCTGCTTTTACTTTCTCTTTGTTTTTCATTCACCCTTTACCATAACCCTATTACTATACCGGCTTCTTAACCTTTACCTTAACCTTAACCTAATTAACATACAGGCATCTCTAACCAATGTGTCGTAGACGAGTCGCAGACATAATCCTTTGACTCTCAGACTTTCCCCCTATTTTTTCATGAAAGTTCTGACATTATCCAAAGGGGGAGATCATATGGGGTTGCTAGGATTCTTAAGATAGATGATTATACGGAAAAAATTTAAGGGAACGGTTTGAACTATTCGAACGGTTTAAGTAATATGTGGTATATTTTAATATGCCGGCAAATCTGCCACCAGAATACTATGAAGCTGAAGTAAAGTTTAAACAGGCAGCAACGCCACAGGAAAAGATTTATGCACTGGAATCATTAATTTCTACTGTTCCTAAACATAAAGGTACGGATAAGATAAGGGCGGATCTCAGGAGGAGACTCTCAAAATTACGCGAAGAGGCGATCAAAAAGAAGAAATCGGGCAGGGGAGACCTTTATACTGTTGAGAAGCAGGGAGCTGCCCAAATTGCCCTTATTGGATTTGCCAATTCAGGAAAGTCTTCTCTCATAGAAGCAGTGACAAAGGCACATCCGGTTATTGCGGAATATCCTATGTCTACAATAATGCCGCTTTCGGGCATGATGCCTTTTGAGGATATTCAATTTCAGCTCGTAGACCTTCCACCGATTGGCAATGAATCAACTGACGGATGGGTTTCCGGTATCTTGAGATCTGCCAACATATTGATGTTTGTTGTTGACCTTTCAGAAGATGCTGATATACAGGCAGAACTTATGTTTGACCAATTATCAAAGTGGAAGATTCCTGTTATAGAGAAAGATGACAGGAAAGAAGGGAAAGAAATTGTTCCGCCCAAACCGGTTATTATCGTGGCTAATAAATACGATCTGCCCGATGCCGAAAAAAAATTAAATGAATTGATGCAGAAGTATGATGCATCATTCCCGATTATTGCGATTTCAGCGAAAAATAAAAGAGGAACCGACTTATTAAGAAAGGCTGTTTTTTTGAATTCGCGCATCATAAGAGTTTACAGCAAGGAGCCAGGCAAAGAACCGGATATGAAGACACCGTTTACTCTTCCTTTTGGCTCTACCGTTCTTGAACTTGCAGAAATAATCCATAAGGATTTTGTCAAAAATCTGAAATACGCCTGCATATGGGGCTCTGCGAAATTCGACGGGCAGAGGGTCCAGAAGGATTATGTACTCCATGATAAAGACATAGTGGAGTATTATGTAAAGTAGCCCCTGTATTTTTTTCTCTTTTAAATCAAGGAAGTATATAATTTTTTATCCAGGAGGGGCTGAAGGGCCTTTTGGGGACGTTCTTAATTACGTAAACTAATTCACCGTAAATTAATGAATTTAAGATATCCCCAAAGCCGTCCCCAGAGCCAAAGTCCCATAAGGAAACGGCCCTTTTACCTTCTAAAGAGAGGAAATTCCCTTTCCAATCCATCCAGCAAAATATTTACTTGTGTATTACCTCAACGGAGGATTTTATGGCATTAAAAATGAAAAAAATTAAAGAAGAAGCGCTTCAACTTTCTTCTCATGAAAGGGCTCAATTAGCAGAACACCTGATACATAGCTTGGATGAAGAAGAAGACCCGGACGCTGAGAGATTATGGGTCGCAGAAGCAGAACGTAGATATCAAGAGTACAAAGAAGGAAAAGTCAAAGCAAAATCTGCAGATCAGGTATTTAAAGAGGCTCGTTCAAAACTTAAATGAAACATGTCAAATTTCTCCCCGATGCCGAGGAGGATCTGAAAGCATCCATTTATATATGCTTGCATATAATAATATATGCTTTTAATCGGAGAGACAAGACATAGAATTAATAGTTATCTCAGAAGAAACGAAGATATTGACAGTAGTCGCAATGTGGGTTATGATAGCTATATATATCCACATTATTAGGAGGTAAGTTAATGAGAACCATTCAGATGACATTAGATGATGAACTGGTTGATGCTGTAGACAAAATAGTAAAAAAACTTAAAACGACTCGCTCTGCTTTTGCTCGTCAAGCATTGCGACATGCCCTATCGCAAGCCAATATTAAACAAATGGAAGCTAAACACAAAAAGGGATATGAAAAGAAGCCAGTCAGTGACTTAGAATTTAGCATATGGGAATCTGAGCAAGAATGGGTTGATTAATGAAAAGGGGCGAGATCAGGTGGTATAAATTCAAAAGTCCAGACAAAAAAAGACCAGTTGTCATATTAACAAGAGACTCTATACTTGAGTATTTAGGAGAGGTTACCATCGCTCCAATTACTTCGACCATAAGAGACATTCCCAGTGAAGTACTGCTAACAAGCAAAGATGGGATGAAGAAGAATTGTGCGATAAACTGTGATCATATACAAACTGTTACAAAGAATAAAATAGGCTCAACAATAACAACGCTTACGCAAGATAAGCTTAGACAGCTAAGTAAAGCAATTTGGTTTGCATTAAATTTATAGCAGAGAAAAAAAGGAGATAATCGGATAAGCGGGGGCTTCTCTCCCCCGCTCTCCACAACACCCCTTATGCGGGTCCCGAAAAGGGACGTTGTCCTGAAGGGACTTTTACGTCCGCAAGGGGCGTTTCACAGAGACTATCGGGTTGTAGCCGGATAGTGAATGTTCACCCACAAAAATAGTGCCATAGAGCAAAAGCGCAGAAGTAAGGACACGGTATCGCCTTACCTCTGACGTATTAATAACCCCTTTGATTGTTTCCGGGATGTAAGGGACTGAAACAGACCGATAAAGAAACAATCACGGGTCGCTTTTTCTTGGTTCGTTCTTTTTTGCGGAAAAAAGAATGAACCCGTCGTGTGGGGGCGGAACCTCACGATTTTGCCCTTGCCTTAGGCTGGTACTTTTGCTAATATCAATAAACATTAGCAGGGTAAACGTACAGGGGACTTGGCTTTATGTACGCCTAAAGCCTCACCCCATTAGCTCACGCCCATGCCGGGCGCACACATGACATTGCAACTGACCACGGCCAGCGGTCACTTTTTTGAGTAGAGCTTTTGCTATCAAAAGTTTTATACTTTTTCAGAGGTTCTCCTGCCTTTAGGTCGTGCCAGGTGAGCTTTTAGATATCAGTAGGAATAATATTATGAAAATCACTCTGAACTTTGTGGATGTTTCAATTGAAGGGGATTATTACCAGGTTCACTTCGGTGCGAAGGAAGATGATGGAAGCACTAAGATTACAGATGACCCTTATTTCTTGATACAGCGACAGTTTGAAATGCCAGACGGAGGTGAAGTCCGGTTGTCAAGGGCAAAAATAACCCGTAACGGATTTTCGAAGAAAATTCGTCAATCGAAGTGATACAAAAAAACAAATTTAGAGATTTGGGTCGAATGCCGGGTCAACATTTATGTCCCTGTGGTTCCCTACACCTTCAGCTGCTGTGTAGCGGTGAACGAGAGTCTCCTTACGATATGCATGGCAAAAACCGTTGAAAGTGCAGTTGAACCGACAAGAAGGAGCATGATTACTATCTGGTATTTAACCGCAATGAGAGGGCTTACACCGGCCAGTATCTGACCTGTCATCATGCCGGGAATCGAAACCACCCCTACAGACATGAGGGCATTAATCGACGGTATCATTCCGGACTTGATTGCGCTTTTAAAATTTTCGGTCGTACTTTCTACGGGTGTTGCTCCATGAGACAGATAAAGTTCAATCCTGTCCCTCTCTTTTTTGATGGTTTCAAACCAGATATTAATTGATATGGCAAGGGAGTTCATGGAATTGCCGATGATCATGCCGCCGATAGGAATGAAATAAACAGGATAGTACCAGGGCTTCACCTGGACAATCACGGACATTACAAAAGTGTTAATAACCATGTAGCTCAAAAACATTGATGCCAGAACAGGCATAAAATAAGGAATCCTTTTTTCCTTTACCCGCCCGGATATAATGCTGGCTGCAAAATAGATCATTAATGAAAACAGCAAAAAAACAACCACTGGATTCTCAAGGGCAAAGACAAACTTCAGGACATATCCAAGCAGGAATAATTGAAGAAATGTCCTGATAGTGCCGACGAGTATATCCCTTTCCAGTTTTAATTTTAAATACAGTGAACAACCACCTGCCGCCATTACTAAAAAGGTGGTTATCGCAACGTTTAACCAGGATATGTTAATGATTGTCTCGTTCATGTTCTTATATTAACCCCAAAAATGCATTTCAATAATGTCCCGACGGTCGGGATTGGAAGAAGATTTATTTATCGATACCTGAGACGCAATTCCAACCAATCTTAGATGAATATTATTTTTCCAAGCTATATGCATCATTTAATCATACCTGCATTAAGCGGTTTAATTTTATAAAGATGTGCAAGGCAGGTGAAAAAATACATAGCGATACCTTTGTGCAGCTATTGTCTTGCTTTTATAATCTTCACTCTTTAAGTGAAAGATTTTATATAGCAGTAAGACAATTCCCATATCCAATCGCATTATGAATTTTTGAACCTGCATTGCACATTTGTTCAAATGAGAATCGCTCAATTTAGGTATGATATTCATCGAATTAAATAAATTTTATTACAATGTCTGTATTATTTGGGTTAACCGAAAAATTCATTGTAATTCTGACATCTTTTTATCTTTCAGTTCAAAAAAACGGCAGTTGTTTTTAGAAAAATTAATTTCACTATGAGATGCCATTATTACAGTAATCTGAGAAGAATCAATAAGATGTTCTATTTTTTGCTCTATCAATCTTTTATTATTACTGTCAAGAGCTGAACCCGGTTCGTCAAGAAGAAGCACTTCAGGCTCTAAAAGCATCAAGCGAATCAGGGCAATCCGCTGTCTTTGCCCGATTGACAATTTCAATGCCTCATGATTGAGCGGTACATCCAGCTGAAAATAATCAAGCCACTCTCTGGCTTTTATAGCATTATATTTTTTCCCCCTATGCGCATGAAAAGAGAAAGGAAAAGAAATATTTTCCTCTATCGAGCCGTCAATCATAAGGGGTAGCTGAGGAAGATATATGATCGAGCTTCTGAGTGTGTCGATTCTGTATTGTTTCAATTCATTGTCATGGAAAAGAATCCTGCCTTTCGTTGCATCGCAAAAGCGGTTTAAGAGTTTTAACAGGGTGCTTTTACCAGCACCTGAATCGCCCTGAACAACAATAAGGTCATTATATTTAATCTCAAGATTTATATCGTGTAATACCGGATGTCCATCAGGGTAGGCAAAAGAAACGTTGTGTAATTCAAGCAGATTTTGTGACACTTACAAATCCTTTAAATTGGTTTATAGCGATGTAACTATATTTAATTATACTTGAAAGCGGTTCGTTTTATGAAAAATGAGCCTGGATACCCCTATATCCTCCCGGGAAAAGGTTGGTGCGACTCATCCCTAGAGGATTAAGGGTGGAATGTAATTGAATTTATGTGAAGACAAAGTATAATAATGTGAGTAATTTAAAAAAAATAACGAATTAAAAAATGTTGGGGGTGAAGGATTACAAACATGAGGGACAGTCTGGTTGTAGGTATATTGAAGGAGACAAAGGCATTTGAACATCGTGCGCCGCTTGTCCCGTCTGATGTAAAATGGCTGCTTGACCGGGGTATTACAGTAGAAGTAGAGCATAACACGAATAGAGTTTTCAGTGATCGTGAATATAGAAAGGTTGGAGCAAGGATTGTAGAGAAAATTAAGGAAGCCAAACTTTTGGTAGGTATCAAAGAGCCCCGAGTAGACAGTTTACATGCACACAGAATATACATGGTATTTTCACATACTGCAAAAGGCCAGATTCATAATATGCCACTCCTCAAAGCATGCCTCAAGAAAAAAATTACCTTGATTGATTATGAGAGGATTGTTGATTTATATGGTGCGCGTCTTGTGTATTTCGGAAGGTATGCAGGTGTATGCGGTATAGTCGACAGTTTGCATTATCTGGGTAAAAAATTAAAGTGGAAAGGAATAGACAGCCCTTTTCTCGGGATACTGCCAGCTTATAAGTATGATTCCATGGATGATTTGAAAAAGAGTTTAGTCGAAGTCGGAACGAAAATCAAACAAAAAGGATTTGAACAGGGGATATCACCTTTTATTATAGGAATTACGGGTCATGGAAATGTTTCAAGAGGGGTGCAGGAAGTTCTTGATACTCTGAGGCCGATTGAAATTCATCCCAAAAACATGCTGGAATTCATCGAACACCAGAAAAAGCAGCGACACAGGTTATATAAAATCGTCTTTCTTCGGGAAGAGAAATTCCGTTCAAAAGAGGGGAGGGGGTTTTATTTTGAAGAATACCTCAAACATCCTAAAAAATTCGAATCAAACATGGACGTGTATCTACCTTATATTAATCTCCTTGTTCATACGGCATACTGGGCTAGCATGTATCCTCGTTTAGTACCAAAAAAATTGATTGACAAGCTGTCAAAAAAGGAACCATTCCGCCTGGAATTTATCGGTGACTTGTCATGCGATATCGAGGGTTCAATAGAAATAACCCATAAGATAACTTCTCCTGATAGGCCTACATTTACCTATAATACTGAAAGAGAAAAATTCGTTAATGGATACAAATCAAAAGGTATCACAGTTTTAGCGGTAGATAACCTCCCTGCTGAATTGCCAAAGGATGCTTCAAACGACTTCAGCGGTTTGATCAGAGAATATGTTTACCAAATCGCCGCACACGGAATTATTAATATTACTCATCACATGGCAATCCCAGCAGAAATTCGTAATGCTGTCGTTACACAAGATGGTCAGTTAACGAAAAACTATGTTTATTTAAAAAAAATAATGCAAGACTAACTCAGATGTTTGCTGACCAGCTTGGTCATCTCGAACATTGAGACCTGCTTTTTTCCTCTAAATATTGCTTTCAAGTTGGCATCTGCATTTATGTTTCTCTTATTTTCCTTGTCCTGGAGCTTGTTCTTTTTGATATACGCCCAGAGTTTTTTGGTAACTTCTGTTCTTGGAATTGGTTTGCTTCCGACAATCTTTGCCAGGTCATCGCTAATCTGAACGGGTTTCATGAATTCCGGGTTTGGCTTCCTCTTTTTCTTGACAACCTTTTTCTTGGTGACCTTTTTCTTGGCAACCGTTTTCTTGGCAACCTTTTTCTTGGCAGCCCTTTTTCCGGCGGTCTTCTTTGCGACTTTCTTTCTTACCATTTTTTCTTCCTCCTCCTTTTTGTTTTAGGTTATTATATGGATATAATATATTTTATTCCAGTATTATTTTGGATTTTTTAAATTATAATCAATTATTTTTTAGATAGAGTTTTTCCCCATACAAATGATCAACTCGTCCTTCTCGTTTTAGCAAAAAGAAATTATTCCCTAACAGGAATATCTGTGTGTGGAAATATATATCATTAATTGACTTTAATGTCAACATAAAAATATTTATCAAGCCTATAAAAAATATTTATAATTTTTATCTAATAAACGTGTTTTGTGGATTTCAATACGTTATAGATCCTTAAGTTCAACAACCTTTTTATAAAATTCGCATTTTCTGCAATCACGTAATTTCTGGGCAATGGCTCCACTTACTCTCTTTCCGCAAAATGTACCGGCTACAGCCCAGCATATGCGTCCATAATTAGGATAGGCAGGACATCTCATTCCTACAGAACCTTCCGCCTTTTCCACACCGCACTTATTGAATTCCCAACATTTTGTCTTCTTACCTTCTTCTTCATTCTGATAAGGGAAAAACAGTTTGAAAGATGTACCCTTACTCAACTCACTTTCCACCTGAATTAATCCGTTATGTTCATCTAAAATCTTTTTACATATAGTAAGACCGAGTCCTGTGCCTGCACCTATTTCTTTTGAAGAATAAAATGGTTCAAAAATCATGGTTAATTTTTCATCGGGTATACCATGACCTGTGTCAGCAACCTCTACCACAACATAATTAACTGCATACAGCTCCTCCATAAATGTATTTATTTGTATTGTACCTCCATCAGGCATTGCACCTACGGCATTTGAGATAAGATTATTTACTGCCAATCTTACCTGATCCTTATCAATTAAAACCTGAGGAAGTGATGAATTTAATTTTTCCACTATATGTATTGATTGCTCATTACATATGTCTAAAAAAGTCTGGAGCGATTCTTTTATAACACTGTTTATATCTTGATATTCTATATTGTATTTTGCTTCTCTCGAAAATGTAAGGATATCCCTCAGTATTCTTTCCAACCTGTTGACTTCTGATATAATAATTTCAGCATATTCTTTTTCCTTTATCATAATTTGAGCACATTCTTTGATATTTCTGGCTTGTAATAATTTTTTATCAAGGCGCCTTGCAAAACCTCCTATAGATGTTAATGGATTTCTTATCTCATGGGCAACATCTGCTGCTAATCTTCCCAATTCAGAGAGTTTCTCTATCTGGATAAGTCTTCCATGGACTTTTTGCAGTTCTTTAATATATATCTTTAAATCCTTGTTGAGACTTGTTATCTGGAACTTGTCTTTTTTCAATTTCTGGGAAAGCATGCCAAGAGGTATTGCCAGCAAAAACAGGAATGCAATTCTGACGGAAAAGTCAGCCCAGTGATGTTTATAGAAATCGAAGTTGCCGCTGGCTATATAGAGTATTGCGGCTATCAAAGCTATTACCGCTCCGCCTAAGAGACCGTAATAAAAAGAATAAAGGGCAGTCATTAAATAAAACGCATTTAAAAAATGGCTGTCAAATCCACCTGTTACCCTGACAAGCAGCGATGTAAAGAGAAAGTCAAAGAAGAGGGAAAAAATATAAATGGTTCTTTTTTTTACAGGGGAAAAAAACATCCAGAGATAGACAAAAACAGAGTAGAGAGCAAAGAAAATGAAAAGGTTACCGACATCTAAAAATGTCTTCGGTGATATATGAGAAAATATAAGCCATCCAATTCCACCCAAAAGAATGATGATGCGTAAAGAAATAAAAGCAATATCAGCAATTTCTATGCAGGGTTTCACCTTATCCCACTGTATTATTAGATTTTTATAAATAAACTCACCCCTTTTATATGTCCAGAAGACGTTCTGGAATGATTATTGTTGATTCGAGATGCTTCCCAAAATATGTATCAGCCAGCAAGTTTTATAGCTATCTCTTTTGTATGCCATGCTATACTTTTTATTGCTTCAAGCATACTTACATAAAGTGACGATACCACTGGTAAACATTCGCCTGTAATCAAACGATTTTCATGTAAAGTGGCATATTCTACTGCCATTTTTTCTACATTTGCTTGTGATTCTTGAACATACATGCTCAGGAACGTGTTCTTGGCAAGTATGATATCTGATGTAGGTCTTAAGATTTCAATCAGCCTTTGAAGAAGAAATAATGTTTCATATACAGCCTTATCAGGAATAAGAATATTTTCCCTAATTTTTTTATCTATGAGTTCTGAAAGTCTATCCAGGTTTTCCCAAATTCTCAAGAGATGAATGGAGACTGAAACATATGGTTTTAAATCCGGATTATTCGCGGCAATTTCTGCTATGGTCTTTGTAAGCTGTTCCTCTTCCTTCTTAAGAACGTCGACTTTTTCCTTACAATCTTTTAGAGGCAGTGATGTATTATAGATAAATGCAGTTTGCATCGCCGATATGTAATCTTCAGCATCACTCCCCATTTCATGAAAACTTCTTAATATATCTTTAATGTTTTCTTTCATATCTTACTCCTTTTTTGTTTTTTTCTCTGCACCTTTAATCTTTATTAATTAACCCAAGAAATGCATTTCAAATAATGCTGGCTTTGTGTCCTGATGCTTCGGGATGATACCGTATTAATCCGTTATCGGTAATTCCGTATTGTCCTAACGTATCACAGTTCCAGGACATGGATAACGATTTATTTATAGACGTTCGTATATAATCAAAACGTATCACATAAATTGATACTTTGCAACAAAATAATTCTTAATTTTTGTTTTTATTATCGTGAAGATACGAAGCGGTTTTTTGGTGTAGGTTTCGAGTAGAAGACAAAAAAAGGGGAACAGGAAATGATCCTGTTCCCCTGCCGTATTGTCAGTAGGGAAGCACAGATCAGGGCTGCGGAGGATTGGGAGTGTCGTCAACTCCCGAATAATCTACAGCGGTTTGTACTTTGATCCAGTCAATCAGGCCATTGAAATGGTGTTTGGTACTGTTGTTTACATTGGCCCCGATTCTTAAATTATTCTCGCCGTCCTTAATTTCATCGCCTTCGTAATAGTACTTGGAAGACTTGGTCTGTGTCTGGGCCGAATCGGTGCAGTTTATGTAGCCTGTCCAGTTCTCGTCCGCGTCATTTCCATCAGTTCCCTGGTCGTCCACAAAGATGTCACCGGGGATACCGCCTGTCTTGGCCGAGTTCCAGACGATCTTTGTCTCGTACCAGTGGTCAGATACTATCGGACAGGAGTTGTAATCGGTCTTGAGGACCTTCCATACATCTCCTCCATGGGTATCAACTAACGGTGTCCACAATGCGATCGATGCTGTACCGTCCGGGGCGTTGTATTCTGCCCAGTTGTTGTTGCGCCATACCGAGATCTGGTAATTGACTCCTCCCTGGTCCTTGGCGAATAAACGCCTTATATAGTTGGATGTACCAATCCCAGTGGGTTTTATCCGCGCCTCGATTGTCAGGGCCGTACCGGAATGCATACATGCGTCCGAATCGAAGTAATCTATGTAGTTATTGTTAGCGCCGTCACCGTCACCATGGAAATATCCGTCGCCAGTGAAAGTGCTACAGCTGTCACTGACCGTACCAGTCAGAAATCCGGCGTCATCCTGTGCCGTTGTACTGCATGCTGGCTCGCTGAAACTGAATACAGCAAGCTCGGGACAGAGGCTTCCAGTTATAATGACCGGGTCTGTTCCTGCAGAGAGGCTGTAATCATCAATGATCGAGCCTGATGATGCTAGCGTACAGACGCCTATGTCACCAGGATCAAGATCCGAGCTCAGTACCAGGATCGCTGTCGGGTCCCCGGCTGTATGAATAACGCTCAGTATGGTCCTTCCTGAGCAGTTGAGTATGAAGTCAGCAGGTACAAGCTCACTACTTGCGCCTGAACCAAAGACACCTTCGCTGAATGAAACCAGCAGCTGGTCAGGTGTGTAAACAGTTACCGATACGATCATCGGTGCTACCATTCCATCGATAGGCGCGAAGTAAGCCGCGTCCTTGGTTATGTTCCAGACCCTGGCCTCGTCCAATCTTCCTATGAACTCGTTCTGCCAGCCGTAGAAGCCTCCAATCGAAAATTCGCTTGCACACCAGTGACCTGCATAACATATGCTTTCATTCCATGGGCTGTTTTCAACATATGCGTATATAGATGTTTCTCCTGCTCCGGGCTGCATGAAATTGCCGGAAGAATCGCTTGTAGTCACATCTTCACCGTTTACATATATCCGGATCCTTCCTACCGTTGGATCATTGTCGTCCCTGTCAGCTCCTGCAGTGTCAAATGTTGCTGCAACATGTGACCATGTATTCAACGGAATGGCTACCGAGCTGTAGGCTCCGCGTACGCCGTTGGCTCCACCCTGATCACCCGCGTTATTGTCTGCCTGCATGTTGAATGCTGCCCTCAGGGTACTTCCGACCATCTTAAGGGCAAAGCCGTAACCGCCCTGGCTGTAACCGACATGCTTGGTAAAGATACTGTATTCGCTGTTGTTGTCATCTGTTGGATATACCCAAGCCTCAAGGGTCGTGTTATATTTCATATCCGTGTATATATGCGTTCCGTGTCTGCCAGCGTCCGTTGACCAGTATTCGTTCTCTGTGCCAACCTGGACATTCATTCCTCCGCTCAGCACGGTTGCTTTGCCGTATTTACCCGTTGCATACGATCCGGCAATGTTATCCATCCACTTTCCGTCCATCTGCCAGTCTCCCGAATCTTTCAGATTGTTCTCAAATGCATAATGAAGCACGAGATCCGGGTTAAAGCTCCTCGTCATACTGGTACCGGTAGCAGCGCCCATACGGTGTATCGTGGCTGTCCCAGTTTGGCCCATACGGCTTGAAACATGGCAGCTTGAGGGTCCGCAGGACATACCGGCGTGCCAGTCACTGTAATAGTAATGGCAGTTGTTACACATCGTGTTCCAAATCCAGGAGCCGGTACCATTATTTGGATTTGTTCTCAACATTGAAACTTCACCCGAGCCATGGGCCTCATGACAGTCAGTACAGGAAAGGGCAAAATTTGCGCCTGCAATTCTCTCTTCGTGATAGTATGGATTTCTGGAGAACAGCTGGTCACCCTTGCCTCGCGTTATGACAGGCCAGCAGGTATCCTGATCGCTAATGCAATCATCATTGTCCCAACCTGCGGCCTTACCGCATCCATACCAGTTGGGGCATACCCCGTATCCATTTGGATTATTTGCAGACTGTAGTCCATGTGGATCGGAGCTCCAACCGATATTTCCGTGTGCTCCTGACTCTTCTGACGGGTCTGGCATGGGTTCGTGACAATCAAGACAGAACGTGGCGTAGTTTGGTAATTCAGATCCTGAGAACGGATCACCGGATGGTGTCCGGTAGGTGCCGCCGTAAGTATCCATCTTCTCACCCGCGTCATCTCCCCAAACCTGCAGGTTGCCCTGAGGATTGGAAGGTGTGCTGACAAGGGTTATCGGGCTCTTGGCCTGGTCAGCTTCCAGATACTTGCCTGTTATAAGATGAACGTTGTGACAGGTTACACATTCAAGCGTGTAATTGCTTGAACCGATCCTGTAGCTCGCGCCCATGTTGTGTTTGTCGGCATCGGCGTAGCTGAATGCCTCTTCTATGTCGTCTGCCACATCCGAACCTGATATTGCAAGGTTCTCGATACCGCCTTGCATCGGGTCCTTATGACAATCGAAGCAGAGGCTTTCCTGGTCGGCTGTTGTCATTGCCGCGTAAGTTCCTGCTGCACCGTGTACATCATGACAGTCTGTACAAAGTATCAGACTGCTTGTAAGAGGATTCAATTTACTATTGTCACCGTGAGCGGACAATTCGAAATCACCGGAAGACGTGTAATACTGCGGGTCTGCTGTTGCCATGCCGCCGGGTGCGTGACAATTATTGCAGTTGGTGTTGAATTCATCGTTCTCATATCCTGTCTTCAACCTGCTGTCGCCGTTGCCAATGTGTATGGAAGTCAGTTCATGACAGTCGCCACAGCCTCTGGAAGCAGCAGGGTTACCGTTCGCAGCGCTGTCCTGCCATGAAAGTTTGGCGTAGACGCCTTTTTCGGCTGTTCTTCCGTGACCGGTAACAAAGAAACCGTACGTGGTTTTGTCACCTGCTATATTAGGCGCCGAATTGCTGTTTATGGTTCCGGGTGTATCATCGTGACAGCTGCCGCAGTAACTTTCGTCACCTTCCACAACCCTCCAGGTATCATCGCTTCCAAGAGATGAGCCGGAGGTTTCCCAATACTGCTTGGCTACTACTGCGCCGTCTGAAGAATGACATTCATCACACACTGTTGTATTCGCAAGATCCAGCCCGTCAGCCATCAGTGGGATTGCGTATGAACCGTGACAGCCCAGATTATTGCCTTCGCATGTTATTTTAGGCCCGTATTCATTTAATACATGTGTGTCGTGAGCGCCGTCTCCCATGCCTCTGAATCCGTTCTTGTGCATGTGACATACGGTACAGTCCGTTCCCGCAGGAGATCCCATATTGGTGTGCAATGGATCATCGCCGGTGCCGTCATTCCTGAAATGGTCTGTTAACGTATGACAGACTTCGCAGACGCCATCATATGTACTGTCTCCGTCAGCGAATGAATTCGCTCCGGCCGAATCAAAAAATTTGACGGTCTTATCTCCGCTGTTTGGCGTGGTTATTGAGCTTCTTACAATGTTTTTATATACAACTGCAAACGTATCACCGGCGGTCACTTCATTTAGATCGATTGTTCCTGTTACAGTTATCGTGTCTTCAGTATTGTTCGAGATCTTGTAGTTATAATTATCATTATTAATGTTCGGGATAACTACGAGTCCGGCAAATTCATTAATAGTCCATCCAGCACCGGTCAATGTTAGTGATGTAGCGTCGACTAAAGTAGACTGTCCAGATTCTATATAACTTTCCGCTCCGTATATCCTGTACTGCATGATATGGTGAGGCCAATGGCATGTCCTGCATTCAATTTCCCATGGATCGAACCGGCTGCTTGTTGAAAGGCTGGAATGCGTATTCACGTATGGTGCGGTATTGTCATTGTGGCAGCTCCAGCAAAAATTGTTAAAAGGGGTATCATCGATATTGGCTTGCGGATCGTGTATCCATGCTGGATTGAGAAAATCTGTAGCTGCCGTATAATGACAATCTTCACAATCGACATTATTTGTAATACTGTGAGGATAATCGAGCGGTACAGTTGCATAAGCAAATGCTGCAACAAGGATTAACGCCATCATAAAAAATTGTATCCTTATTATTGGCTTTTTCATAATCCCTCCTTTATATATTTTTTTAAGAGTTTAAATAAATAAACTCCAAGGCCAGTAAATATTACGGCGAGTTGTTTATCATTTTATAAGTTCCTGATTTTTAAAGAAATTTGGTTTTTCATTATTAAAGCCATTTGTAAGTTAATTTAACAATATAAGGACTTACGACATTATGTCATTTCCTTAAATTACGGAATTAACTCTCAATAAGACTGGTTAATAAAATGAAAAAATTAAATATAAAATTGGTTCGTCACATTAAGCGTGACATTTTAAATGTGGAGAGAATTTATTTGCCCGTCAGTTCAGGGCAAAGTGGAGCCACTTGCAAAAAAGATATCACATAATAATTCAAATGTCAAATATTTTTTATAAACAATATTTTTTTCTAAACAATTGAATTAAGCATTTGGTTTTTTATCAATCTCCTCGTTCACAAGGAATATTGGAACAGTACGTATTCTCGTTTAGTACCTAAAAAATTGATTTACACTCTTTTTATATAATCTACCAATTAGTTTGTGATTTTGCTCACACACTTTGTGTGATTTCACGCATTTTGCATTACTAAAATCAATAAGAAAATATACGTTTATCATGTAACGTTCTGTTTTAAATAATATTATTTTCTTAAATCTTTTCTGGCATATTCATTGCTTTAATATCGGTAGGATTATTTTTAATCTCAACGTAACGGTCAAAAATTTAACTGAAAAGAGTGATAACCGGAATATATCTTGCATCGAAGATAACCAAACCCCGCTATTTGATATAGGCAAGGGGATGCAGCATTGATAGGCACTTTGGGAGAGGGAGCCACTAGGATTATCTTGCTGCCCCCTTAGCCAACTACTCTTGAGAAGTTATATTTTCATTTTACATTAAATGATAAACAAAATAAAGGGAAATCTTTTTTACTCAATTATTAGCAGTGATAATGCCCTGCTTGAGTTAAAGAAATATGAAGGGATTTACTTGATCTCTGGAACTAACTCTTTTAAGGATCTCTCTTTTTGAAGATTTTCCTTTGCCTTATTAACCTTTTCCGTATCTTTCTCTAAAATTTCTTTATTGGCGGCAGTTATTATATGGGGTGTAATCAGTACGACTATTTCTGTTCTTACGGTGATATTGGTTGTTTTGCTGAATAATGCACCGAGTACAGGAATAGCACCAAACCCGGGGACGCGATTTTTTATATCTTCCTTCCGGTCCCGCATAAGCCCGCCAATAAATATTGTACCGCCGTCCGGGGCTATCAGGCTGGTAGTAACCTCGGTAGTAGTCTCTGTCGGCAACCCGTTGATTATCGTCCCGTCACTGATCTCGGGGTGAATCTCCATTATGACTCTGCCATCATCAACGATGTGCGGGGTTAACACCAGTTGCGTGCCCGTCTCGAGAAATTCCACGCTTTGCAACACGGTATTATCAATAGTAGTGACAACATTATATCCCAGTTTCCCTCCGATAATAATCTTTGCTTCTTTATTGTCAAGGGCGAGGAGCCTCGGAGAAGAAAGGGTGTGTACTTCCGTGTTGGTCTGCAGGGCCTCTAAAAAAAGGTTAAAGTCACTATTAATAACATTGAAAAAAAATCCCTGGGCAGAAGTTTCAGAACGTCCTGCAAAGCCCTTGGTAAGAACTGTGCCTTTTGAGTTAATAAAACCACTGAAAGCATTGCTCCAATCTATGCCAAGGGAAGTATCATCGTTGAGCCGGATCTCCAGAATCCTGGCCTCTATCAGGACCTGCCTGGGGGCTCTGTCTAATGAATCCAAAACTTTCTTTACCCGATCGAGGTTCTGGGGCACATCTTCGATGATAAGTGTTTTTTCAGGTTTATACACCGTTATCTTCGCTGATACAGAAAGGAGCTTTTCAATTATCTTTTCAACTGCATCAATATCAACATAGTTTAATTTAAATACCCTTACCTCCTCCCCCAGTAAATCTTCTCCCAGACCCTCCCTGGCTTTTGTTACAAAGATAATCTTGTCTTTCTGTATATAGCTGAAACCATTAAGGGTTATAATGGCATCCAAAGCCTGTTTTAAGGAGAGATTATGAAGATTGACGGAAATTTTTCCGGATACATCCTGACCGGCAACTATATTTAATTTCTTTTTAATGGACAATGCATTTAAAACACTTTTGATATCCGCGTCCTGAATATTTATGCTTAATTTGTCCTCTCCCTCAAACGGATTGATATTTGATTCGATACCCTTACCCTCACTGGCATACATATAGGCAGGATACAATACAAGGGAAGAGGCAAAAATAATGAAAAAGAAAGCATACTGATACATTGAATATTTATTAACAGTTCTCATTTATTATTTCTGTATCATCCTTAAAATATATTTCTGTTCACCTTTTGCGAGTACCACCTCATTATTCTTTATCTCCCTTACCTCCAGCCCGTTCACGAATTCTCCAATTCCCATCACTTTATTACCTATTATTGCAAGAGGCTCCCCGTCATCAATGATCGTTGCGTTGAGTTCAAGGTTGTCCGGTATTATTCCGTCTGAGCTTCTTATCGAATTATCTCCAGAGTTTCTAAAGGAGAAAATATCCCTCGTTAAATAAGGAGGCGGTTGCAGGTTATCGTACTTTATGGTTTTCGCGTTCGAACTTTTTAACATCTTTTCATCTTTGATCCGTTTTGCAGCTTGAGTTTGAGACTCCATTCTGTTTTCATACATTGCCTCAGAAGAATCCGCTTTATGTGTTTCTTTCCCCCGGGAAAAAAGATGCTGCAGTGCTATGAGAAGTATTACTGCCAATCCCAGCATGAAAATTATCTTTACGTTCTCTTTTTTTGTGCACCAGTTAATAATATTAATCATGACTTACTTTCTGCCAACGAATATTGCCAAATCCATTTCAATATTACATTTGTATCCCTCGTGGACGTTATTAATCAGCAGGCGTTCCATTTTAGTTATTCGGGGAATATTCTCCAGTTGAAACAAAAACCTGTAGAAATCCTTAAATCCTGAAGTGCCTGAAATATTAACCGGGATCTTGGAATATAAGGCTTCTTTCTCCAGTTTCCCCGGCCTTATGTCTTTCAGCTGAATGTTGTTCTTTTTGGCAAGTTTATCAATTTCTGTCAAAAAGTCGTACATACGCTTTTCTTCCGGTAATTGCCTGTCAAAGGCTTCAAGATTTTTCTGGATATAATCTATTTCATCTATAATTCTGTCCAGTTGAAAATTCATATCACCGGCTGAATTTAAATTTTCCAGAAGTACAGCTTCCTCCTCTTTTAAAACAGCAACCTTTGTCCTGCTTTCCTTGATAAATGCGAAATAAACGAATACAAAGATAAAGAGAATAATTCCAGCAGCTATCGAGTCAATTTTTCTGGTATCCATATTCTCAATTCAAAGATCACTCTTAAGGTGAGTTTCTATTTCGAACTCAACTATATTAAGTGACTCATACATTTTTTCCCTTGAGTATCTCAGGTTAACTTCAGAAAAAATTAGGGATTTTGATAACAGTTCCAGAAAACGGGCGAGGTCGATATTGGATTTAGCAATACCCTGCAGCGACGTCGTAACTCTGGGATCTTCATTCTGAGAATCTTTTTTATTTCCTGAGCGATCCTTCACTACGAAATAGCCGGTATCTACCCATTCATCACTATCCTTGTCTTTAGAAGAACGTTTTGTTGATGCAAAGTCATCTTTGAAATTAAAAGTAGTCAGCCAAACGTTATTACTCATAATCTTTTCTAATTCGGCAAAGATAAGACTTAAGGATCTTTTATGCATGAGAGTGTTTATGACCCTTTGTTTTCTGGCTAACCTGTCTCTTTTCTCCTGAAGAATATTCAATTGCTTTATCTTTTCTTCTATCTCATTTTTTTTCAGTGACAGATCAGCGATTTCCTGCTCTGCTGCTGCTATTTTCCTTTTCTCAAACGTATAACCCCCAAACAGGAAAATAATTGTCATAAGCACTATTATTACCCACATCCGAGCACGCCTACGTGTCATTTCCCTCATAATGACATCATGAGGGATCAGATTTATCTCTCGTGTTTGCGACATGGTTATTCTCTTCCGGATCTAAAATCCTGTTTCTTTAACCCCCTCATGGCAAGACCCAGAGGAACACTGAACAATAATCCCTGACCATTATCGTCCTTTAGTACTTTACTATTTCCCGCTCTAAGAATGCGGAGGGGATTGAAATATTGTGTTGCTATGTCTGTCCGTTCTCCAAGATATACATCCAGGTATTTGATAATGCCTGCTGCTCCAATGATATAAAGAACATCAATAGCAGCACCCCTCATCTCTGATGAGAAATACTGTAAGACCTTATCAATTTCTTTAGCCAGTTTTTCCAGCTGTGTAGCCACGATTTCATAAACAGCCTCGGTTATTTTATTTATATGATGATTTTTATCATTCTCCTGCCTTGCTTCTCCGCTGTGTCCGGAGTGAAGGCCTACCCTGCTGAGAAGCCTGGTTGTCTTCTGGCGATCCAGTTTTAATCTGTTCATAATGCTCTCCACCATATTTTCCTGGCCCCAGAGGATATGTCTATCGAAAAGTATGTTACCTTTCCATAATACTGATAATGTAGTATGAAGTTCGCCCGCATTTACAACAAGCGCGTTTTTATCTTTGGTGTTCAAAGAAAACCCGATTATTCTGGCAAGGGCACAGGCTGAAATATCCAGGGCTGCAGGCTTCAGTTTTGCTCCTTTCAGAACGGACAGAAGTTCGTCTACATCCTCTCTTCTTGCCGATATTAACAGGAACCGTGCAGTCTTGCCTTTCTCCGGATCGGATTCGCTATTTTCAACAGGTATATAATCTATGACGGCGTTCTCTAAATTATATGATAAATGTGCCCTGGCCTCTTCAAGAATGGCTTCCTCCAGCCCCTCATCTCCTGATAAAGCAAGTTTGATTGGAAAAATATCCAGTTGATACCCCGGCATAACCGAAACTACGGATCTGCCTGAAAAAGTAGATTCCTTCAGACCATCTTTGATGATCTGTATTAATTCTTCTTTTCTGCTTCTTCCATTCTCGTTATTTGCGGAGGGGATTTCCTTAGCGAGCATATCCCTGACTTCCCAACCATTCGCTGTTCTTTGCAACTGGGCCATCTTTATTGAGGTGGCTCCCATTTCGAGACCAATAGGAGAAAAATTCCTGCTTCCGGGTATTATTGAACCTAATCTTATCACGAATTTTAAAGCCTTCCTCCAGATTACTACTGCATTAGATTATCTTTATATATCGGTTTTTTTATCAAAAAACTGAACTGTATTATGGACTGCTCAACCTTTATTCACCCATTTAGTAAAGGGGTCGTACAGCCCCGTTGGGGTAATGCCCCATACGGGGTAAGTGGGGATTTGTCGATGCATTAAGATTCTTCACGGAGTTTACTCTGAGCATAAAGACGAGATTCTTCGTGGAGTTTATCCCGATTTCTTATTGGGATTCAGAATGACAGCATGGGAAAGGTTCGGAATTACAGCGGGGTAATAGTGTTAAGGAGTATTATAGGTAACAGTCAATCTTGGTCTAAAGGCCGGGTCACTGTAATCTTTTGAATAGAAATGTGCAACATATTTTGGATCGCCGCTAAGTTCAAGATCGTCCTTAAGTATCATACCGAAATTCGTTATACTTAGATTATGCCAGTTTTTGATCAGGTTTTTGACATTCCACTGGTACCACTGAGGCGGTTCAGAATAATAAATCGTCGTAGATGCTTGTGAAGTTGAATCATAGTCCCCGCCCTCGATGGGCCATGCAGTAACGCAATCGCTTGTTATCCATGTAGCACCGATCGTGCAGT
Organism: uncultured Nitrospiraceae bacterium; assembly: GCA_964347155.1. Lineage (GTDB taxonomy): Bacteria > Nitrospirota > Thermodesulfovibrionia > UBA6902 > UBA6902 > CAYFXR01. The sequence continues at coordinate 11,405 of CAYFXR010000052.1, read as the reverse complement.
TTGCATTATCATGTATACCTTCATTCCAGGAACGCTTCATCCAGTGGATATTAACAGAAATTTGACTGCCACCTCCTTTCCTTTCTCCGAAGAACTTATACAACTCAAAAACAGCCGTCTTAATAGTAGCGCCGGCAGGGATCATCGAGAGATCATACTCAAACAGCCCCCTTTCCGGTTCAGTCTTACACCCTATTTTAAGATGATCTGAGATGCCAAAGTTCTTATTTTCATTTTTGTCAGTCACGAACGTATCCTTTATAAGCGGGGGATACACGATGAATGTCCCGCTTGTCGACAGTCTTTTTTCCACCGTCCTGGTCGCAGTTCCGGACGTGCCTGTTGATGAGATCAACACATCACCCATAGGCGAAACAATATCAGCTATCGTGAAGCTGTATGAACCCGTACTGAACGGAGTATCCGCAACCGTCCCCCGAAATCCGGGATTATATTTTAAAGTGAACACGCCCTGCTGGATTCCGGCATTGGCAATATAGTAGGCCTCATCAGCTTCCTTAAGGTTATATGATATGGTGGACTGCAGGCCGCTGGTTCGATTGAGCGTGATCCCGATCACTGCCATCAGGCTCACCATGAGCAGCACGGTTACCAGTGCAAAACCGCTCCGGGAATTGAGCATTAAATTACAGGCTGTTCTTTTTGGATCGGGTGCTTGAATCATCATACTTACATCCTATGGTTTAAACATTCCATGTGCCAGGACAGAGGTGCTAAGTTCCACCGAATCTTCTCCATTATCCAGTTTCAGGTAGATGTCGATAAGTGTATTCCCGTTTACACGTCTGCGAAGTACAGTGAACTGCGAGACGTTTTCTGCAATAATATTATCCGATACTGTAGCAGTCTGCACATTCTGCTGTTCCATCAGGGTGGTCCCGTTCAGGTAATAAATGATAGGATCAAAAGGATCTTCACCCAATAAACCGTCAGTATCATCATCCTGCTTATTAGAGTAAAAATATTTCCCGGGGTCCTCATCAATCCTGCCATCACCGTCATTGTCGATCCCATCAATATTATCCTCTCCCGCGCTCCCTGCGTCCTCATCATCATCAAAAATTTCTCCTTCATCAACGGTTCCATCATTATCATCATCAATATTCTTGATACCCGGTTTCCCATCTCCGGTTATATCATCCGGCATGTCTTCATCAATTAAATTGTCTCCATCGTTATCGATATTGCCGGATATTGCCAGGATATCCCGTGGATAATAGGAGGAAGCCGGATAACCCGGATCAGTGGGATCCGAGATCATGAGCGGCAGCAGGACCCAGGTCGTGTTCCTCACCTTGTTGACCATCCTTTCCATGACGATCTGGGCTGTGTTCAGGAGTTCGGCCTTCCCTTTGCTGTAGCTCCAGGAATCCAAGGCACCGCCCACAAGCTGAATACATACCCCGGCTACAAGGGAGATAATAACAATTGAGATCAGGAGCTCCATTAAGGTCAGACCGGATTCAGGACATAATGTCCCGGGTTTACATGGCATAGGCTATTTTAATATTCAGCCATCAACGTTTGATGCTGAATCCCCCCAATAATTACGGTTATCATCTTAAGGTCACTATCCGGGATGGAATCACCATTGCCGTCATACAGATCAACAAGGACATCCCGGTTAACGGTCTCTCCAAAAACAGTGACTGTGTCGGACAGGGCAGTGGGAGTACCGGCCGGTACGCTCACTGCCACATCAACAACTTTCATGGCCAGAATATCTTCCATCTTTTCCCGGGCATAGTTTAACAGTATGGTATTCTCCTCACCCGCATGTGTGGATTGAAAGGAGGCTGTGATGGAATCCATAAGCGGCGCCATGGCAATGATCATGATGACCATGGCCAGTAACAGTTCTACAAGGGAAAAGCCTCGTTCGTTGACGGTCAACGGATAACGGACTGCGGATAACGGTTTAGGTAATGTTTCGTATTGAGTACTTTCTCTTTTCATAATTTCATTCTGAAATCGTTCAGATATTCAGCCAATTAATGTCTGTGTAACAAGTAATGATTTGTCATTGTCCTGCGTGACCGGACAATCCAGAGGATATTGAAAATACTGGATTCCCCGATCAAGTCGGGGAATGACATTTATGTAATAAGGTAATTTATACATAAAAATTAATTGACCGTTACCTTCCCTATGGGCGTAGATACCATAATCGTCTTCTGGAAGCCAGCGTAACCGAGAAAAATGGTTCCTCCTGATGACGGCTCACCAAGAGAATTGAATACAATTTCCGGCATTCCTCCGAAATCTGCACTTACGATATCAACTCCGTTTAATGGTCCCTCTGCGGTAAAGTCTACAATATAGAGTTTCTTGTCCAGGGGATTATAAATGGTCTCATCCGTCGCCAGCTTGTAACATCTGAACCTATTTTCTGAGGGGAAAAACTCAACCCCGTAGACAACCCCCTCTTTTATCGCCAGGCTCTGGACATACTGGATCGCTGACACTACCTCACTGGTGGCCCCTTCGAGCTCCATCCCGTCCAAGGTACTGTTCATCAAGGGAACAGCAACTGCTAATACTATTCCCAGGATAAGTAAAACGATCATCACCTCTACCAGTGTGAAGCCGGGGCATTTTTCTTTCATATCTCAGCTCACCATGGGACGGCGCACTATCCCCTGAAGACCCATCTGGGATAATGCGCATAGTAATTATCTGTTTACATGTGCAGCTGTATTCGCTATTAACTTGCCTGTTACCCTGTAAAACTTCCAGGCTTCCGCCCCCCCGCTCGCTGTCGCATCGGTGATGTCATTCGTATCGTCGCATACAACGGTATTCGTACCACTGAAAGGGTTTTCCGGAAATTTAAAGTTTTTTAAGTACGGACCCTTCAATCCAGCAGCCTTGGCAACCAGTGCAGTATGGTCGTTCTCAGCAGTATACTTTATAAGCTGCTCCGGAACAGATGTTGCGCATTGCGCTAAAGTAGCAGAAGCGTTGTCAGTACTTTTGTATTCACCGGGATAGACAGAGTCATGTTCATGGTAGTACAGCTCTACCGCATTCCGCAGCTCAGCCAGATTCGAATCCAAGGTGGACAGTTTGGCATCATCCGTGGAGCTCCCGAACTGTGGAATAGCGACCGCGGCCAGAATACCCAGGATAATAACCACGATCAACAATTCAACCAGGGTGAATCCCTTTTCATCTCTTATCATTTTTCTCATGTTGCCTTCCTTTTTTTAATAATTACCAGAAACATAATCAATTAACTGTATTTCTCATTATTACGTCATTTTCCACCTCCTTCTTTAATGCATTGCCCTTGATAGTTTAAATATGGGCATTATCAGTGATATAACGATTAAACCCACCACTGCTCCCATTATTATCAGCAGTGCCGGCTCAATAATTGTAGTTAATGTCTTCATCCGATCATTGATTTCTCCCTCATAATAATCCGATAATCTGAGCATGACTTTTGAAAGGTTCTGGGTTTCCTCGCCGGTCCTGATTATCTGCCTGGCATTTTCAGGAATAAAGGCCGATTCGGTAAAAGCAAGAGACAGCCCCTTTCCTTCCTCGACATTCTCAGTAATCTTATCAATAAATTTTGCGAATACCAGATTATGAGCGCCGCTGCGGGCAATCATCAGGGCCTCCATCAAAGGGATGTTGCTGCCCATTAAAAAACCAAGGGTTCTCATCATCTGAACAAGATAAATCCTTATATAGATATTCGATAATATGGGGAGACGGATCTTTAATCTGTGAATAGTTATTTTCCCTGTATTGCTCTTCATAAATATATACAGGGCACACCCGGATATGCCCAGCAGGATAGCGGGAAAATACCAATAAGACCTCATAAAACTGCTAAGGAACAAAAGGAATTTTGTGGTTGCAGGCAGTATATCCTCTATCTCTGTAAAGAGCACGGCAAACTTGGGGAATATATAGGCTAGCAAAAAGATTACGACCGCGACAGACACAAAGCAGAGTATAGAAGGATAGGTCAGGGCTTTCTTCAGCGTGTCCATAAATTTCTCCTGCCTCTCCCGCAGTTTTACAATCCGGTCCAGCATTTCCTTGAGCTGTCCCGAATTTTCACCGGCTTTGACCAGACTGATATATATATTTGAAAAAATGTGAGGATATTTAGCCAGGGCAACGGATAATAGTTTGCCCTCCTCCACATCAGTGATAACTCCTGTAATTACCTGTTTGAAAGCGGGATTTTTTAGTTGTCTGGCGATGCTGGAAAGACTCACATTCAATGGTGTTCCTATCTCGACCATAAGAGACAACTGATTGGTAAAGAAGCTTATTTCTTTGGAAGAAATCTTGCCAGGATACTTGATATTCAGATCAAGTTCTTTGAAATTCTGCAGGAAAGAGCCACCCCCACCTCTTTTTTTAACCTTTCTGTTTATAACTGCAATTGCCATTCTACCCTCTTATTCTATATATACAGCCCGTGATATCTCTGACACTGTAGTCAATCCTTCTTTAGCCTTTTTATGCCCTTCCGTCTTCAGAGAGGAATAATTTGTCTTACTATTGAATTCCCTTATCTCTTCCACCGAAGGATTCTCCAGAATCAGGGATTTAAGGTCTGAATCTATTTCCATAAATTCGAATATTCCTATTCTTCCCTTATATCCTGAGTCATAGCATTCGGGACACCCCTTGCCTTTTACCAGACGAACGCCCTTGTCATCTGACCACCCCAACTGTTCCAGGAGGGCGCTGGAAGGATAATAACTTGTCTTGCACTCAGGACAGACGCTCCGGACTAATCGCTGGGCAATGACCCCGACAAGGGATGAGGCAATAAGATAGGGTGGAATTCCCATATCGAGAAGGCGCGCTACCGCACTGGCGCTGTCATTCGTATGCAGAGTTGACAATACAAGATGCCCGGTCAGGGAAGCCCTTATGGCAATTTCTGCTGTTTCCTTTTCCCTTATCTCACCGACCATGACGATGTCCGGATCCTGGCGGAGAACGTGTTTTAATATTTTTGCAAAACTCAGACCAATGCCTTCATTTACCTGGTTCTGGTTTATGATCGGCAATTGATACTCCACCGGATCTTCTATTGTGACTATATTTTTCTCCATGCTGTTCAGGAAATTTATTGCAGAATACAGGGTGGTGCTCTTTCCGCTTCCGGTAGGTCCGGTAACGAGTATGAGACCAAAAGGTTTCTGAAGTACATTCCTGAATCCTACAAGAGTGTCCTCGTTAAACCCGAGTTTGTTCAGGTCCAGGACTGCGCCTTTTTTATCAAGTACCCTAAGAACCACCTTTTCACCAACTATTCCCGGAAGAGAGGAAAAACGGAGATCAACTGACCTTCCCTCGAGATAGACCTGGATCCGCCCGTCCTGGGGCATCCTTCTTTCAGCGATGTCCAGTTTTGACATTATTTTTAAACGGGAAATTACAGCCGGGAAAATTTCAGGCTTAGGGGTCATGACTTCGTACAGTATCCCGTCTATTCGATAACGCACCCTGAATTTGCCAATATCCGGTTCAATGTGGATATCGCTAGCATGATCTTTTATTGCCTTAAGGATTATGAGATTCACCAGGTTAATAATAGGACTTCCTTCGGCCATATCACTTATCTCCTGGAAGTCCTGATCCATATTGCTCTCCACTAACTGGATTTCATTCTCATGAAGCTCGTCAAGAAAATCCGTAATCTGCATCCCGTCGTTATAATATGTATTTATGGCCTGAATGATGTCCGAAGACCGGCATAAAATCGGTTTAATATTGCATCCTGTCATCTTGGACAATTCATCAAATACAAAAACTGCTTGTGGATCAGCAGTTGCTATGGTAAGATCATTGTTGACCTTAAACATCGGGATGAGACAGTACAAGATTGCTTTTTCCTTTGGGATTATTTTGACTATCTTGGGATCAATCAGGCCTTTACGGAGCCATACATGGGGGTAATTCAGCTGTCCGCTAAGCACTTCAACAAGGTCATCTTCGGAGATCATCTTCTCCTCCACCACAATCTGTCCCAGTCGCTTGGCAGTTTTTCTCTGGATCATCAGAGCAGCCTGTAACTGCTCGTCGGATAACAAATCGAGTTCTACCAGGAGTTCGCCAAGTTTTTTCTTCTTAGTTGGGCGAGCGACCCTCATATGAGTTACCACCTGTTTTTTCAAGATTGAAATATATATTGAGATAATCTGTAATGCGGGTTACATTTAATATCTCGTTGCATAAAGGATTGGGATTGGAAATTTCCAGGCTTCCGCCTTTTCTGCGGAATTCATTATAGTATTCCAGCAACTTCTCCAATCCTTTACTATCTATGTAAGGTACTGATTCGAAGTCTATGACCACGCGAAGCTCGTTCATGTTTAAACAGTTTTTTATCTCTTTATCAAGTAAGGCTATGTTTTCTTCAATGAGCGCAACATCAGGAATTAAAAAGGTTTTTACATCTGATTTATTACGGCGTATTCTGTTAGCTGACATTTATTCCCTTCCTTGCATTCTTTATTTATTCATCAGTACCTGGTTGCATAAAGCACGAGCCATAGTAAGTACGTTATTTTTATCGGAATAAATGAATAAAAACTTAATGTATGAAAGAGGGGCTTGGAGATTAATCCTTCAAATTTAAAGATTTTCCTTGATGCTGTGCCTTGCAAACCGGGAGGTTTTAAATAATTTAATAAAGACATCGACAATATCAGGATCGAGCTGTTTTCCTTTCACTCTTTCTATTTCAGTCAGGGCATCATCATGAGACTTCTTGGATCTATAGGAGCGGTCACTTGTTATGGCATCGTATGTATCCGCTATTGCTATGATCCTGGCAAGCAGAGGTATTTCTTTGCCCTTTAATCCTGAGGGATAACCATTTCCGTCATATCTCTCATGGTGATGGCGAATCGCGCCCAAAGACGTTTTGAGTTGATTAATCGGCATTAGTATTTTGTACCCTAATTCAGGATGTTTTTTTATTTGCAAAAATTCATCTTCAGTCAGTCTTCCCGGTTTGGTTAATAGATTCTCCGATATCCCGATCTTGCCTATATCATGAAGAATGGAGGCCCAGTTGAGCGCTTCTTTTTCTTCCAGGCATAGGTCCATACGCTTCGCAATTGCCATTGTCAAGTTATTTACCCTGTCCGAATGTCCACTGGTATATGCATCTTTTGCTTCTATCGAATATACCAACGTTTTTATGACATTGACCAAGAAATCCTTCAAATTTTGATATAATTCTAACTTGGTTAAAGCCATTGATATCTGTCGGGCAAGGGATGTTGCCAATTTCACATCTCCTGTTAGAAAGGACTTTTTCGGATGGAAATTGATGATACACATGAAACCGCTTACATGTCCCTTTAATTGAACCGGCACGGCTAATATTCCAAAAGGGATACCAAATAGGTTAGCCAGTTGCATATCATTACAACAGTTATTAATAACGATATGTGAAGGACTAATATACGCCGAGTTTAATCTGTCTATAATTACTCTACCGATTTTTTCTAGCAAGGACTTATCATTAATATCAATTGGCAAGGGATCCAGGTCATTATAACTTAGCTCGAGAATATGTTTACTGGGAATTGATACCAAAACTATTCTGGAAGTGAGGATTTCATTTGACTGTTCAACTATAAGTTTAACAGCTTCTTCAGCATTAGAAAGCTTTCCTATATTTTCCCAGATATCATAAATAAGATTTAACTCTTCATACTTATCAGACAACTCTTGTGTAACGTCATTTATTTCAAACTGGTTAAGAATTTCGTTGGAAATTCTATTAGCTATTTCTTCCAAAAACTCAATTGCTTTATTACTCATATTGCCATTATCAGTACTTGCACAGGCAAACAGGATTCCAACTATGTCCTTGTTGCATTTTAACGGTATGCCAATAATGTCGATATTTTCATAGCATTTTTGTACAACAGTTTTCCCGGACTTTTCAATCTGTCGTGATATATTAAAACTTTCTGCGTGACATCTCACCGGTTCCGCTCCCTGTTTATTACAACCCACTCCGTTAGAGTGTCCATGGGTGCATACAAGGGTCTTACCTTCCAGACTGTTTATCTCAATAGAAATATTTACAAACTGAGATACGTGGGAAAGCAGTCTCTCAAACTGGTGAAAATCGATACTAAATTTTAATCTCTGCTCAACAAATAGCATGAACTTTCACCTGCCTAAAATAATCAAAACACCCGGATACCTCCTTGCCCAGGCAAATAATATCCCTGATTTTATAATCTGGCATTGGACTCCGGGAGCCCTGAAAAATACTGGTCAACTAAATTCAGCATTTTCCTGGGGCTAAACGGCTTTTCGACGAAATGGACATTCGACAATTTTTTAGCCCAACTATGTATACCACTGGCAACTGAAGAAGTCATCAAAATGACAAAGTAAGGATTTACTTCCTTATGTTTCCGCATCATTTTATACAGCTCTTGACCATTTACATGGGGCATATTTATGTCTGAAATGATTACTGTGGGCTTATCTCTGACAAACTTTTCCATAGCGTCCTGGCCATTAACAGCTGTTAATACTTTATATCCTGCATTTTCCAGTTTAAGTTTCAAAACACGCACGATATGCGGTTCATCATCCACGATCAGTATTTTTTTGGCGTTTTTCATGTCAATTCCATTCATACAGCCTGTATCTTCTCCTCATTTATTATCCATTAAGGAACTATAATTTTTGCTATAATTCCCGATTCTTGGGCTGTCTTCCCTGGGAAGTGTTAAAGTAAAGTGAGTTCCCTGGCCAATATTACTTGTTACGTCTATCTTTCCATCGTGCAGTCTGATTATCTCCCTGCTTAGAGCAAGGCCAAGGCCGTTACCCGTATGTTGTTTTATTTTCTCGTCAGAAGACCTGAAGAATTTGTCGAATATATAACAGATTTCTTCCTCTGAAATTCCATATCCTGTGTCAGATATATCTATTTTCATATTACTGTCATCTTCCTCTACCTTAAAGATAACTGATCCCCCTTCTGGAGTATATTTTATGGCGTTGCCCAGAATGTTCAGTATTGCTACGCGAAGAAGATCCTTATCCATAACCAATGCAGATAATTTTTCGGGTAAAATGGATTTCAGCTTTATATTTTTGCTGATTGCCTGGGGTTTTATTGACTTCAAAATATCTTTAAAAAATTCCCGAGATTTTAACAAATCTTTGTTAATCGTCAGATTTCCCATTTCGATCTTTGAAATATTGAGCAGGTTGCTTATTAGCCTTGAGAGGCGATTTGCTTCATCATCAATTGTGTTGTAAAAATCAATCTTGGTATCCCGGTCGCTTATTTCATCATCCATGAGCATTTCAACATAAGATTTTATTGTGGTCAGAGGTGTTCTCAACTCATGGGAGACATGTGCTATAAAATCGGCCTGATTTTGTTGAGCCATTTTTTGCGCTGTAATATCTTTGGCTATAATGATATTACCCATGACACTCTCCTCCGGACTTAACAATGGCAGATACGAGAGGAGTAATATACTTTCTCCGCCAAACTGCTTCAGAGCAATTTCCAGGTTCTTCTGGGCAAAAGGGCTTCTATTGAACTGGTTTCGTTCAATAAAAGAGATAATTTCTTTATTATCAATACAGTCTTTAATCGTTTTCCCTATAATTTTCTTCCCGGATAATTTCATAAGATATGCCATCGTCCGATTAACCAGGATAATACCTCCAACTGAATCTGTCACCATGATCCCGTCGCCTATGTTATCTATTATGGCTTCAATCCTTTCCTTTTCATAAGACAGGATCTTATTTGCAACCTCAATACCTTCATACGAAGCACTCAATTTTTCATGTTTATCTTTAATGTGGGAAATTGCCTTATTGAATCTGCCCACTAACTTACCCGTACCGTTACTGGAATTTACCTGTATCTCTCTAAACTCATTCGTTTCCAGCATATACTGGAGTTCATCATTTAAAGACACCAGTGAACTCATGGACTTGCGCATTAAATAATAAAAGATAGGAACCAGAGAAAATACCAGTAAAGCGATTAAAAACAGACCTCTGATATCGCTATCTGAGAGCAGGGGAAGTATATCCTGCGAGAATCCCAATCGCACCGCACTTACCTTGCTCCCTTTACGGTAAATAGGTCGGGAAAATTCGACTATTTCATGATTCGTGATCGGATCTTTATAAACCTGTTTCAGTGGGTTATGAGAAGAGGCAACTCTCGAGGCAATCGGATCGTTCAGTATTTTATCTACATAGAGAATGTCAGTATGGGCAATAACCTGCTGGTTTATGTCCATTATCATGCCATAGACCAGACCGCTCTTGCTTCCCTCATAATTAACAATCTTCAGTAGTTTATTGGCTTCGTCCCTTTCCAGCCCTTCTACAGAATAACCAGCTATCATATTGCTTAAACTGAATCCATCCGAAATTAACTCTCTTTGACGTTTTTGTTTCGTATACAGGACAAATAAAGACATGATGAGCACTATAATGACCAGTGATACGACTATGGATATCAGGCCGATTCTATTGGTGAACTCTTCCTTTTTCAGCGCAAAGAGATTGCTGTTTTTTATTGATCTTAATAGATCATTCATTTAAAATAATTTCGATAAGTCTTTGTAGTTTCTGAGCATTTCACTTAAATCCTCAACTCCTTGTCCCCTTGAATACCGAATAGGGACGTTGCCTCCGAATAGAGGCATGCCCCAAAGGGGCTTTACGCCCATCGGGACTTTACATCCTCAAAATTTTACCAACTTTTTTGGAGATGAACATTATTTATTTATCGGAAGAGTTTATTTTTTACTTTAATTTCTCTTTCTCTGCACAAAAATGATTAGACAAGATTTCTGATTCTTAACAAAATAGCAATTCCATGTTATGATAAACATTACCTAGTCTTCTGAAAATCGAAATTTATTGATGTAAATTTAAAGCACCATTCCTGTGCTCATATGCTTTTTTAATACCAAATTTGATGGATCAGGTAATACCCTGGCAGGTTGGTTACAGTGATACTCTTCCAGCAGATCATAATGAGACAGATAAGGGCAGATCATTGTATCCAGGGACTGAATCCTTTTTTACTAAAGGGAATGATAATGAGAGGTTATAATTTCAGGGGAGTTAAAAAGAATGAGAATCTACGAACTTTCTAAAAAGATAAATGTCCGCAGTAAAGAAATTATCTCCAGGCTTGCAGAGCTCGATATAATCGTGAAATCCCATTTGGCGAATGTAGATGAGGACACGGCTAACAAACTGATAGAATTCTTTAAACAAGAGGCAAAAGAGAAATCTGCGCCTCCTACGATTAAAAAACCTGTCGACGCTCCTGAGAAAAAAAGTTCTCATATAATTCAAGAAGATAAAGTAATTGTTCCCGAGTA
>CAYFXR010000051.1:0-2554 GCA_964347155.1 uncultured Nitrospiraceae bacterium | reverse complement strand
TCAGAAGGGTCTAATACTGAGCCGCCATCTATAAAAGCGCCGCCATCGAGCATGCCGTCGTCATCGGTATCGAGTCCGTATGAAAACTGAAGGTCTTCTATGAATTCTGCTATCTCTTCACCGTCTCCGGCTATACAGGCGGCTACACCCGCATCCCCCCGTCGAAGAGACATATTGCCGTCGACACAAAATGTAATATCTTTAACGAGATAGACCGGTCTGCCTGTGTCACAATTACCGCTGGCGTTTGTATCGAAGAGGGGGAAGTCCTGCAGGACCAGCCGGTCGATACTTATGGGATTGGTGCAATTTTCGTCTACCAGACCGCAGGATTGAACCCTGACAAAATTTACTCCGTCAATGCTCAAGAAACTTCTATCTGTAGTATTTGCGGCGTCTGAGCCTCTTAAATTAATATTTAACTGAATAGTCCCCATTTGCACCAAGGCCGGACAGGCTATTAATTCCGGACCTGCTCCTGATGGCCAGAGGTCACCTATCATCAGACTGCTTAAAACAGTAATTGCATCGGGTCCGGATGAACTGTCAACCGGAGTTACAATGGACGTAAAGCCGTTTATCGGGTCAGCGTCCAAATCTGACGGTATCCCGAAACCTGCGCTTCTGATATCATTGGCTATCAGGTCAACGGCTGTTTTTGCCTGGGAGTTTATTTCGGATACGCTTTCCTGCACGACATATGACCGGTTTTGCGCAATGTATGTCGCGGAAGCCGCCGCAATAAGGATAGCGCCGATAACAATGGCTATCATGAGTTCGACCATTGAATATCCCTGGTCTTTTCTATGGCACGACATCTTCATTCCACCTCACCGAATCAAGTGTTACGGAATGGTTTATCCCGTTTCTGTCGGTCCAGCATGTCCGCGCGCGCACTGCCGAGACCTGAACCGCTTCGCTTCCATCAGGATCGGAAGCGCATGTTGGTACGAGAGCGACGTTGCATGTGCCGTTATCATTCGTTAGAGTTAATCCGACACAGTCCGCGAAAGTCCACCATCCCCTGGTAAAGGTTACACCACCGGAAAAAGTCGCGTCCGCAGAAAGCGCGCGCGGGTTTATAGCTGAGAGACTATCATATGGAGTTGATTTCATCTGCTCGATTATCTCCTGACTCAGGTTTGTGGCAATTCTCAGTTCCCTGCTGGAGGCATTGCCGGTGATTGCATAGTACTGCATGCCCAGCACACCGAGCATCCCCATAAGCATTACCACAATCGCTATCATCGCTTCAACCATGGTGAAACCTTTATCAGAACGGAAAAAACAGAATCCGGCGTCCGGGTTATAGGCGTTCTTTCCAAGGTATATGTTCTGTTCTCTTTTTTCTGTTCTTTTTTTATTCATCTTATTTCCAGCCATGTGGTAGTTGTCGGATTATCTCCATCTCCTTCCCACATATAAAGGTTAATCAAACCCGAACGGTTTCTGAGTTCAACACAGTATGCATAGCCCCTCTCCGTACTTGAATGCTGCAGATATGCCATGCCGGTTCCACCTGTAGTGCCGTCAGGGTTGAATTGAAAAGATACCGCATCTTCAAGATCAACGCCCTCCGGACCGTTGGGAGGGACGGTCGTAAAATTGGCAATGCCGAGCACAATATTGATTCCATAATCGCTTTGAAGATTGACAACTCTTACCGGCAATCTTACGGAGCCATCTGCAGGATTAATTTCGTAACCATCCGCAGGGTCAAGAAGAGAGCCGTCACCATCCCCATCAAAGCCAATTCTGTAATCGTTATCTGAATCAATTACATCTTCGTTTTTAATTACAACTTCATTGAAAGTGATTAAATAGGGCCGGTTTGCTTTAATTGCCATTGTCTTTGCAAGTCTCATATTCTGAAGCAAATCAGTTGCCGCTCTCTTAACCTTGCCTTTGGCGACGAAACGACCGTACTGGGGCACGGCGATGCCGCCAAGAATTGCGATAATAAGAATGACAACCATCATCTCAATAAGGGTCATCCCTTTTTTATCTCTCATTATGCCGATTTTATCCATGCCTACTGAAAAGCAATTGTTATGCCAAAAATAAAAAGCTTGAATTTTAAAAGGTTAGTATTATCAGGTCCGGTTGTTATGTAATCCGTTACATAAAATTATGTAATCAGTTTCATAATCCGCGAGACTGTTGATACGGCATGCCGCTTATATCAAAAGTATTCATTCAGGTTCTGTTTCCGGCTTTCAATGATTTTCATAATTTTTGTCATTCCCGCTCGTCGGGAATCGTTCTTGTATAAGAATGTATGAGGTATCACATCTGTCCAAGCTAAATATCTTGAGAGGCTGAATACCTCACAAACACAATGAATCGACGGATATTAAAATGTTAGACCTTATTTTGCCTGATAAAATGTAAGGCAATCATGAAATAATAAAAGCATGCAATAATCTATACTTGAGGAGTCGTCATTGTGTTTATTCGGCATCCAGCCTCAAAATTCAGGATTATTTTGGACAGCAGTGATTTAGACTAATTTGAACAATTTTGAACCAACTTTGAACCATTATTGAACTATATT
>CAYFXR010000050.1:0-17630 GCA_964347155.1 uncultured Nitrospiraceae bacterium | reverse complement strand
TCCTCCCCCTTGACGGGGGAGGATTAAGGTGGGGGTGATTGATTAATTTGTTCCCCCTCACCCTTTCCCTCTCCCGCCAGGGGAGAGGGGATTTGAAAGGATGCCATTCATCCCCTTGCACAGCAAGGGTATTCTGACAGAATTTTCAAAAACAACATAATAGAGGATTATGAATAGCCGTCAACTACCTGTAAAAATAGAAGATTACTGGAGGAAATCATTAAATCGCAAATCGGGGTAAGATCACCTGTAAGTCAATAATGTGACATGATGTCGAAATTGATTATTAGCAATTGAAAGTGAATATAACTACCTCCTATGAAAGTCCAGAATATGGCAAATAATGTCCACGGGATGGCAAAAAAGAACTTTTTTGATAATATGTATCCTATGTCAAAGAAAAAAACATTAGAAAATCGTCTTAAGAAAGGCGCCAAAAAAGGGGAAATATCCTGCGCTAAATTAAGGAAGATTGCTGAGGAAGTTGAAATCGCTTACAAACTGGCCGGGGAAACAGCCGATAAACTAAAGATAAAAATCAGAGATTGTGACCTCGGTTGTTTTTAGAATCAATACTTCAATTAGTGATGGTCTCGGTTTGCAGTTCTAAAAAGTTGCTGCTGTTCAGCCTGAAGTTTTTTCAAAAGATTAAAATCCTTTTTTGATTCTGCCTCTTTTATTTTGCCCTGAAGTTCCTGCAGTAACATTTTAAGTCTGTTGTCCTTAAACCGTTTAATGCAATCATGGAGGGCCTTATCGGGGTTTTCAAAATCATCCCTGAATGAAATCTCAGTGAGTAAATCCTTTTCTTCGTCATCACATTGCGAGAGCAATTTATTGAAATCTGTAAAACCTTCCTTAATCTTTTTAAATATTCCCTTTGTGTTTTTGTCTCTAAAGTCATCAACTGAAAGAATATCTACAATCTCTGGAACTTTCTCGGGTAATTGCAACAGCAACTTGATTATATATACCTCATCCAAAGGCTTTTGTTTCAGTTTCATTTGTGTGCCGGATGAAACGGTTTTATTTTTATATCCGCTCCTGGATTGTTTCTGTATCTTCTTCAGTCCCTCTATAACGAAAAATTCATTGATCTTGAGCTTTTCGGACAGCATTTTCACATAATAACCCTGAAGCACCTTATCAGGCACTTTGGAAATCGTCTCGATTGCCTCACGCCCTATTACACGTTTATCTGCTTTCTGCAACATGAAGAAATCTATAATAGATAAGGGATTTTCAAGTATTTTAACAAATGCCTCTTTACCTTTTTTCCGCAGAAAGCTGTCAGGGTCCTCCTGGTCGGGGAATGAGAGGATCTTTACGTTAAGTCCACTTTCCAGTAATATGTTTGTAGCATTTTTGGCTGCCTTTATTCCTGCTTCATCACTGTCAAAAACAAGAACGACATCCTCTGTAAATCTTTTAATTAATTTCCCATGTTCCTGGGTAAAGGCTGTTCCCAATGGCGCAACTGAATTTAGAAAACCGTGTACATGAGCTGAGATCACATCAAGATAACCTTCCATAAACAAAGCATATCCAGTTTTTTTTATGGCATCTTTTGCATGATTAAGCCCGTAAAGAATCCTCCGTTTGTTAAAAATAAGGGTTTCAGGGGAATTAAGATACTTTGGTTCAGAATTATCAATAGATCGTCCACCAAATGCAACCACATCTCCTTTGAGGTCATAAATTGGAAAGATTATCCTGTCCCTGAATGTATCATAATAGCCTTTTGATCCCTGTATAATAAGTCCTGCTTTCTTAATTTTTTCCGGCTTATAGCCTTTACGTGTAAGATACGTTAGCAATGAATCCCATGTTTTTGTTGCATATCCCAGTGAAAAAAATTTCTGTGTTTCTAAATTAATTTCGCGCCTCTTGAGATATTCCGTCGCTTTAACATTTTTTGTTAGATTCTGCCGAAAAAAATTGAGTGCGTCTTTATGCATATTAAGCTGGATCTCTTTTTCACCGGTTTTTACTGCTTCATTTTGAAATGATTTAATAGGTATTCCTGTCCTTTTGGCGAGCATATTAAGTGCTTCCGGAAAAGAAAGACTTTCATAACGGACAAGAAAAGTAAAGATATCCCCTCCGCATCCGCAACCGAAGCAATGAAATATTTGCTTGGCAGGACTGACAGTAAAAGACGGCGTTTTTTCGGTATGAAACGGGCAGAGGCCTTTCCAGTTTTGACCTGCTTTCTTCAGATGAACGTACTCGGATATTAAATCAACAATATCAACCCTATCTTTTATTTCTTCAAGAGTGCTATCATAGGGAGGCATAATGTGTAATTCTTTATTTTATCCTGCTGAATCTGTTTAAGCCTGAGCAGGGTATTATCTTTAACGTGCCTCTTTTCTTTATTTCGTCAAGCATTAAATTAACACCAAGATTATCGCTTGATATATGTCCGGCAATAACTACATTAATATGATGCTTTTCAGCCTGTTTCCTGTGTTCCTCGCCGAGGTGCATTGCCACAATCGTACTTACTCCGGAGTTGGCAAGGCTCTCAAAGATATCCTTAGCACCTTCTGTACCGCCCGTCATGTCAACAAAGGTTTTACCTGAACTTCTTTCTTTCGAACCCAGGATAATCTTTGGTCCTGCATTGTTTTTTGCTGCCTGGCGATATTCAGGGATTTCTTTTAATATCTTCAAAATATCATCAAGTGTATCAGGTGTCTTCTTATCGAACGTTTTTTGCAAATAGCTTGCAACCATATTATCTGTCGGTGTATGCAT
Source organism: uncultured Nitrospiraceae bacterium (assembly GCA_964347155.1). GTDB lineage: Bacteria > Nitrospirota > Thermodesulfovibrionia > UBA6902 > UBA6902 > CAYFXR01. The sequence continues at coordinate 14,870 of CAYFXR010000050.1, read as the reverse complement.
GCACATAAAAGGTATATCAAGCAGCCGGGCCATATCGGCTGCCCTTGTATGGTTTGCTGGCAAAAGCCTCCTCTCGACCTCTTTAATCCTTCCTTCGAGAAGGTCCTCTGCAATATTAATAGGCACGCCGAATTTTTTTAATATATCTGCCTGCATATGCATAACCTCGTAAAAATTGGCAAATGCCTTTCCCTCGGGATGGTGAGCTATTACAAGGTCAATCTTTTGGCCTTTTGATGAAAGCCGGTCAGCAAGAAGAAGCTCGCTCATTTCCATGTCAATTCCCACCAGGGCTGTTTTGATTTCTTCTTCTCCTGTACCATGAAGTATCCTTGTATCTGCATATGGATTAGTAAGGCTTTCAACATCAAAAAACTCTTTTTCATCTTTTTTCATTCCCCTGTATGCTATATTCTTCTTTTCCAGGGATTTCAGAACTGACTTTTTGCCTCGAGGGTCTGCCTCAATACCTTTTGCGACTACAATTTCATAAATCTTCCTTAACTTCACCTATGCCTCCAGCATTTCTTTAACTATCGTATTGGCCAACCCGCCGTCGACCGTTCCTTTAGCCTTTTCCATAACAGCCTTCACCACCCTTCCCATATCTCCTGGCCCTGTTGCTCCTAATTCACTTATTGTATCCTTGATGATTTTTCTTATCTCATCATCTCCGAGTTGTTTAGGGAGGTAATTCTGAATTATCGCCATTTCTTCCTTTTCTTTTTCGACAAGGTCTGTCCTGTTAGCCTTTGAAAAGTGCTCTATTGATTCCTTAGCCCGCTTTACAAATGATTTAAGAACACCAGAAATTTCATCATCATTGAGAGAATCTCCTTTTTCAATTTCTCTATTCTTTATTGTTGCCTTAACCATTCTCAATATTGAAACCTTGTTTTTTTCTCGTAATTTAAGTGCATCTTTAAAATCTTTTGATATTTTTTCTGCGAGGGACATTTCTACCTCGATGACATTATTTTAAATCTTTTAGCAGCCTTTTTTCTGGCAGCGATTGCCTTCTTTTTCTTTTTTACACTGGGTTTATCATAATGCTCTCTTTTCTTTATCTCAGATAAAATCCCTTCCCTTTCGCACTGTTTTTTAAACTTACGGAGAGCATTTTCAAAAGACTCGTTCTCCCTGACCTTTACAAAAGGCATTCATAATCACCTCCCTCTCCACAAGATAATGGATAATATAACTATTAATAATTATTAAAGCAAGAGTCCTCATAACAATTAATTACATACAACTATTTGAATTATTTATAAAAACTCTCTTTACACCGCATTTTCAACACCATAATATACTGATAATTAAAAAAATATCTGTTTTGTCCAAAGTAATATCTTCGGCAAAAGGAGCTTTTGACTTTAAAATCATCTCGGCTTACTAGCTTTACCCAAAAAATGCATTCCACATAATGCAGGCTTTGTGAAAGAAATTATTTTTCTATACCTTAAATGCAATATTAATTTATCGAGCGTGAATACTTCTTATATTTAAAGCCATATTCGCAATGTAATATTAAATTTATCGAGTTAAATAATTTATTGAGCAATGTCCGCATTATTTGGGTTTATGACCGAAAAAACTAAAGCAATTTCCTTCTAATGTGGTGAACAATGGTAATATAACAGGGAGAAACGCAGGGCAAGTTACTCTATTATTTTGTTTTTATTATTAAGTTTAATAACCTTAGGGGAAAAATCTTTAGTCTCATCTTCTGGATAATAACTATATGAAAAAATTATAATTATATCTCCCATTGTACCTTTTCTTGCTGTAGGACCGTTTAGGCAGATAACTCCTGAATCCCTTTCACCAGGAATTACATACGTTTCAAACCTCTCACCATTATTCATATTGCTCACCATAACCTGCTCGTATGGTCTTATTCCTGCACTATCAAGTAATGCCTGATCAACAGTCAAACTCCCCTCATAAGTAATATTGGATTCAGTTACAGTGGCGTTATGAATTTTTGCCCTCAGCATGCATCTATGCATAATAAACCCTCATTTTAAAAATCTTAATTTGTATTTATATCTAAGTTATTAATCTCAAAATAACAAAATAATGATACAGGATGCAAGTTTTCAAGTGAATGGACAATGATCAATGAGTAATTAACAATGAATAATAGTTCTAAGAATGTTTTGCAATTATTCATTATTCATTGATAATTGTTTATTAGTACTTGAATCCTTTTATTCTATTATCTTTGGTACCCTGTAAAAATTATCGTTTTTCTCCGGAGCATTCTGAAGGGCTTTGTCTCGGGGTAAGGAAACCTTTAATTCATCTTCCCTGAAAACATTTACTATTGAAAGGACATGAGCCGTAGGCTCAACACCAGTTGTATCCAGTTCATTTAACTTGTCTATATATCTGATTATGCTGCTAACCTGTTTGGAAAAAATATCCTTTTCTCTGTCTGTAAGTTTAAGCCTCGCTAGCAAAGCAACATGCTCAATCTCCATTATAGCTTCTCCAGGTTAGCAAATCTCAGTGAAAGCCTCTTCACGCCAACAGATGGGAAGTTTACCATAACCTTTATATCATCAGTCTCACCATAACTATCCCTTACAACTCCCACTCCCCACTTTGGATGTCTTACCCGTGCCCCGGTAACAAAAGGGGACGTATTAAAGAAGTCCACTGGTATTTTGACAACAGGTGACGCAATTGCATCTGCCCTTGGTCTTTTCTCAATACAGTTATAACATCCTTTGGGTATATCTGATAGAAACCTGGAAGGTTGCTGCTCCTGAACAGAAGTATATAATCTTCTCTTTTTAGCTCCTGACATAACAAGCATATCTTGCGCCCTAGTAATGCCTACATAGAAAAGTCTGCGCTCTTCTTCAAGTTCCTCTTGATCCTTGATAGCATGAAAATGAGGTATAAGCCCATCTTCAATTCCGGTTATATATACTACAGAAAATTCAAGCCCTTTAGCATTGTGAAGTGTCATAAGAGAAACACAATCATCAGTGTGAGTTTCATCCACTCCACTGAAAAGTGAAGCAGTATCAAGAAAACTCATGAGGTCTTTACCTTCTGATGACTTTACAAGCTCAATCAGGTTGGCAGCCTTTTCTTCTCCAACCCGTTTAATATAACCTGTTTTTTCTAAAACCATTTCCAAAAATTGGGGCAAGTCATTGTCTTTATGGTCAATTAAATCGTCAATAATATTAACAAAGGCGCTAATCTTATCTTTCAATGAAGCGGTGTACCCGTTGCTTTTTATAATAAATTTCATTGTCTTATAAAGACTTTCTTCCCTCTTACGAGCTTCATTTTCTATCCTTGTTAGAGTAGTAGTACCAAACTGTCTTGGTGGACAATTAACAATTCTCTTAAGATTTACTGAATCATCAGGATTGATAATAACCTTCAAATAGGAAATAACATCCTTTATTTCTTTTCTCTGATAAAAGCTAATGCCTCCAAATATGCGGTAAGGCTGACCATTTTCTGTTAACGCCTCTTCTATTGCCCTTGACTGCTGATTCACCCTGTAAAGAACAGCAATATCTCTGTACGAATATTTCCCTTTAAGATAGAGTTCTTTTATTGATTGAGCTATATACCGTGCCTCTTCCCTGTCATTCATTGTAGTACAGTAATATATACTGTCACCCTTTCCCTTTACAGTCCAAAGCTTCTTGGACATTCGTGAAGAATTTCGTGCAATGATGCTATCAGCGATATCCAGAATATTCTTTGTTGACCTGTAATTCTGCTCAAGTCTTATCACCTTTGTTTTGGAAAATTCCTTTTTAAAAGTATGGATATTTTTTACATTTGCTCCCCTGAATTTATAGATACTCTGATCATCGTCACCAACAACACAAATATTTTTATTTTTCATGGAAAGAAGTTTTGAAAGCCTGTACTGAGATATATTAGTGTCCTGGAACTCATCAATCATCAGATAGGCAAATTCTTTCTGATATTGTTTCAGAACATCTGGGTGTCTTTCAAAAAGTTTTACCACAAATAAAATCAGGTCATCGAAATCAAGGGAATTATTCTTTTTAAGTTCATCTTGATACCTTACATACACCCTTGCAAATTTCTCATCAAAACCGTAACTGTCTTCATTAGCAAGTAAGTCTTCGGGCCCAATCATTGAAGCCTTCAGTGACGATATCTTCGATAAGATACCTTTATAAAGTGCTTCATGAATCTTAAATTCCTTTAAAATTGAACGGATAAGATTACCCGAGTCATCATCGTCATAAATACAAAAATCTTTTTTATATCCAAGCTTCTCTATATCCCTTCTGAGGATTCGGGCAGACAAAGCATGAAACGTACCAATCCATAAACTCTTGGCACTTTTGCTTGTGAGGCTTTCAATTCTATTTTTCATTTCATCAGCAGCTTTATTGGTAAACGTCATGGTGAGTATAGATGTAGGAAGTGCTTTGAGAACTGTGCTGAGATAGGCAAACCTGTGTGTTATTACCTTTGTTTTACCGCTGCCTGCTCCTGCAAGGACAAGCAAAGGCCCCTTTGTATGGAGAACCACTTCTTTCTGCTGAGCGTTCAGTTCATTCAACAATACATGTTTCGTCATTCTCCTCCCCTATCATGGTAACATGTAATATGAGACAAATAAACTGCAGGAAATTAAACCAAATAATGCAGGCCTTTTTCACCGATGCATAGGTACGATACCGTAATAATTTGTTGTCAGCCATCCGTTATCCGCTGTCTGTAATTCCATATTGTCTTCACGGATCACAGTTCCAAACACGAATAACGATAATTAATGTTTTTAAGGTCGATTCGACTCTACATTATTTAAGTTAATAGAATCATGTAATTTAAATTTAATTATATCAAATTCTTATTAAGAACTGCTACCTTCTTATGGATAAATTGTTATATTTTATAATTATTACTATTCAACGGTAACACTTTTTGCGAGGTTTCTTGGCTGATCGACATCACAATTCCTCAAAACCGCCATATGGTAAGCCAGTAAATGAAGCGGAATGCAAAAGACAATAGGGGCAAGGTAGTAACTCGTTTTAGGCACAAATAATATATGCGATGCACGTGAATTAACTTTGGTATTACCTTCTGTTGCGACTGCAATGACCTTGCCTCCTCGACTCTTTACCTCTTCCATATTTGACAGTATTTTTTCAAGCACATTGTCATCAGGTGCCAGTGCCAGTACAGGCATATCATTATCAATAAGCGCTATCGGTCCATGCTTCATCTCCCCAGCAGGATAACCTTCCGCATGTATGTATGATATTTCTTTTAATTTTAAAGCTCCTTCAAGGGCTATAGGGTAGTTTATACCCCTTCCGAGATAGAGGAAATCCCTCACATGACAAAATTTCTTTGCTATCTTTAAGATTTCATTATTCGACTGGAGAACATTTTCAACTTTTTCAGGTAACTGCAGTAATTCATTAAACATTGTCTTTATATCTTTAGTCTTTATTTTTTCTTTTGCTTTTGCTAGGGCAATTGAAAAAAGATAAAGCGCTGTAAGCTGGGTAGTAAATGCCTTTGTTGATGCAACGCCGATTTCAGGCCCCGAGTGAGTATAAAAAACACCATTAGCCTCTCTCGAAGATGTACTGCCGACTACATTACAGATAGTCAGGACCTTTGCGCCAAGACGCTTTGCCTCCCGCTGAGCCGCAAGTGTATCTGCTGTCTCACCCGATTGGGTAATTACAATCATAAGGCTGTCCTTAGGAACAATAGGCTTCCTGTATCTGAATTCAGAAGCGATATCAACATCACAGGGCACCCTCGCCATATCCTCAATCATATATTTGCCCACAAGGGCAGCATGCCATGATGTACCACATGCAACCAGAAAGATCTTTTTCAATCTTTTCAATTTTGTTTCCTTCAAGGAAAATTCTTCGAGGTTTACTTCTCCCTTTTCAATTGAAAATCTCCCCCTGATCGTATCTGCAATTGCTCTGGGTTGTTCATAGATTTCTTTCAGCATGAAGTGTTTGTAACCGCCTTTTTCAGCCATGGTAGGACTCCACGTAATACGTGTGACTCTTTTCTTTATGGGCTCATTTTTATGAATATGAGATATCAAAACACCCTTTCGAGTAATTGTTGCCATTTCACCATTGTCAAGAATTATCACGTCTCTTGTATATTTAAGAAATGCCGGAATATCTGATGCAATAAAATATTCTCCGTCACCAAGTCCAATAACTAGCGGGCTGTCATTTTTTACAGCAAGAATTTTTTCAGGTTCATCCTCACTTATAATCCCGATTGCATATGCACCTTCAACGTGTTTTAAAGCCGCCCTGGTTGACTCTTCAAGGTTATGGCCATTCCGTGAATAGCTGAGAATAAGATGACAAATAACCTCGGTATCGGTTTCTGAAGTAAAGACGTGTCCTTTTTTCTTTAATTCTTCTTTCAGCTCAAAATAGTTTTCAATAATACCGTTATGCACAACAACAATACCGCCTGCCCTGTGTGGATGCGCATTCTCTTCAGAAGGCCTTCCATGAGTCGCCCATCGGGTATGTCCTACCCCTATGATACTTTTGAGTTTTTCTCCCTTAATAAATGCTTCCAAATCTTTAATTTTTCCTGCGCAGCGTCTAACCCCTATCTTGTTATCGTGCAGGAATGATATCCCGGCAGAATCATACCCCCGGTATTCCAGCCTCTTGAGTCCGTTAATAAGTATGGGAATAGCATTTTTTGCTCCTATGTAACCGATTATCCCGCACATTCTAACAACTACCTTCTGCCTTTCTTTTTCTTTCTTGCCTTTTCATGTTCAATTTTTAACTGTCGCTTTTTTGCCCAGTTTACTAAATTTTTTTGTTTTGCCCTGCTTATTGAAAGTGCACCTGCCGGAACATTTTTTGTGATTGTAGAGCCTGCTGCTATATAAGCACCCTCACCTATTATCACAGGAGCAACAAGCTGTGAATCACTTCCGATAAAGACTCCAGACTCGATCATCGTTTTAAATTTATTTATTCCATTATAATTACAGGTGATAGTTCCTGCACCGATATTTACATGCCTTCCAATCTCAGCATCCCCAAGATAAGACAGATGAGAAGCCTTTGTACCATCCCCTATATTTGATTTCTTTAATTCTACAAAATTTCCTATCTTTGCATATCGACCGACAACATTATGAGGCCTCAGATGTGCCAAAGGCCCAATTGAGGTTCCGTCTCCAATTTTGCTTTCCTCAATTAACGTGTTGTCCTTAATGATAACATTATCTCCAAGTATGCTCTCACATATTCGTGCGCCTGGATATATGATACAGTTTTTTCCAATTATTGTATTGCTTTCCAGATATGTGTTCGGATAAATAACCGTATCTTTACCTATGAATACAAACGGATCGACAAATGACGTATTTGGATCTATAAAAGTAACCCCCTTTCTCATCCACTCTGCAATAATTCTTCTTCTTAAGATATCCGAAACTTCATGAAGTTCTTCCCTGGTATTTACACCACGTATTTCCTCTGAAGGACAGTTATATGCCTCAAGCCTTTTACCTGTTTTAGAAATAATATTTACAATATCGGTTAGATAATATTCTCCAGAGGAGCGGTTCTTTTTAATCCTGTTAAGATAATGGAGGGCTTTCGTTTCAATTACGTAGACTCCACCGTTTAATTCCTTAAATCTTTTTTTTTCGCTCGGTGTTGCATGTTTGTCCTCAACAATACCAACAACTCTTCCATCTTCGCCACGAAGGATTCTTCCGTATCCAGACATCAGACCATCGGTAAAGGTTAGAAAGGACAGAACGTTTTTATTGCGTTTGTGCTTTGTCAGGAGTTCCTTTAACGTCTTCGTCGTTATGAGAGGGCAATCTCCGTTCAGGACAAGCACTGTACTACTCTTCAATTCCTTCTTAGCAATTGAAAGTGCATTACCTGTACCGAGAAGATATCTCTGCAAAACAAAAGACAACCGACTATCGCTTATACGACTTTTTACTTCCTCTGCACCGTTACCGATCACTACAACTGAATTTGTGGGATTTAATTTTTTTACGGCATCAATTACATATTGGAGCATGGGTCTGCCAAGAGCCTCATGAAGGACTTTGGGGATATGAGACTTCATTCTCTTGCCGAGACCCGCTGCCAGAATTACTACAGAAACATTCATTTTCCTATACTAAGATTTTACCAGTTTGATTGTAATTTAATCACGGTATAATAAAAATATCAATTAGTCTCTACCGTTTAATACGGCTGTTTTATTCTATACTTTAATTTTATATCACAATTGCACATATTCCTTCAGCAGTGCCGGATACATGCGGGGGTTGAACAAAATGTTAGTCATAAAATAACATTCATGTGTACAAAAACAGCCTTTGTCCTGAATTAAATGAATAATATTTTGGGTATAGTCGGTTTTTAGTATCCTCTGAACATTATAACCATTATCCCTTACATTACCCATTTTCATGGTAAAGGACTCACAAGGATACACATCTCCTGATTCTGTAATTACAAGATTTAATCTGCCGGCATAACATGGAATCAACTGTCTTTTTTGAATCATTGTCTCATAGATCATACGGCGCTGCACAATATCCTGGGCCGCCTTGAGTCTTGCCCCTTTAAAACGGTACATACTTGATACCTTCTTTTTCAGATTTAATGCCAACATATTTATAGTCTCACAGTATTTTTCACAATCAATCTTCAGACTCCCATCTGGATCCGTACTCCGAACAAGTGACACCGTATGAGTCCGGATTTTTTCCAGTCCATTAACAAATTCAACAAGGTCTTTCATATTTTCCTGATTCGCTGAGCAAAATACTGTATTTATGCCGAGGTCAAAATTTGGATATCTATCAAACATGTCTCCAAGGGCATGATATGTTTTTAATGTCTTTTGAAAACTCCCCCTTTTCCCCCTGATATCGTCATGCAAAATCTCCATACCATCCAGAGAAAGTTTTACTACAATGGTACTCTTCTGGCAGTGTTTCAGAATCGTCTCAATTTTTTCTTTTATTACATCAGTAAGGAGCCCATTTGTCGGGAAGAGAATTATGGCAGGTTTATTCCTTTTATAAAAAGCCAGTGTTATTTCAACAATATCATCCCTGAGGAATATTTCTCCCCCTGAAAATGCAAGCCACAGCAGTCTGCCCATTGATTGGGATATCTTCTCAATCTCATCAAGGGAAAGTTCAGGCCAACGTTTTTCTGTAAAATCTTTGTCAGATAAGTAAAAACAAAATGAACATCTGGCATTGCATCTTTTGGTCAAGAAAAACGTAAGCTGGATGGGATTCCGTTTCCAAAATACAGAACCTATATGGCGAAAAGGGGAGTAATACATCTGTCATTTATTGGTGTTCGGCCTTAAATATATATTTCACTATCCCTGTAATCGTACCCATTCCAATAGGTAGGGGATAGATCATTGTGTAGTATATTAAAGCCAGTCCGGCAAACAAGATGCCTTTTGTTTCATAGAAAGCCTTTAACAGACATCTGTTTGCAAATAGATTAAAAATATAAATCAAAGGTAAAAGATATAAGAACAAAGTGTTTTGGGAAATTCCCCATAAAGCTATAAGGAACAAACAGAAAAAATTTGTGGCAACATTGGTCTTTAGTTCAAATGAGGCAGTACCTGAGTCAGCAAATAAGTCTTTGTTCTTTAGTGAGTACATGTTCCAATAGTAAGATTTTTTAAAGGCATTGCGCAGTGAGATTAATAGAGAAAAGTTGAATATATGCTTAACCTGTATTTCAGGATTCATGATAAGTTTGCATCCAGACCTTTGCATTCTGTGGCTGAATTCGACGTCTTCAATAATCGGAAAAAAATCTTCTGGGAATCCCCCACTCTTTCTGAATGTCTGATTATCAATAATCATTGTGTGAGCAGCGATGTAATCTGGATTTTCCTTATTCTTAGTTTCAGAGTAATGTATAAAAACTGACTGAAAAGTGCTGAAAAAATCCTTGTCATATGGCAGTCTTGTATATGTACCGCCTATCACTACGCCTGTTTCTGTGACAGACAACGTCCTGTTAACTATTGTAAGCGTATCTTCTTGTAAGAGACAATCTGCATCAGTAAAAAATATAAAATCACCGTTACTGTTATATGCACCGATATTCCTCGCCTTTGAAGTTCCCGAGCGGCCTTTAAGACAGATGAGTTTACAGGGGAATTCTTTTATAATTTCAACTGAATTATCATCCGAGTGATCATCAACAACAATAACCTCAAAATTCTTATATTCTGACGAATATGCCGCCTCAAGACATTGTCTTATAGTTGCCGATTTGTTGTAGTTTGGGATAACAATTGAGATAAATCTTTCCATTTTCAGAAAAAGTATTTATATTCAATTCATTTTACCCTGAACCATATGGTTCAGGGTAAAGGAAGATTTTTTAAATTACATCCTTTGATAGCAAATTTAAATGCTTATATTATAATATATTCTAAATAAATACCTGGTATAGTAAATGACAAAGAAGATAGCAATAATCGTTAGGGACAGGAAACACGAGGCATTGAGAATGGCTGTTGGAGCCACTCTTTCAAATGATACAGTGAATATTTTTATCATGGACAACAGGTTGGAAAGGGATGATGAAATAAACGTTAATTTGCAAATGCTCGCAGATCTTCAAGTCAAGATTTTCACTAATACTCCGGATAACCAATTTGAACAAAAAACCACAGAAGAGATTGCACGTATGTTGACGGATTACGATATTATAATACCTTATTAAGCCATATACGACCTTCACTCATTGACAAAATATTTTGTATCATTCTAAGATTATAGGAAAGTACAAGTTTTTTTTGAGGTATAATGCTCCAAGAAATAGAAGAAATATCTCCTACGACGAGAAGGCTTAAAATTAATATTCCTTCAGATGTGATTCAATCTGAAACTGACTCCGCCTATAATCAACTCAGGGTAACTACCAAGATTCCCGGTTTCAGGCCAGGCAAAGTGCCACAGGCAATTCTCGTAAAAAGATTCAGTAAAAATGTCGAAGCACAGGTCATAGAAAAGATTGTTCCCAAATTTTATCTGGAGGCAATGAAGGAAGCAAAATTGGAACCGGTAAGCTATCCCAATATAGACGATAAAATAGAATTAAAACCCGGTCAACCTTTATCCTTTACAGTAACAGTAGAAATAAAACCTGAAGTAGGGGACATTCAATACGAAGGAATTGTCTTAAAAGAGAAAACATTTGCCGTTGAAGATGATGAAGTAGACAAAGCTCTTACGTTACTTCAGGAAAACAAAGCATTATACTCAGTTACTGAAGATGAATTAAAGGATGGGGATATGGCTATTATCAATAATGATGCATTTATCGATAGTCAATTAAAAGAAGAATTGACCTACAAAGAATTTCCTTTTATTTTGGGCTCTGAGGCAATGCCCAAAGAGTTCAGCGATGCATTACGAGGAAAGAAAAAAGGAGAATCCGTTGAAATAAAGCTGAACTTTCAAAATGATCATCCAAACAAGACCGTTGCTGGAAAAGAAGTCTTCTGTAAAGTCTCTGTTACAGAAACCAAAAAGAAAAACTTGCCACCGCTGGATGATGAATTTGCAAAGGTAGCAAACTGTAATAATATAGAGGAACTGAGGAATAAAATACGAGATAATATTAGCAAGGCAAAAGAAAGCCAGATAAATTTGGAATATAAAAAAGAAATTTTAAACGAACTCATAAAAATAAGCGATTTTGATGTGCCTTCATCCATGGTTCAGGAAGAGATAGAGTCCCTCATTGACCAGACAAAACAAAATGCAATGAGAAAAGGGGAAACCCTCAAGCCAGATGAAGAATTAAAAAAAGAATACGAGTCAACTGCAAGGGATAATGTTAAAAGTGTAATCCTCCTTGAAGCTATCGGGAAAAAGGAAAACATCGAAGTGAGCGATGATGATATCAAAAATGCAATCCAGGAGATTGCAAACCGCAACAATCTTACAACTGAAGAGGTAACAAAGCTCTATACTGTAAGAGAAGGTTCGATGGATGCTTTAAGGAGCAGGTTGTTTGCAGATAAGGTATTAGATTTTGTATTAGAGAAGGCAACTATTGAAAAAACACATATTAACACAAATCAGAAAGGAACAGATGACCGCATATAGATCTTTGTTTATCTGTGATTATAAGGAGAAAATATGAGTTTAATTCCAATAGTAATAGAACAGACGGGCAGGACAGAAAGGGCATATGATATATATTCCAGGCTCTTAAAAGACAGAATTGTTTTTATAGGCAGCCCAATAGATGATGTATTAGCGAACACTGTGATTGCTCAGCTGCTCTTTCTTCAGACCGAAGATTCTGAAAAGGATATTCATCTGTATATAAATACACCGGGAGGTATCGTTTCATCAGGCCTCGCTATTTATGACACCATGCAATATATTAAACCTGATATTGCCACATACTGCTTAGGCCAGGCAGCAAGCATGGGAGCACTCCTGCTTACTGCAGGGACAAAAGGGAAGCGGTATGTTCTTCCACATTCACGCGTAATGGTACACCAGCCTATCGGTGGTTTTTACGGCCAGGCTACGGATGTTGAAATTCATGCAAAGGAAATACTTAAGATGAAGGAAACTCTCAATACCATCTTCGCAAAACACACTGATCAGCCTCTTGAAAAAATACAGATCGACACGGAAAGAGATTACTTCATGTCCGGAAAGGAGGCCAAAGATTACGGTATTGTTGATGAAGTAATAGAAACGATAAGAAAAGAATAGTTTGAATTATGAATGAAGAAAAAACAGCAAACAAATACGATGACTTTTTGAAATGCTCCTTTTGTGGCAAGGGGCAGAAAGAGGTCAGAAAACTCATAGCAGGACCAACAGTTTATATATGTGATGAGTGTGTGAATTTATGCAACGAGATAATGGCAGAAGAATTTGAGTCTTCATTTGATATCAGTATATCTCAAAAACTCCCTACCCCAAAAGAGATAAAAAATTTTCTTGGCGACTACGTCATTGAACAAGACGTGGCTAAAAAGATTCTTTCAGTTGCCGTACACAACCATTATAAAAGAATTAACAACCTCCAGCATTCCGAAGTCGAGTTACAAAAAAGTAATATACTACTCATAGGACCCACTGGCACTGGAAAGACTATTCTTGCCCAGACACTGGCAAAGGTTCTTGATGTCCCTTTTACTATTGCTGACGCCACAACACTTACAGAAGCCGGTTATGTTGGTGAAGACGTTGAAAACATCATACTCAAGCTTTTACAGGCAGCAGATTATGACGTGGAAAGGGCACAACGAGGTATCATATATATTGATGAAATAGACAAAATAAGCCGCAAGACTGAAAACGTATCAATAACAAGAGATGTATCAGGAGAAGGTGTTCAACAAGCTCTTTTAAAGATTGTAGAGGGAACTGTAGCAAATATTCCTCCTCAAGGAGGAAGAAAACACCCTCAACAAGAATTTATTCAGATAAATACAACAGATATCCTGTTTGTATGTGGTGGCGCCTTTATAGGGCTTGAAAAGATAATAGAAGAAAGGACCGGTAAGAAGACTGTCGGGTTCGGTTCCATACCTGCAAATATACAAGGGAAGAAAATTGGCGATATACTGAAAATGGTACAGCCGCAAGACTTAATCAAGTATGGACTTATCCCCGAATTTGTGGGACGTTTGCCGGTTATAGCAACACTTAACGAACTTGGAGAATCTGCGCTTGTAAGAATCCTGACAGAACCTAAGAATGCGCTTATTAAGCAGTATCAGAGATTATTATCTTTTGATAATGTAAAATTGAAATTTACCGAAAAAGCCTTTTCAGCAATTGCAAAAGAAGCTATGCATCGCAAGACCGGTGCACGAGGGTTAAGGGCTATTCTTGAAGAAGTTATGCTTGATGTTATGTATGAAATCCCGTCTCAGAGCAAAGTTAAAGAGTGCATTATTACCGATGACGTGATCACGAAGAAGGAAAAACCCCTTCTCACTTACAAAGAGCAAGCCGAGTCAGCGTAAAAATAATAGTAAGCAGTAAGGAGTAAGCAGTAAGGAGTCAACTCCTTTGCGGGATCAAGTTTGCAACTTGAACCATATATTTAGTCAGTGCCTGTGTATAAACCCGGTTTGTATGTCATTCCCTGACTTGATCAGGGAATCAAGAAATTAAGTCTTTTTTATGTGGGGCTTTGCCCCACACCCCGGATACTTTTCTTGAATGCACGAAGAAAAGTATCCAAAAGAATGCACCCCAATGAAAATTTCCGAGCGTTTCATTCAGGCGGCCTCCGGTAAACTTATTCAAACTCCCCCGTAAAAGAGTCTTCGACTCTCTACGGGGTCAAACACGAATAAATTTTTAACCCTCCGCCCTCCTTCATTTCACTGAAATTTTCAGATGGGGATTTATTTTTTCACTTCCGCTCTTCTGCGCTTCAGCGCTGTTTTAAGTACGGAACATACTGAAAACAGTGTTCCACCGGCAACAAAGAGGATGGAGCTTATTGGTTCGGAAATAATGACAATGCCAATTTATCAGTGAAATGGATGAATCTGAAAACCGTTTATTAACATTTGAAGTCTTTATTTTTGGTAAGCCGTATCAAAATTAACATTTAGACTAAAATCTACAATGTTGATTTTAACGTTATCGGTAACGATTTAAGGTAGTAATCTTCTATTTTTACAGGCAGTTAGATGTTATTTGTAATCCGTTATTATTGAGTTTTTTGCTTCGGGCTCGATTCCTTTAGTAATCATCTATAATGTTGTTTCTGATTTCAGTCTGGATGCTGTTGACAATATGCTATTACTGAGTTTTTGAATCTTCCCTC
>CAYFXR010000049.1:0-9147 GCA_964347155.1 uncultured Nitrospiraceae bacterium | reverse complement strand
GTGCAGGAAGAACTGAAAGGAGAAAAGAAATCTCCAGAGAAAAAGACAGCAGATATGAAGCCTCCTGTTAAAGAATTGGTCGAGGTAAAGTGAATTTTTAAATGTAACGTTGAATTGATTAATATTTTTTGATTTTTTTATCTGGGATGTGAAGGTGAACATGTTGTGTCTTGAACTATACCCTCGCCCGATTTTTTGCCCTTAGGAAGTAACATAAATTCATCTCTGCAGGCTTCAGGTCTTATGGATTCCAGGTCAAACACGCCTATCCTTTTCTCAAGCCTTCTGGCAAGGCGAGACATACTGAAGCAAATGACCCAAAAACCAATTGCCATACTGAGATAGGCAGCATACATCCTGTCAGGCTGCCGCTGGCTTATAATAATTCCTGTCTGGGTCAGCTCAATAACTCCAATGATATACGTAACAGAGGTATCTTTAAAGAGCGAAACGAAAAAACTTACAAACGAGGGTACCATCATTTTGAATGCCTGGGGCAATACAACAAATCTCATAGCCTTATACCTGGACATCCCGGTTGACAGCGCGGCCTCAAGCTGTCCCTTTGGTACTGCCATAATGCCTGCCCGTACTATTTCGGCCTGATAGGCAGCGGCATATACGCAGAGCGAGATAACAGCGCTCCAAAATACCGTTATGTTTCCACCGAATATATAGGGTAGGAAGAAATAAAACCAGAAGATTATCATAATTAAAGGAGTAGATCGAACGAATTCTATGTATGTAATACACGGCAATTTGATATATAATCTGCATGAAAGCCTGCTATAGCCTAATAGTACCCCAAAGAGAAAACTGAGGCATATGGCGAGGAGTGCCATGATAATATTTAGAAAGAGTCCTCCCATCTCTCCCTTTGGAAAAGAGCCCAAAAGGTAAAAATTGATATTAGAGAATTGTTCAAGTAAATCCATAGCCTTATGAAGCCTTTGTATGACTTATGCTTGAAATGTCAATTTTCAAGAGTTTTTCAAGGATGATTATAATGGTGACCATTACTCCTGCCAAACAAATATAAAACAGAGTTGCTATCGTGGTTGCTTCAATACCTCGAAAGGTGAGTGATTCGATCTGTTGTGTTGCCCACGTAATCTCAGGAGCAGTTATTGCCATACAGAGGGATGTATTTTTGAAATTATGAACCATTCTGGTACCGAGGGGAGGAAGTGCTGCCCTGAACATTTGGGGAAGAAGTACATGGCTATATTGCTGTATCCTGCTAAGTCCGGTTGAGATTGCAGCTTCTCTCTGAGCATGCGGGATTGCAAGCCTGCCGCTTCGCAGAATATCGGAAACGTATGATGCATTGTCCACAGTGAGTCCGAGTATCCCTGCAAAGACGGGATAGTATGCAAATTCATTCAATTTTTCGCCTAACCCGAAAGGAAGAAGTTCGGGAAAGACAAAATAAAAGAAAAGAATCCAGAACAATCCGGGGACATTGCGGAAGATTTCGACATAGAGAGCACCAAGCAAACGCATGAGTTGAATTCTCGACACCCTCATTACCGCAATTACTGTACCAAGCATAAGGGAGGTTATTGTAGTTGTTATGAGCAGTATCAGGGTGATCTTTCCCCCTGTGATTATCATTGAGAGATAAGGCTCCCTGAAGGGGATACTCCAATCAAATTCGTAATAAAGTTCGAAAATCTTTGTACCTCCTATGCCGTTTCGCCGAAGACAGGAATGTGAAAGACACTACTCATAAAATTTTTTGTTCGTGGATGCTGCGGATTTACAAATATATCAGGTGGGGTTCCTATCTCGATAATCTCACCACCGTCCATGAAAACAACCCTGTCCGCAACCTTTTGTGCAAAGCCTATCTCATGGGTAACAACAATCATTGTCATTCCCTCTTTTGCTAGGGAAATCATAACGTCTAAAACTTCATTTATGAGTTCAGGGTCAAGTGCTGAGGTTGGTTCGTCGAAAAGCATTATCTTGGGTTCCATAGCAAGGCTCCTTGCTATGGCGACACGTTGCTGTTCTCCACCTGACAGCTGTACAGGAAAGGCATCGCGTCTATGGCTTAGCCCCACTTTTTCAAGGAGTTTTAGTGCTCTTTCACGTGCCTGTTTTTTACTCAACCTCCTTACCTTGCGCGGGGCAAGGGTAATGTTTTTGAAAGCTGTCTTGTGGGGGTACAGGTTAAAATGTTGAAAGACCACACCGATTTCGGCCCTCAGAGCGGTTAAGTCTGTTTTAGGATCTGAAAGGTACATGCCATCAACGATTATTTCACCATCATCTATTGGCTCAAGCTTATTGATGGTTCTCAGGAGGGTGCTTTTACCTGCCCCACTTGGTCCGCATATAACAATAACCTCACCTTTGGCAATTTCAAGATTAATGTTTTTCAATACATGATGATCATTAAGCCATTTATTGGTATTAATAAATTTAATCAATCTCTTAACCTGATTTTAACGCATTAAGATAAAATAGTAAGAAATTAAGATAATATATTAGGGCATTTGAATAAATTATATTATTTCAAAAACAAAAATGCTTTGTCAAATTAAATGAAATCAAAAATATATCAATTCAACGTGCAGTCTTTATATTTTTTACAGTTATTTGTTATATTATCATTTCTAAAGTTTATGAGTTTGAAAGTAGGGATCGGGCGGATAGCTCAGTTGGGAGAGCACAGCCCTTACAAGGCTGGGGTCACAGGTTCGAGCCCTGTTCCGCCTACCATATAAAGGCAGGGTTAAAGGGAAAAGGGGTAAAGGATAAAGAGAGGATTTTTTTATTAGCTAATCCCTGTACCATAAACCCTGTTCCGTGCATTATTATGGGGTGGTAGTTCAGCTGGTTAGAACGCCGGCCTGTCAAGCCGGAGGTCGCGGGTTCAAATCCCGTCCATCCCGCCATTTTCTAAAAAATCTCTCTAGACCCGCCTTTCTTTGCTATCAGCAGATGTTCAGGCATAAATAAAATATTTCATTTAAGAATTGCTCCAGATTATTTGAAAATCCCTATATATTTTAAGTGCCGATACCAGCAATATGCATCAAAGAAAACTTAGAGCTATCAACTTTAAGCTTTTAGCAAGCGGTTAAGTTCATTACTTTTTTAATCCTATGTACCTTTCATCATAAACAGCACGGCCTTCGAAACCGAGGACTTTGTTAATAAAAGTATTGGCGTCTTCAAGCCACTGAAGTCTCGATCGTAAGGGCATATCTTTAAATTCTTCTAGTTTTTCTTTTGAAAAATAACAAATGAGCGCGTTGCCTGATTGCCTATCTTCCCTCATATCTCTTCAATATCTTTAGCGCTTTAATATCCTCAAGGTCCTGTTTCCTTCCTGATATTTTTTTAAGCCTTATGAGATCATCTACTGATGCTACCGGTATGGATGTTTTACCTATTTTCATTTTTACAGCATTTGACCTTGTTTCCTGAAAATTAATAGGCTCGTAAATGAAAATATCAATAAGGTTGACAGGGTGTCTGGCACTGAAGAAACTAAAAACCTTCATATTTTTTTCTTTCAGCCAGTTTTCTCTTTTTTCGGGGTCTGCCAGATCTTCAGCTTTTACCGGAAGTTTCGGTTTATAGCCCAGTTCAATCATGACATTCACAAATCTGCGCACATTAATCTTTTGAAGACCGATCAGGAGATCAAGGTCGGCAGTCAGTCTTACAACACCATGAAGAACAAACGCTACGCCACCGACTACGACATATTCAATACGTTTTTTGTTAAGAAGCTTGAAAATATTCTCATAAAACATCGCGTATTCCGCTAAATTAATTCATTATACTATAACACACCTGTCCAATATAGCATTGATCAGCAGGCAGAACCCCTCGAAACCATAATTGACCCCGTTGATGTGTGAATTGTTTTGTAGGGTATATGAGTCCCAAACAGGCATATAGCCCTGATAGCAATCATGCATTATTAATTTTTATGTACGGGGTGAATCGACGGGATATTGAAATAACGAACCTGATTGTGCCTGATGAAGATATGAAACTGTTTGCCATTGTTTTGGACGGCAGTGATACTATAAGTAATCCCGAATAAGTCAGTAAAAATACAGGTTAAAAATTTATGGAAACTCCTGTGAATATAATTCTAGTGACACAGACATGTAATATGTTATTCTACACAGAAACAAGATAAACCTTAGTAAGGTATCGTGAATTGCGGGTTAAAATTCAGAGGGATTAGATATGAATAAAAATTATGGAGTCTATTTATTTATATTCATTGCTGTTCTTCTTCTTTTAATAGCCGGTTCTGCTTTATTTAATCTTTATATTGACTGGTTGTTTTTCGAGGAAACAGGGTTTCTTGGCATTTTTAAGATAACGCTTTCCACCAAGGTAGCTTCAGCCCTGTTATTCAGCATAGTGTTTCTGGTTTTTTATTTAGCAAATATTTATTTTGCCAACAGAATCAATTTCCCCTTAAGGAATCTGCATTTTTTCGGGGATACCATATATCCTGTCAGAACGTTTTCAATTGAAAAACCGGTTAAACTGATCAGCCTATTAGGCGGCATTGTTTTAGCTTTTTTTATTGCCTTATTTGGCGCCTCTAAGTGGGAAGAAATATTGCTCTTTATAAACAGGCTCGAATTAGGCATGCAAGATCCTGTATTCAATAAAGATATAAGTTTTTATATGTTCACGCTGCCCCTGATAGACACTGTTAAAGGCTTTGCAGGCTTAACGGTAGTTCTTACAGCAATAGTTACATTAACGAGTTATTTTTTACGCGGCGGAATTGCAATATCGGAAAGAAACGTATCCTTTGATCCGCACGTTAAGAAACATATCGGTGTATTTGCCATTTTTATTTTCGGCATACTTGCACTGAATTTTTACATTGATGCTTACAAGCTCTTATTTTCTGAGAACGGTGTTATCTTTGGTGCCAGCTACACGGATATCCATGCAAAATTAATCACCTTAAGGCTTCTTGTCGTTCTGACTGCTATAACTGGCACAGTTTTTATTACAACCCTTTTCAAGGGTTCATTTAAATGGGTAATAGTCCCGGCGACTATTTCAGCGGTTGTATATACAGGCGGGATCGTTGTGTATGCCTCATTGCTTCAGAAGTTCAAAGTAGCTCCAAATGAGCTTGAACTCGAAAAACCCTATATTGAAAACAATATAAAATTTACACGTTTCGGATATGATCTTGATAGGATAGAGGCAAAATCTTTTGATGTTTCTTACGATCTTGATGCAGATGATATATCAAAAAACGATGCAACGATCAAGAATATCAGGCTTTGGGATAATACTCCTCTGTTGAGAACGTATAGCCAGCTTCAGCAGATAAGGACGTATTACAAGTTTGTTGATGTAGACAATGACAGATATACAATAAATGGTGAGTACAAGCAGGTTATGCTGTCGCCAAGGGAACTCTCTTATAATGACCTTCCCAGTAAAACATGGATTAATGAACGGCTTGTGTTTACTCACGGCAACGGTATCGCCATCGGGCCTGTTAGCAGGATTACCAAGGAAGGATTGCCGGAGTTTATTATCAAAGATATACCGCCTGTCTCTGAAGCGGATATAAAAGTTACGAGACCCGAAATTTATTACGGCGAAATTCCTAATGATTATGTAATAGTAAAAACCAAAATGCAGGAATTTGATTACCCTACTGCCACTGAAAATGTTTATAGCAAGTATGATGGCAAGGGTGGGGTAAACCTTTCCTCTTTTCTAAGACGCATGGTATTTGCTGTAAAGTTCAATACAGCAAAAATTTTTCTTTCCACGGATGTTACTCCTGAAAGCCGCATCTTATTTTACAGAAATATTAACAAACGTATTTCCAAGATAGCACCGTTTATATTGTTTGACTCAGACCCTTACATGGTGGTATCTGATGAAGGAAAGCTTTACTGGATTATTGATTGTTATACGGTTTCAGAGAATTTGCCATACTCGGCTCTGATTAACAGGAATATTAACTACATTAGAAATTCCGTCAAAACAGTTATTGATGCATACAATGGCAATGTACATTTTTATATCAGTGATACTGAAGATGTGCTTGTTAGGGTTTATTCACATGCTTTCCCTGAATTGTTTAAACCTCTTTCTGAAATGCCGGAGGATTTAAGGAGACATATTCGCTATCCTCAAGGAATGCTTGAGGTTCAGGCGGAAATGTATACATCTTATCATATGACCGATCCAAAGGTTTTTTACAATAAAGAGGACCTTTGGGAAATTCCCTCTTACAGTGACAAGCCTATGGAACCATATAATATGATTATGAAGTTGCCAGGAGAGGACAGAGAAGAATATATCTTGCTGATACCATATACCCCTGCCAAGAGGGATAATCTGGCTGCATGGCTTGCTGCACGATGTGATATGCCTGATTACGGGAAATTGATTGTGTATGTATTCCCGCGTGACAGGCTTATTTTTGGCCCCAGACAAATCAACGCCCGTATTGACCAGGATGCTTTTATCTCGCAGCAAATCACATTATGGGGACAAGTTGGGTCACAGGTTATCAGGGGCAGCCTGTTGATTATTCCTATTGAAAACTCCTTATTATATGTCCAGCCATTATATCTATCTGCATCTGACAGGGTTGGCCTTCCAGAACTTCGGAGGGTTATTGTTGCTTATGAAAATGATGTTGTAATGGAAAGCAATCTTGAACTAGCCTTGCGGCGTTTGTTCTACAAGGGCAGTAAGATCCCCATAACAAAAGAAAAAATTGTTGAACAAATACGGTTAGCTCCTCAAGACCTTGCAAGAGAGGCAATGAGAGTGTATGAAAAAGCACTGCAATTACAAAGACAGGGTGACTGGGCCGGTTACGGGGAGCAAATCAAGAAGTTAGGGCAGATATTAAAGAACATGGCGGATTAAATATATCAGGAGTAATGGTATAACGGAGGAGTGGTGTCTGCATTATTTAACTGTATTATTTGGATTAAACAATCCTGTACTTAAATACCTGTCTCCGCGATCAGGAAAGACAACGACGACTTTCTTGTCTTTCCCTAATTTCTTGGCTACTTTCAAAGCTGCCCATGCAGCAGCACCGGAAGAAATTCCTGCAAGTATACCTTCTGTCTTTGATATGCGCCGTGTCATAGCAGCTGCATCTTCATCGGTTACTGGAATTACTTCGTCATAAACTTTGGTATTCAGAACACCGGGGAAAAAACCAGCTCCTATTCCTGCTATCTTGTGCATACCTGGGTTGCCTCCAGACAATACTGGGGAACCAGCAGGTTCAACTGCTGCGATCCATATATCCCGTTTATGTGATTTTAAAACTTCACCAACTCCGGTAATAGTTCCACCCGTTCCAACTCCTGCAACAAAACCGTCGATTTCTGTTTCAAAGGCCTCGATGATTTCAGGTCCAGTTGTTCTTCTATGAATTTCCGGATTTGCACTGTTTTCAAATTGCTGGGGCATAAAATATTCAGGATTGTTTTTTAATATTATCTCAGCCTCTTCTACAGACCCAAGCATTCCCCTTGATCCTGGAGTCAAAGCCAACTCTGCACCGAATGCCTGAAAGATCTGCCTTCTTTCAAGAGACATGGTTTCCGGCATGGTGAGAATTAATCTGTATCCTTTCACAGCGGCAATTAATGCAAGCCCTATACCTGTATTACCGCTTGTAGGTTCTATGATTGTCCCACCGGGTTTTAATTTCCCTTCTCTTTCGGCAGTCTCAATCATGGAAAGTGCAATCCTGTCCTTGACAGAGCCTCCAGGATTAAATCCCTCGAGTTTTGCCCATATCTCGGCATCTTCCGGCCCTGGAAGGTGATTCAGCTTTACAATGGGAGTATTGCCGATTAGCTTTAAAATATTTTCATGAGGTTTCATAAACCCAAATAATGCAGACATTGTAACAAAATTTATTTAATTCGATAGATCTATTATTAAATTATGCATATAGCTTGGAACAGAAATATTCACATTAGATTGGTTGGAATTGCGTATAAGGTATCGAGAAATAAATTTTCTTCTAACGCCTGCATTATTTAACTGCATTTTTGGGGTTAATTTCATGGAGAATTATACCATATAGGAAAAAAATAATGAGGGGATACGTACCAAAAAACGTGTTGTCAGAATCTTCCGAATGAAGGGTTTTTTGTGAGATAATATGACGGAAACATTGAACTAATGTCTAAGAATTATCTCAATATTTTAGGTCACATTTATCCTTTTTTTTGACAAATATAGATTTACCTAAAACCCATATTAATGCAATTAATGTTAAGGCAATTAATAAATTTTCAAGAAAACTCACTTAATACCTCCTTAATACTGAGTCTGTAAAGGTTCTTTATACTCTTTCGTATTTCTTCATTCGCCAGTATTCTGCATTTAATGTCTCAACAATATAGTCAATTCTGCGAGTCCGAAGCCATTTTCCAAATGCATCAAGAAATACTTTTGGATGCTTGAATAAAATAGCAAATAGAATGGAGTAAAAGCTTATATTGCTAGAACGTCTGAGATAGTTTCTTGCAAAGAATGCATTCTGTAATTTTCTGCGAATATCCCTAAGTTCTTCTTTGCCAAAGGTTATAGACATTAAAGGAAGTTCAGGTTGTCTATGTGCCCAGATTTCTGAGAACGGCAGATTCGGGTCAAGCCATCCGTTTTCTATAGCCATATTATAGATATCTGTCCCTGGATACGGGGTAAGAAAATAAAAGGCGGTATAATCTGACTTAATTTCTTTTGCTAAATGGAAACTCTCGTCTATATCTTCTCTGGTCTCCTCAGGATTACCAATTATAAAAGTAGCAAGTGTCCGTATATCAAGTTCCCTACAGAGCTTAAAAGAATGCTTAATCTTATCTGCCCTGTCACCGGCACCTCCTTTGCCTAATACTTTGAGAATTTTTTCAGAACCGCTTTCAACACCAAAATCAAGCTGAACAAGCCCCGACTCTTTCATGAGTCTCATTAATTCCATGTCTGTCTGGTCAACTCTTGACTGGCCAGCCCATTTAATATTCAAATTTCTGCGTTTTAATTCTTCACAATACTCTTTTACCCATTTGGGGCTAAGTGTAAATGTATCATCACAATAATATATCCCTTTTATCCCATATGTTTTATGCAGATGTTCTATCTCAT
>CAYFXR010000048.1:0-10348 GCA_964347155.1 uncultured Nitrospiraceae bacterium | reverse complement strand
TTACTTTGTAACAATTGTTGAAATGACTGCCATAACACGCCGGTTTTGCTGCCTGCCTTCCTCTGTCTTGTTATCGGCGATAGGCATGGATTCACCATAGCCAGTCGCCTTCAGCCTTGAAGGATCAACACCGTACTCAACAAGATGTTCAATTACGTTTTCAGCCCTTTTTTGTGAGAGATTGAGATTATATTCATCTGACCCTGTACTGTCTGTATGTCCTGCTATCTCGGCAATAGTGTTAGGATATGTCGTGAGAAAGTTTGCAACTTTTTGCAGATGTTCATGAAATATATTTTTAACGATTGCGCTATTGTGGTCAAATTCCACTTTTAATTCGATGGAGACCTTTTCTTTGATAGGAACAGGGCATCCCTTTTTATCCACTTTTATGCCTTTCAGTGTGCCCGGACATTTATCGAGATAATCGAAAACGCCGTCACCGTCGCTGTCTTTTGGACAGCCGTTCCGGTCTACAGGCGCACCTTTTGGTGTGCCAGGGCATTTGTCAATGTTGTCATACACACCGTCACCGTCACTATCCTTTGGACAGCCATTTCTGTCAACAGGGGTGCCTTCAGGAGTGTCAGGGCATTTGTCCTTATAATCATAGACTCCATCTTTGTCATTATCTAATGGACAACCTCTGCTGTCTACAGAAACACCTGATGGGGTAGCTGGGCATTTATCCATGTGATCATACACGCCATCACGGTCACTATCCAATGGACACCCTGTACTGTCTACCGAAATACCAGAGGGGGTGCCTGGACATTTATCTACATCGTCATTGATGCCGTCACCGTCACTATCCAATGGCGGCAATTCCTTTTCTTTTCCGCCGAAGAGAAAAGTAAGTCCAAAAGTATAAGCCAGGTTATTATATTTATCCTCATGAAAATCAATAATGTGGCGTATATCACCGCGTGCTGCCAGTGATTCCGTAATAAATACCTTAATACCTCCTCCCCAATTGAACAAACCATTCGTGTCACTTTCTCCTGGATCTTTGTTAATATTAATGGCTCCTATACCAGCACTCAGGTAAGGTATTACATCTTTTTCGAGCATAAAATGGTATAAAGCATCCAAACGATACAGTGAAACCTCTACATCCGTTTCTTCACTGACAGTTTTTATATCGGTATCAATAAAATTAAAAACGGCTTCAATACCCAAGCGTTCTGTCAGATTGTATCCAATGCCCATACCATAGACAGGATCACTGTTTATATCCTGTTCGTTCTCAAAGATATATCCTCCTATATGGGGATTCAGGGTAAGTGCACCGGATTTCATTTCCGCAAATACATTTGTAATAAAAAATGATAGGGATACGAAAACTGCAATAATAAAAAGCAACCTCATTTTTTTCATATGTTACCTCCTTCCCTTGTTTATGTATCTTTTTACCCAAACTTTCATGCCCCTAAGGGGCAGCACGAAGCATTACATTTTTGGATTAGTAATGCATTACTTGTATTTAAACAATTACTTGCCAAACACCGTTTTCAGAAGTTCTGTAGCTCTTGCAGCAGGATCGGTTCTGATTTTCCTTTCTTCCTGTGCGATCATATGAAAAAGTCCATCAAGGGCTCTATTTGTTACATAATGGTCAAGATCTAGAGATTGTTCTTTTACAAAAGGTAACGATGTATATTTCCCCATCATCTCCTTATAAATGCGTGTGACGTTGGCTTCGTTCATACTGGATGAAATGATTGGCCTGAAGTCATCATAAAGTTTAGTAGATGTTTTTGACCTGAAATATTCAGTTGCAGCAGTATCGCTTCCATTAAGAATCTTTCTGGCATCGTCAAAAGTCATTTCCTTTATTGCATCGACAAAATGGGATTTTGCTCCTGGAGCGGCCTTTTCTGCTGAGCGGTTCATGCTGGTTATAAAATCATCTACCTGTTTTTGATACCCTAATTTTCCGAGAACGTCTGCAACTTTCTGAATTTCTTCTGGCATAAGTATCTTAATGGTTTCATTGCCCAGATACCCGTCAAGCTGTGAGACATTTTTTACGGCTTTCTCGGTACCTATTGAGAGAGCCTCTTTAAGACCTGAAATAACTGTACTTTCATCAAGTTTTTCTTCTGACGTTAAACCGATTTCCTTGAAAATCTTATCCAAGAAGCCGGCATAGCAAAGGGGCGTTGCAAGTAAGGTGATTAATATAACTGTAGAAAAAATCCTGCTCATCTTTTCTGTTTACCACAAACGGTTTTTATTGCTCATAAAGTAAATATCATAAAAACGCAATATTGTCAATATATTAATGAAAAATTTCTTTCTTTTCATACGTTAGATGAAATGCAGGACGAATCATCATAGGAAATAAGGTTCTTCTCCCATTTAGTTGGGAGAAAGGTTTCAAGGATTCGAGGATTCAAGGGTTCAAGTGGATTATCAATTATAAATGATCAATTAACGATGAATATTTTTTTAAAAAAATTTTATACAATTCTTCATTACTCATTGATAATTATTAATTTAACGCTCGAATCCTCGACCCCTTGACCCCTTGAATCCCGAACAGGGAAGTTGCCCCAACGGGACTTTACGTCCTTCGGATCTTACCAACTATTTTGGATATGATCCGGAAATAAATACTTGCACAGGTTCTTATTTAATGATAAAGTTTATCTTAAAGAAAAGGAGGTATGATGAAAAAATTTTTATTAATAACGACAGTAATAATTGCTGTACTTATAATTACTTTAATTTTATTTATAAAAATCTACGTTACCCCTGAAAAAGTCAAGGAGTTTGTCGTTCCTACAGCTGAAGAATCTTTAAATAGAAAAATAAATATCGGCGATGTCAGCATAAATATTTTTAAAGGTATAGGATTAAAGGATTTTTCAGTTAAGGAGGCTGATCAAAAGACTGATTTTGTTACATGTAAAGATTTTTTCCTCAAATTCAAATTACTGCCGCTTCTGTCGAAAAAGGTAGTCATAGATGAATTGAAGTTGGTGTCCCCGGAAATAAGTGTTATCCGGAATAAAGACGGTAAATATAATTTCGAAGACATTGGTCAGAAAAAAGAAGCTGAAAAGGTTAAGGAAGAAAAACAGGCGGAGGAGGCGGAGGGCCTCCCAATTTCATTGCTGGTTAACAAGGTAGCCATTGATGATGCCAGGTTTTCACTCAATGATCTCATGAAAGAACTGCCTGATATCAAAAGCTCGGCTGATATTAACATCAGCATAAAGAGCATTGACGGAACAGGACTGTCAACTCAAGGGAGCATAGACCTCACACTTGAAGAGGTTGTGATGAAAAAGCCTTCTGAGAAAAAGATTAAGGATATTACTGCCAATCTTGAATACGCAGTTCATATTAACCTCGAATCAAAGGATATCCGGATAGACAGGGCAGACATAAAAATTCAGGAAATCCCTGTATCACTAAAGGGAGAAGTCAAGAAAATGAAGACCTCGCCTGAAATAGATATTGAAGTATCCCTGCCAAAGGTCAAAACCGGTGAGATACAGAAGCTTGCTGCCATTTTTACAGATATGAAAGGCCTTAGCCTGTCCGGCAAACTCGCGGCTGACGTGAAGCTCAAAGGGGCACTTCAGAAAATGGATTCGTTAAAGGCAAATGGCAGTATCCTGCTGGAAAAAATTGGCATAAAGTATAATGAAATAGATGCCCTGATTGACGGGAATATAAAATTTGACGAAAAGGTAATGAATATAAACCTGAAGAGCACCCTCGATAAAAATACAGCGGAGTTGAAGGGCTCAGTCAGAAATTATTTCAAGAATCAGAATATCAATCTGGATATATATTCAAAAAAACTTTCCCTGGATGAGATTATTCCTCCTGAAAAGGCTGAGGCCCGGCCACCTGCACAAAGGGTCAAACCTGCACCCCAAAAGGCCCCCAAAGAGGCTGAACCTGTTGATCTTGAACTGACTGCAAGGGGTGAAATTAAAATAGATTCCGCTGTATACAAGGGCATGACCATGAGCAATTTTTATACAAGGTACCAGTTCACGAACAACAAATTAAAAATAACAGAGATGACAGCAAATGCCGGGAAAGGAAAATTTGATTTAACCAGCGTTGTTGATATTTCAAAACCTGGATACAGGTACAATCTGTCCAGCAGTCTCGATTCACTTCATGCAGATGAAGTGGTAAATTCCCTGTTCCCTAAGGCACAGGATACGGTTTTTGGCCTTCTTTCCTTTAACCTTACATTAAACGGGTCAGGCACTCTGCCGGAAAATATAAAGAAAAACCTGGTTGCTGATGGAGATTTCAATATAAAGGATGGAAAGATAACAAACGCAAAGATAGCTGAAAATCTTTCGCGTTTTCTTGATATCAATGAGTTAGAAACAATAAACCTCAAGGAGGCTAAGGGAACGGTAAGGATAAGAAACAGCGTTGCAAAACTTGACAGCGTATTTACCTCTGATGATATTTCAATGGATCCTTCGGGCAAAATAGGACTTGATGAAACACTTGATCTCGACTTTGATTTAAAACTTTCTCCGCACCTTACAGACAAGGCAATGAGAAATTCGAGCATTGCACAGTACATAAAAAACGAGGAAGGCTGGGGAATGATACCTTTGAAGGTTTCAGGGACATTCGCAAATCCCTCTTACACTGTTGACATTGCAAAGGCAGGTAAACGGGTAATTAAGAAAAAAGCAGATAAATTTATCGATAAATTGTTTGATAAAAAAGAAGAAGAAAAAAAACAGGAACTGGAGCCTGTTAAGGATTTATTAAAAGGAATATTTAAATAAACCCAAATAATGCAGTCATCAATGTAAAAAGGCATAGATACCTTCAAAATCTTTAAAAATGCAACACGATGAGCAGATGCCATTTTGCAATCGATAAAAAGCTTTTATGCATAAAATAATACCTTTAAGATTGCAAAATGGCATGTTCAAAGGAGTTGCTTTTAAAGTTTTTTCAGGCATCTATGCCTCCGATGAATGCATTTTTGGGTTTATTCAATGTGTGAAGAGTGTAGACGCGACACCATATCTATAAACGAGTCTATTTTTGCTGCAAACACATCCTGGGAAATGAGAAATGCGTCATTGTGGCCTCCCTGCAGCTGAACAAACCCCTTTGGCTCTGGAGCGTTTTCAAACAGTTTTTTGCCTTGTTCAAAAGGCACGATTTCATCATTTACACTGTGTAATATCAATTTCGGAGCTTTGATACTTTTTATTTTTGTTAATGAGTCAAATTTGCTCTTGTAAACAAAAGAAGGAATAAAGGGAAAATACTTTCTTGACATATCTCTTACAGAAGTAAAACTGTCTTCTATAATCAATCCTCCCACCTCATGTTTCATTGCCATGTTGATAATAACTGCCCCGCCTAAAGATTCTCCGTAGCCAACGATTTTCCGGGGAGAGATTTTTCTCTCCTTGATCAGGAAATCATACATTGCTTCTGCATCACGATACAGGCCTTTTTCAGAAGGGCTGCCCTTGCTCATGCCATAACCCCGATAATCGAAAATAAGAACATCCAGATTAAGCTTGTTCAAAATCTTTATCTTTTCCAGACGATGACTGATATTACCTCCGTTACCATGGGAAAATAGTAAAGTAGCGCGTGTAGACCCAGATGGTATAAACCATGCCGAAAGCTGAACACCGTCTTTTGTTGTTACGAATATTTCTTCGTAGTCCAGACCTATATTATCTGGGGTAGCATCAATGGTTTGTACAGGAAAATACAGGCTTTTCTTTTCGAGAAACCGAATGAAGAAAAAAAGGAAAACAAGTATTGCAGCGAGTAAAAAAACACTTTTCATAAGGGAGTTAATCCTCCAAAATCCCTCATTTTTCAAAGAGAGACTTTAAAGAAAAAATCTTTATGGTATCACCTTATTCAGCGGGTATTCGATAATTCCTGACGCACCGACTGATTTGAGTTTAGGGATAAGATCACGTACTGTTTTCTCATCAGTGATAACCTCTAGCGCAAACCATCCTGTGTCAGTAAGTTCAGATATGGTCGGAGAGTGCATGGAAGAAAGAAGACTCATCACTCTTTTGAGTGATTTTTCAGGCACGTTCATTTTTAAACCGACTTTCTCTTCTGCTGAAAGTGCTCCTTGTAAAAGCAGTACGATATTTTCTATTTTCTGCCGTTTCCATTTATTTTTCCATGCCTTTTTATTGGCGATAAATCTGGTGCTTGATTCAAGTATTGTTTCAACTATCCTTAAATTATTTGCCCTCAAGGATGAACCGGTTTCTGTCAGCTCAACAATTGCATCGGCAAGATAAGGAGGCTTTACCTCTGTTGCTCCCCAGGAAAAATCCACATCAGCCTTAATGCCCCTGGATTTAAGATATTTTTTTGTAAAGCCTACGAGCTCTGTCGCGATACGTTTGTTTTTTAAATCCTTAATGGTTTTTATCTTAGAATCGTTTGGAACGGCAATAACCCAACTTACCTGACCGAGCCTGCCCTTTGCATAGTTTAGCTCGGAGACTTCTTTTACATCTGCACCTTGTTCAAGAATCCAGTCCTTCCCCGTAAGTCCGGCATCAAGTACACCGTCAGCAACATATCTCGCCATTTCCTGCGCCCTTATCAATAATGCTTCTATCTCGATGTCATCAAAAACAGGATAGTATGAGCGCACGTCAACGGAAATACTATAACCTGCTTTTTTGAACAGCTTGAGTGTGGTTTCCTGCAAGCTTCCTTTGGGAAGACCGAGTCTTAGAATTTTATCCATTTTTATATTCTTCTCCTCATATACTTTATTTCTTGTTCAATATGATACAAGGGGCTAAAAATTAATTCAAATTTTAGTTCATTCTTGTTCTTATTGTATTTCCGTGTGCCTCAAGACCTTCAATGTCAGCCAGAGTTTCAACTGTTTGTGCAAGTCTCGCAAATCCGGATTGTGCAGAATGAAGAAGGTTTGAGCGTTTTATAAAATCATACACACCAAGGGGTGAGGAGAATCTCGCAGTGCCTCCGGTAGGAAGAGTGTGATTCGGACCTGCTGCGTAATCACCGAGTGGCTCGGGAGTCCATTCACCAAGGAAAATTGCGCCGGCGTTCTTTATCTTTGGCAAAAAATCTTTTGGCTTTTTAATCATAATCTCAAGGTGCTCAGGTGCAATCCGGTTTGCTATGTTAACTGCATTATTAAGATTCTTTACGATAATTATTGCACCGTATTTCTTAAGAGATTTTTTTATGATGTCTTTTCTTTTAAGGTCTTTTATCTGTTTTGTAATTTCTATTTTCACCTTTTCAGCCAGGGCTTCTGAATCAGTGATCAGCATTGAAGATGCCATTTCGTCATGCTCTGCCTGGCTGAGCAGGTCTGAGGCAACAAAGGAAGGATGTGCTGCCTTATCCGCTATTATGAGAATTTCACTCGGCCCTGCAATCATGTCAACGCCAACATCTCCAAAAACCATCCTCTTTGCAATTGCTACGTAGATATTACCAGGGCCGACTATCTTGTCTACTTTTTTTATCGACTCTGTACCGTAAGCAAGCGCAGCAACTGCTTGAGCGCCTCCTATTCTATAAACCTCTTTTAGGCCAAGCAGTTTTACTGCAGCTGCGACATAAGGATTGATCTTGCCTTCAGGAGTTGGAACACACAATGTAATTTCCTTGACACCTGCGACTTGCGCAGGGATTACATTCATTAAAGCCGTGGATGGATACGCTGCCTTACCACCAGGCACATATACGCCAACTCTTTCAAGAGGTCTTATAATCTGACCAAGCTTCATACCTTTATCAGAGAAGTGCCATGATTTCTCCTTTTGACGCTCATGAAATTTTTTAATCCTCTTCGCTGATTCTTTCATTGCATCTAAAGATGCCTTTTCAGCCTTCTTGGCAGCGGATTCAATCTCTTTTTTATCGATGAGGAGTTTTTTCAGTTTTATTGAATCAAATTTTTCAGTATATCGTTTAACCGCCTTGTCACCATGTCTTTTAACGTCAATAATTATTTTTTTAACGGTTTTCTGTACAGTATCTTCTCTCATCGAGGCAGATGTCCTTTTCGTCAGTATTTTTATAAATGCATCAACCTGTTCTCCTTTTATAATTCTCATTCTATTGTCCCGCGTGTCATGTTGAATATTTCAATATTATACAATTCTATAAGAACTTTTTTTGTCATATATCAAATCTTCCAATCCGGTCTGTCCCTGCAAAGGGGAAGCTTCTGTCTGCTGAAGAATTTCCTTGACAATAAGTCCCCTGTTAATTAATCTTATTTATCTTAGCAATTCCATTTTAAAATGAAGGTTTATAAGTTAAGGGGATATTTTGGATAATAAGATTCCTTTCAAATTTTTCGAATTCCATATCTCTCCAATAGAACCGATCATTCTGCCATCCTATAAAGGTTCCACTTTCAGGGGAGGCTTTGGTAATGCATTTAATAGGATTGTATGTGCTATAAGTAGTAAAGAATGCGCTGACTGCATGTTGAAAGAGAAATGTGTTTATTCCTATGTATTTGAAACACCGCCACCTTCGGATACTAAAATAATGAGAAAATATGCATCGGCTCCTCATCCTTTTATCATTGAACCGCCGCTGGAGAAGAAGCGTGGCTACACACCTAAGGATAATATAACATTAGGTCTTACTTTGATAGGCAAGGCAATCGATTTTCTTCCTTATTTCATTTACACGTTCGATGAGCTTGGGAAAACGGGTATTGGAAAAGGAAGGGGGAAGTACAGGCTTGAAAAAGTAAAATCCAGAAACAGGATCATCTACGACCTTACATCAAAAACTCTTAAAACATTTAAAACTGAGTCCCTGTCCCTGAATTATTCTCCTAAAAATAAAAAAACTGTTAACTCACAACTCTCTATTAACTTCATCACTCCTACAAGGATTATATACAATGGCAGTCTGACGTCTGACCTTGAGTTTCATATTCTTATAAGAAATTTGTTGAGAAGGCTTTCACTGCTCAGCTATTTCCACTGCAATGGCGATCCTTCTGACTGGGACTTTAAAGGCACTATCGAAAAAGCACATGACGTAAAGATTAAAAAGACAACTCTCAGGTGGTATGACTGGGAAAGGTATTCAGCCAGGCAGGATACGAGGATGAAAATGGGAGGGTTTGTTGGTGAGATTACGTTTGATGGGGATATTGGTCCGTTTTTACCCATTATCAAAGCAGGAGAGGTTTTGCATGTTGGTAAGGGAACGGGGTTTGGTTTGGGGAAATACTACATTCAAAATTCAATAAATCAAAATTCAAGCAAGGCTTTCTTGAATCTTTGAATATTGAATTAACCGAAGGTTGTAAATTGAATTTTAATTTTTGAATCATCCGAATAAAGAGAGGAGGGCACATGTCAAAGTCGTTTGAGGAACTTCCGGTCTGGCAGAAATCAAGGGAACTGGTGAACTACATATACGGGCTCACAAGAAACGATCAGTTCAGCAAAGACTTCAGCCTTGTCGACCAAATAAGACGCTCATCTGCCTCTGTTATGTCTAATACCGCCGAGGGTTTTGAACGAGGCACCAATGCAGAATTTATACACTTTCTGTATATAGCAAAAGGCTCGGCAGGCGAAGCGAGAACTCAGCTTTATATAGCAAGAGATCATGAATACATATCAGATGATGAATTCAAAAAAGGATTCAATCTTGCAAAGGATGTTTCCGGCCAGTTAAGCAAGTTTATCGATTATCTTAAAAGTTCAAGGATGAAAGGTGAGAAGTTCAATGTGAAACATAAAAGCTGGAGGGAAGAGGTTGAAGAAGTTACAAAACAATTCAAAACTCAAAATTCAAAATTCAAGCATAAATGATGTTGTCTTTAATCTTGAATTATTGAATGTTGAATCCGACCTAAAGTCATAATTTGAATTTTTGAATCTTTGAATATTTTTTTACATGAGGTTATGTGATGAATGAGTTTGATCAACAAGAATACCATACGGTAGTTTTGGGGGCATTGCTGCATGTCGTTCGATACGGGTTGTTTGGAATGTGGGGAAGATGTTTTTGAATTTTGAATGCTGAATTTTTTAAGATGTGATAAGATGACGAATGAGTTTGAATTGGTAGTTTCAGCAGCATTGCTGCACGATGTGGGGAAGATCCTGCAAAGGGGACGCTTCTTTTCTCTTGAAAAAACTTGTGGTCTCAACATTAGACAAAATTTATATGTGATTAGCCGTAAAAAGTCGAATGTCGAGCACTAATCCCGTTATTACGTTATTACCGCATCTGTTGGATAGGTCTTTAAAATTAAGATCATAGACCTGATACGTTTAAACAATGACTACTGAATCTTCACCTCCGAAAGAATTAGGAATATACTTATCCG
>CAYFXR010000047.1:0-1578 GCA_964347155.1 uncultured Nitrospiraceae bacterium | reverse complement strand
ATGACTTGAAATTTTACAATTTTTACCGATTTTGGAGCCTTTTTGTACTTCAACGAAAGCACCGATTTTGGTATTATCGCCAATCTCGCAGCCATAGAGATTAATAAATTTCGACAGTTTAACATTTTGTCCCAATTTGACATCATCGGATATGCATAAATATTTCATAAGTAAATTATTTCTCCTCTCCTTTTCAGAGATTTATTTGCTGCTTGCAGCAGTTTGACAACCCTTAAACCAGCTACTCCATCATTGAATGGTGCGTTATTATTTAAAACACAATCAGAAAAATATTCAGCCTCTTTTTTGAGCGCTTCAATTTGAGGCACCTTGGGAACCCACATATCACCAGAACGATAACTGACAAGTAAATTATATACCCCTTCTCTGCTTGTTACATCAACTCCCTTGTCGTATACCTTAATTTTTTCATCAAAATCCAGGTCATTCCATACAAGCATCTTCTTTTTGCCCCCTATAAGGGTTGTTCTCACTTTAACTGGTGATAGCCAGTTTACATTAATATGGGCGATAATGTTGTTGGGAAAATAAATAGTAATATATGCAATGTATTCCAATCCATTATTAAACCCTGTCTCGCCAGTTGCTATAATTGCCAAGGGGTTCTCCTTAATAATATAATCCATGATAGATATATCATGTGGCGCAAGATCCCAAATTACATTAACATCATGTTGAAAGAGTCCTAAATTTATCCTCATTGAATCGAAATAATAGAGATCTCCCAGTATGTCATCATCAATAACCTGTTTAATTTTTTTCACCGCGCCTGTAAAAAGAAAGGTATGATCTACCATAATCTTAAGATTTTTCTTATCTGCCAATTCTATCAATTCCTCGGCTTGCTCTACAGTACATGTAAAAGGTTTTTCAACAAACACATGTTTTCCATTTTGAAGAGATTTTTTAGCCAGGTCATAATGTGTAAATACCGGGGTAATCACCGCTATTGCATCAATATGAGATGAAGTTATTATTTCATTGTAATCAGTTGTCATTTCTATATCAGGATATTGTTTTTTTGCTCGATTAAGAGAACTTCGATTTAAGTCGCATACTGAGATTACCTCAGAGTTGTCGTTACTGTGGAAATTTCTTACAATATTTGGCCCCCAGTAACCGTATCCAATCACACCAATACGAAGCATTTTACTCCTCCCTTATAATCTAACTTTATTGTATTTATTCAGCCCGGTTTCCCGTATCAAATACAGGAAATGCTTTACAACATTTGTCCCCGATAAAAAGGGATCATGAATGTATCTTTTTGTTTAATAACTGTACAGGAAAGTGATGTAAGTTTTTAAATTCTATAACTGTACGGAAATTTGCACGGATTCTAATAGGCCCCTTTGCAAGACAAGATTGCCCAGGGGGTCTTAAGAAGAATTTTGGTATCTAACCATAATGACGCCTCTCGCGAGTATTTGAGATCCAAGCGTACCATATCGTCAAAGGTGGTAGTACTTCTTCCACTGACCTGCCAGAGCCCTGTTATTCCTGGTTTTATTTCCAAAAACCGCCGTTTATGCCATATATCATAATCTTCTACTTCGT
>CAYFXR010000046.1:0-5196 GCA_964347155.1 uncultured Nitrospiraceae bacterium | reverse complement strand
TCGATGCTTGATGAGCTGTATAAGTTCAGAATTCTTAATTTTGGGAACCGCCTTGGTACGTGAACCGTAAACCGGGTGGTGTGAGAGGCCAAAGGGGGTGACCCCTTGGCCTACTCGATTTCACCATCACACTTTCTTTTTTTAATTATCAATTTTTTACTACAGTGGGACTAACGATAAGATGGTGTACTCGTTATTTCTCCTCAATGCTCATAACTGAAGAAAAGTAGGTGTTGTCTTGTTTGCAGGGTAATATTTAAAAATCACCATTACTGAAAGTTATCAATCCCTAAATTTTGAATGAAATTGCCAAACAAATGAACGTCTTAAGAGTCTATTTTGTAATAAAAATTAAAAGACGATGTTTATTATCATCTTTTAATAGAAATGAGAAAAAAGTTTGATTTTCTGCCCGCTATATCTTGCGGATTTCGGTGAAAGAAAATATGGAGAGAAATATACCGAAGCTTTGGAGAAAATAAATTATAGTTATGAGACGCTTAAAAATGCTAAATGGGTTGCTTAAAAAATCGAAATGTCACGCCGGCGTAACAATCTTAGTTGGTCACATCTTAATAAGACCTGTCATTTCTTACAGGTGCTTATTTTCAAAATATTATGTAAAAAAATAGAGGGGATGCTGACAGATTTAAAAGGCAAAACCTCTCCCTATAAGAGCCCGTCTTTTAATTTATCCATGTCCCGATGGTTGTCAGCGTCCTCTTTTTTATCAGGTTAATCTCTTTGCTTGACTTTCTCTCTTATTCTGATATACTCTTTTTAGGCTGAAATATAAAATTCTCTAAACGTTGAAATCAAACTAGGATGCTGGCCGTTGATTAAAAGGTTTTTTTCCTACCTAACTAAGAGCCCAACCTTTTAATTTTAGCCATGTCCCCTAACAGGTCAGCATCCTCTTTTATCTTGATAAAAAATTTTGGGGATAAAGAAGCCCCCTAAAACTCCTTTATCCCCGGAGGTGAATGAAAAAGTCTTATTATTCTTATCGGCTTTTTTTATAATTCATAAAAATTCGTCAGCATCCTCTTAATTCCCTTCTTGGCTAACCTCTCCAGGGGGGTGACAATATTTCCATAACTACTTAATATCCAAATTTAATATTTTGACATGGCATAAACTTATAACTTCCCAACTTGTCAAAGCCAAAAGATGGTGATATGTTGAAGTAATTAAGAAATGATGGCCGAGCTATTACGGCGATTCCATATTCCATGATGCAGATGTGAAGGCATTGCTTGATCAATACGGTGTCGTGGAACTCACGAGCCCGCCGGGATATCCCCCGTTTAACGGCAAGAAAGAACGGTCTATGCGGGACATCAAGAGCTTTGAAAGGGCACTGCGACAACACAGCGTAGGCACACCTCTTCAGGAGAGTATCATCTTGAGCATGCAGGACCTCAATGAGGAACGCCCCAGACCGGTTCTTGGCGGACGAACTGCACGTGAGGTGTTTGAAGCACGACACGCGTCCCTGCCGAACCGGAGACAATTCAAGATGCATGTTGAAACTATCGCTTTGGAACTGACCGCTAAGGCAGGTTCACGAAAGGAGGTGGAAAATGCTCGACGAAAAGCTGTGATTGCGGTATTATCTAAGTACGGTTTACTTAAATGGAATGGGAATGTGTCAACCAATTCCCAGAGAAAAATGGTGACAATTTAATTGGGCACTACAAAAGAGGAGTCAACTAATGAGGGCTAACTCCTTGATTTTTAATGGCGCGCCTGGGAGGATTCGAACCCCCGACCCACTGATTAGAAGTCAGTTGCTCTATCCTACTGAGCTACAGGCGCAATTGAGTTCACCGTTAACAGCCGACAGTTGTCAGTTAAAGAACCAACTTTTAATTATAGGGCTCTGCAAATAAAACAAAATTAATAACCGGGATTGATAACCGAGAATTTAATTTTATCTCAAATGAATATGTCAACTTACAATAGTATGTAAGTATTTTAATCGAGACACCGTAATATGGCAAGTCAAAGACATATAAACTGCCCTGAACACTATATGCACATACAAGGTCTGTAAAAGCTTTTCCTGAAATCACCGGGCATAAATTCCAAATAACAAAATCCAAATGACAAATAAGCACCAATGACCGAATGTCAAAACGTGACAAGAACAGTTGGGACGGGAAATACAACTTAGCGGAAAATAAATACGTTGTCTTGTTATGAATAGGCATATACAGTTCTTTTTTTTGGAATTAGGATTTTTAAATTTATTTGCAATTTGTGATTTGTAATTTGGAGTTTAATAAAAACAAGTCGGGAAAAGCCTTAACAATGTTTGTAAACACTTTTAGTAGCTATCACAGTTAATGTGCGGCTTTCTTCTCTGCTTCTATATTTTCATATAAGGCTTTATATTCTTTCTCAAGAGATAAATAATCTCTATCCAGTTTTTCATTTTTCTTGGTTTTCTTGTCGAGTTGTTCCTTGAGATTCTTGACCTTTATTTCAAGTCTATTCTTCTCAGCTACTACTCTATCAAATTCTACTTTTTTTACAGAATCCAGCAACTCTTTGGATAATCCCTGAATATCGTATTTGAAGGATACTATTTTTTTATCCAGCTCTTCATTTTCCTTTTCAAGGCTCCCGATACACATTTCAAGATCTTTATTACATTGTTCAATGTCATTAATGATTTCTTCATATTCCCTGGATTTCTCTGCCTCGGGAGTCAATTTGGCTATTGTTTCTTTTAATTTTACATTCATGTTTTTGAGATGCTCGAATTTTCCCTTTAAATCATTATACAAATCTTTCAAGACCAAAAGTTCAGCATCCTGATCGTTAAGATTCTGTATCTCTTCATATGTAAAAATATTTCTTTGCTTTTGTTTTCTATACTGAATAAATAAAAATAGCGTGAGACCAGAAAATATCAACAGGAATTGAATAATAAACAAAAATGCTAAGGCATTAACCTTGATCACTGGTTGTTCCCTCGTTTTTTACTTCTTCTTCTATTTCCTTTTCCGGGATATCTAAATCTATTTTCTGTATATCCATCAATTCATCTACTTTTGCCTGAGTTTCCTCTACAGATTCCTCCTGTTGTTCCTGCTCGACTTCTTTTTCCACTTCCTCGTTTTTTACTATTTCTTTTACTGCCTTTTCTGGCTGCTCTAAATCTATTTTTGGTGTTTTCTGAAATTCATCTACTTCCGCTTGTGCTTCTTCTATAGGTTCTTCCTCTTCTGTCTGCTCCCCTTCTTCTACTATTTCGCCTTGTTCCTCTTTTTCAGTCTGTTCATCCTGTTCGTCTTTTTTATGTAAGCCTTTGTTTTTTAAAAAGATTAGTTTTACGTCCTTTAATTTTTTTCGTTTAAGATATACTAAAAAAATAGTGCCGAGTGTAAGGTTAATCAATAGAAATTTAATGATCACTGTTCCCCATGAAATCTCATCTGGTTTCTTGTCCTCTATCGGCTTTTTCAC
This sequence comes from uncultured Nitrospiraceae bacterium, assembly GCA_964347155.1. GTDB lineage: Bacteria > Nitrospirota > Thermodesulfovibrionia > UBA6902 > UBA6902 > CAYFXR01. The sequence goes on along the minus strand of CAYFXR010000046.1, from coordinate 1,722 downwards.
AGCCAGCTCGTCCATCTTTTTTGCAGATCGTTTAGCCTCAAGCTCTTCTTGTGATTCCTTTGCAGTTGCTACGTTGAAAACAAAGGCCTTTTCCCTTTCAAATGTTTTTCCCTCTGCCACAACCTTGAGCTTATAATTTCCGGGAGTGTACGGCGCAATCCTTCTGAAAAAGATCCCCTCTCCTTTTTTAAAGGGTTTTAATTTTATAGTCTTGCCAGCAGGACTGGATAACTCGATATACATATCAATTTTCTCAAGCACTTCTTGTTCTCTTATAGGATTACCGTCTTTTTCAAGCCATACTTCCATATCAAAAGGCTCACCAAAGGCCGAATATAACTGACTGAAATTAGTCTGGAGCTTGAGATTGGTAATTACATAAACCTTATTGTTTTCACCTGTACTGAAAAGAATCTCCCACCTTCCTTCAACCGGATTCTTTACTGTTATCATGTCGAATTTATTTGACACAAACCATTTAATATCTGATAGCGTATTTTTATAGGAATAGTTTTGACCATCAGGAGCATCGAGCTGGATTTTCGTGTCAGGTGAACCTTTTGTTACAACAATTGTAACCTCTTCAACGGATTTGTCTATAAGAAATCCATTTTTGCTCATTGGCAGCATTTCAGGAGTCTTGAGGCTTTCGAATATCGAGGTAAATATTAAGTGGAAATCCTTGTCTGAAAGAGCGAGGTTAAAGAACCCCCCTGTTTGTTTTGATATCTTTTTAAGCAGCTGTTTGTCTGATTGCTCGGTAAAAGCTATTGTATAAACTTTCACATTATTGTCTTTCATCTTTTCAGCAAGTTCGTTTTTTAGACCATCAACAAGTCTCCTGTCCTCATCGGGATCGCCTACATCCATCATGCCGTCAGACATAAGTATTAATATCTGAGCCCTTTGTGTTTTTTTGTCCCTGGAGAGAATCTCATGCCCTTTGCTCAATGCATTATATAAGTTTGTGTATAGCCCGTCTGAAGTGATATTGTCCGTTGCCTTAAAAAGCTTTTTCTTGTTTTCTTCACTGTTAACAGGAGTCAAATAACTAAGAGGATACGCATTATCACTGAAACTGATAACCCCTGCGCTGTCCTTTTCATCCAGAAGTGAGATGAATAATTTGGCAGCCGGGATACGCAGGGACTGGGGGTCTGTTTTTTTCATACTGCCGGAGCTGTCCATAACAATAACAACATCTATGTTTTTTTTATTTTGAGAAAAAGAGGTATCTGAAATAAAAATTATAGTTCCAAAAAATATAATAAAAAGAATAAGTTTCAAATTTATATTCACAATAGCTCCATAATTCTGTCGTTTCTCAAGTTTTTTCATTTATACAATTAATACACCTATATATATCGCACATTTTGCATTTTAACTTTAATGAACGGGGTTATCCCATTTTTACTGAATCTCCGTTTCCAGAATTTCTCAAAAACGTCACAGGTTGCACTTTATTGCTCAACTTAGTTAACTTGACAGTCTTATTAGGCAAACCAAATAATTTAATATGAGTAAAATAACAGCATCAATGCTTTACAACCTCGTCCAATGCCCTCACAGGGTCACGTTGGATCTGTTTGGTAATTTTAAAGACCGTGATCCGATAAGTCCTTTTGTAAAGCTTCTCTGGGAAAAGGGTACTGCCTTTGAAAAAGAGGTAATTGAAAGATTGGAAATGCCTTTTACTGATCTCAGTACATTCAGGGGAGAAGA
>CAYFXR010000045.1:0-6965 GCA_964347155.1 uncultured Nitrospiraceae bacterium | reverse complement strand
TTCTCTGTCCATATCAGGAAATATCCAGCCCTTTGCTCCCAGATTATCATTGAATCTTACTGGCAAAATTGAAGACTTTGATATGCCGGCTCTCTCTTCATATACATCCAAACATCTCGGCTACAATCTCACCAGTGGTCATCTCAATGCAGATATTTAAATGCAAATCAAACAGGGACAGATGGAAGGGAAAAACGAGCTGCATCTGGATAATCTTAAGGTGACCCCTAAAGACGACAATAAAATGAAACAGCTGACCGCCAAATTGACGATGCCTCTCGACACGGCAATGTCGCTGCTTCGCGACAAGGACAATTCAATCCGCATAAAACTGCCTGTTCACGGTGACATCACCGATCCCAAATTTGAAATAGGAGATATAATAAACAAAGCGTTGGGAACGGCGCTGAAGAAAGCCGCGATTGCTTATGTGAAACATTCAATCCAGCCCTTCGGCACTCTTATTACCATCGTGGAAGTTGCCGGGAAGGCTGCCCGTATAAGACTTGACCCCGTTTTGTTTGCCCCTGGTTCGATAGATCTTGGAGATTCCACCCTTGAATATCTGAATGTTGCTGCAAAGTTGATGAAAGACCGTCCTAAACTTAATCTGCGTATTTGCGGGAAGACCACGCAGTCAGACATAATTGCCATCATAGAAAAGACGGCCTCAGCCCAGCGTGAGCAATCCTCTACCGTACAACCCTCTCAGGAGAGCGAAGGCAAGCCCACGCCGGAGCAGCCTGATAAAACTCCTGCGGAAGTTTCTGAAGAGCAATTGCTGGACATGGCCAAAGAGCGTGCAACGGTTATAAAAAATCATTTGGTTAAACAGCACGGCATAGACCCAAAGCGTCTTTTTATCTGTAATCCAGAGATCGATAAAAAAGAGAAAGCCGTGCCAAGGGCGGATTTGCTTATATAACCGGCATAATATAATTTCCATATGGCCAGAATTCAATGCATAATCTGCTACACTCTGATCGTGTATAAGGAATATAAATATAAATGAGTGAATTTTTTACACAATGGATAGACAAACCTGTTGTATGGAAAACTATAGCGGCGGTATTAACCGTTGTAATAATTAACTTAATTCTCGGATTTATTCGCCGTACTATCTCTCAATATATTAAAGACAGCACATCTCTCTATAAAGTTAAGAAACTTGTTACATTTATCGCATATGTCGTAATCATATTGATCGTTGCAGGAATTTTCAGTGACAAGCTCCAGAGTGTAACTGTTGCCCTTGGAATCGCGGGCGCGGGCATCGCCTTTGCCCTTCAGGAAGTGATTATAAGCTTTGCGGGCTGGATAGCTCTTACGTTCGGTCATTTTTATAAAATCGGAAACAGAGTTCAGATTGCCGGGATCACAGGCGACGTCATTGACATCGGTGTATTACGGACAACGCTGATGGAGTGCGGACAATGGGTAAACGGCGATCTGTACAATGGCCGTATCGTTAGGGTCTCAAACAGCTTTGTCTTCAAGGAGCCGGTTTTTAATTACTCGGCTGACTTTCCTTTCCTTTGGGATGAGATTATGCTGCCCGTTACATATGGTTCGGATTACAAAATGACAAAGGAAATCCTGAACCGGGTTGCCCATGAAGTTGTTGGTGATTGCGCGAATTTTGCAAATGAAAAGTGGAAAGAAATAGTAAAAAAATACATGATTGAAAATGCCAAAGTGGATCCTCTGGTGACTGCCACGGCAAATGATAACTGGGTCGAGTTTACCCTGCGCTATGTTGTCGATTATAAAATGAGACGAAGTACGAAAGACAGGCTGTTTTTAAGAGTACTGGAAGAAATTAACAAAACAGACGAAAAAGTGCAGATAGCATCAACTTCTTCCAATCTAAATCTTACGAGGGTGCCTCAGCTGGATATAAACCTGAAGGGGAAAATGTATGAAAAAGATTAATCAGGAAAGGCGGTGATATAATGAATGACCATTTCACGGACGGAAAGGGCGCAGTTGGACCCAAAACAATAATAGCATTAGTATTTCTCAGCATTTTTACTATATTTATATTGCAAAACACGGAAGTTGTGGAAATCAGTTTTGCATTCTGGAAAATGAGTCTGTCTCGTGTCGTGCTTCTTCTGGGCTCACTGTTTATAGGAGTGCTTGTCGGATTGTTTATAGGATGGGAAGCAGCGACCAGAAAAAAGAAGTATTAACAGAAATTTTATGTTACCATTATTTCAGCATGCTTCAGCAGAATACTGACGTTCTATTTTATTAATACTTAAATATTTTAAAAGTTATTTAAAATATTTTGGAACATTGAATTTAAATACAGCCAACTGCGTAAATTTATACGTAATATGTTATATGCGGGAAAAGGTCTAAATACTTTTCCGTATTTTACGTATAACATATAACAGATTCCATTGGAGAGATAAAATACCTGCTATGTACGGTACGTATAACATTCCGCTGTCTGTCAGGGAAAACAGTATCAGTATCTCCATTGATAGAAAAGATGTGGGCTTTCAATATCTGAGAGAAGCGGGGGAGGAAAAAGTAGAAAAGTCCATCCTTGCCAAGGACTGCTCCATATTAATTAATCCTGTCGAGCCCCTTTATACTCCGAAAGATCTTACGCCCTATCTTCTTATAGAGTTCGGGCAAAAGCTTATGATTGAACCAAAAGGCAGCAGCAGGATATATCTGAAATTTCCTGCTGAAATTGGTATTTTTGCTGACAAATCAGGAAAGAGTGCAAAGGATTTTCGAATTATAGACATCTTTTCTCTCGACTTGGGTCAATATTCTTTATACGGAGATATAAGGACCGGCATTTTGTGCAAGTATTACAAGAGCGATGTCTTTATGTCGCTTCCGATCGCAACTCCATTCCTCGAAGGAATAATGGAACTAACCATTTCAAACAAGAGCGACCGGTGGGCAGAAGTCTCAAGGGCGGTCTTTAATGCTTATCTCATGAAAATTTATTACAGCAAATATAAAATGGGCATGAAGTCATCTATGGTCTTAATTGATAAAGATATTGCTGAAACTTCCTTTTCGGATTCTCCGCTGGAGAAGGGCATGAAAAAAGCTGTTGAACATTACGTGTCACGGGGCATCATTATGACATCATCCAGTTTTATCATGGAGTGGGGATATGATTCTCAATAAGGTCATATATGGGGACGTGACTCTTTTTAACCTGCTTATGGCGGTCATAATCATTTTTGCCGCTTCGCTTATTATAAAAATAATTACACTCAATCTCCGCAGGCATCTGAAAGACAAGGTTGAAAAATCACGTCTCACTCTTATCATTAAAATTGTCAAATACGCGATCATTATTATTGCCGTTGTGTCCGCGCTCCCGCTTCTCGGTCTGAACCTGTCCGGTCTGATGGTAGCTGGTGGAATCACGGGTCTGGTAATCGGATTTGCAAGCCAGAAGATAGTGAGCAATCTCATATCGGGGTTATTCCTTATGATCGAGAGACCCATAAAAATCGGACAGCAGGTCAATGTTGACGGCGTGGCAGGGTTTGTTGAGGATATTCATATATTTTCAACTATCATAAGGACCTATGACGGACTCTATGTAAGGGTACCGAACGAAAAAGTCTTTACGAGTAATATAATCAACTATGTTGCGAATGTCGTAAGGAGGTTTGAGTATGTAGTAGGTATCCGGTACAGCGATGACGCTGACAGGGCGATCGAGATAATCAAAAAAATAATTGACGATCATCCCCTTGCGTTAAAAAACCCTTTACCGCAGGTGTTTGTTGACAACCTCGGTGACAATGCAGTAAACATCATTGTAAGAATCTGGGCACCAGCTACGGAATGGTACAGTGTCAAGATGGAATTGCTATGGAAAATCAAAAAGACTCTTGAAGAAAACGGCATTGAAATTGCGTTTCCGCAAAGAACGGTATGGTTTGCCAGTGAACTGAATGTGTTAAAAAAGAATACAGGAAACACCACAGAAGAACATTAATTAAAGCGCAGATAATCTAATCATGAATATGTTTTTACAAAACGCAACAGATTTGGTGAAAGCCACCTGTATTCTCTTATCAGTAGTATGTCTCGGATTAATAGTCCACTCGATCTTATTTTATATCGTACATAAAACTATCATCAAAAATAGCTTCTGTGCTGGATGATTCACTTTAACGGCACTGCAGGAAGCCCTCATAATTCATCATATTTCTGGAAACTAAAGATACCCATAAGATATTTCAGAAATGGGGATGGAAAAAATCTGCCAATGGTTCGAATCCTCTGGGATATAGCTAATTATCGAGGTCGGACCTCGATAATTTCAATTTTTTCCAGCAGTTCAGTGCGGGACATCAGATACCGGTCTTCCGTAGGCAATTGCAGGGTAAATCCCAGAGTAAGGGCTTCGATTATAGTGGATAAAAAAATGAATGAAAAAATTAATTATTTACTTGCCATACTCCATTTTGATTGATATAGTTTTATTAATGTTGAATGCAATAAACCCGGTTTTTTAATAATCGTAAATGAAGCAAGCTATTGCCAAGATACATTTTATAAAGGTAGGTTTGATATTGAAGATGTTAAAAAGCAATAAAAAATGTAAACTTAATTTTCCTGCTCAGGAGATATGGCATGGAATCTTTAAAAAACAGATTTTCCTATTTACCGGAAAGAATAGAGGGTCTCGGTCAGCTGGCATATAATCTCTGGTGGAGCTGGAATCCCGCGGCAAGGATGCTTTTTAAAACTCTGGACAGACAGGCTTGGAAAGAAAGCGTTCATAACCCTGTCAAGATGTTACGTGAAATTCCTCAGGAAATACTCGATGCTTCTTCGGTAAATACCCATTATCTTACTCACTATGATGAAGTAATGTCTGAGTTCCGGGAGTATACTTCTTCACGTACATGCTGGTTTACAGAAAACATCAGCAGCTTGCCATGCAAACCCGTTGCATATTTCTCGGCAGAGTATGGACTGCATCATTCACTTCCTTTCTATGCAGGTGGACTGGGATTTCTGGCCGGCGATCATATCAAGGAATGCAGTGATCTGGGGATCCCGCTGTTAGCAGTAGGGTTTATGTATCCTGAGGGCTACTTCCGCCAGCGAATTCGCGTTGACGGATGGCAGGAGCATATCGATGAAGTGCTTGACAGGGAATCGGCTCCCATTTACAGGGTCCTTGATGACAGAGGGAATCCGGTAATTGTACAGGTTCCTTTTCTGAATCCGCCGGTGTTTGTGGCTGTCTGGAAAGTTGATGTCGGCAAGGTGCCACTCTATTTGATGGACACGGATATAGAGCAAAACACCCCCTGGAACAGAGAAATATCGTCACAGCTTTATATAGGCGATATAGAACATCGTCTTCTGCAGGAATATGTTCTCGGCATTGGCGGAAGCGCTGTCCTCGATGCGCTTGGTTACCACGATTTTATTCTTCATCTCAACGAAGGGCATACCGCATTTGCACTTCTCGAACAGCTGAGAAAAAAGATAACCGGCGGTAAAACATGCAATGACGCTATGGAATATGTGCACACCACTTCCATTTTTACGACTCATACACCTGTAGCTGCAGGTCATGATGTATTTTCTTTTTCATTAATGGATAAATACTTCAGTTCGTACTACACACTCTGCGGTCTGAACAGGGAATCATTCCTTCAGCTGGGTATAAACCCGGAAGTACCGGGAGCCGGTTTCAACATGACAGTTCTAGCGCTTAGACTGACTTCCTTTCATAATGGGGTAAGCAAAAAACATGGCGAAGTTTCCCGGAGCATGTGGAAATCTCTCTGGCCGGACAGGAAAGAAAAAGACATTCCCATCGATCACATCACAAACGGAATACACGTACCGACGTGGATAGAGCCGAAGATAGAACTCCTCTTTAATGAACACCTCGGCAAAAGCTGGAAGGACAGGCATGACGATCCGGAGTTATGGAGTGTTGTAGACAATATTCCTGATAAGGAGCTCTGGCAGATCTATATGTGGCTTAAGGTAAAACTGGTCAATGCAATAAGGGACCAGGCCCGTATCCGATGGATTGAAGATAGTGCAAATCCTCTTAATGTAGTTAGCAGCGGCACCCTGCTTGATCCGCTTGCGTTCACTATCGGATTTGCCAGGCGATTTGCAGCATATAAAAGGGCAACCCTTATTTTCAGTGACATTGAACTACTGAAAAAATTATTAAATAACCGATGGAGACCCGTGCAGATCATCTTTGCCGGGAAGGCCCACCCGGCAGATGACGAAGGGAAGAGAATCCTTCAGCGCGTGTTCAGCGCAGCATGCGATCCCTCCCTTGGCGGAAGGGTTGCCTTTGTTGAAAACTATAATGAACAGCTTGCCCAGTATCTGGTGCATGGAGTCGATCTATGGTTAAATAATCCAGTCCCTCCTCTTGAAGCGTCGGGAACGAGCGGGATGAAGGCTGCGCTGAATGCTGTTCCCCAACTCAGCATACTTGACGGGTGGTGGATTGAGGGATACAACGGCAAAAACGGATGGGCCTTTGAGGGTACGGGGAGTGATGAAAAAGACGCTGAGGCGATTTATAATCTTCTGGAAAAAGAGATTATACCTTTATATTACAGACAGGATGAGGATGGTGTTCCACACGGGTGGGTGAAGATCATGAAGGAGGCTATAAAAAGCACCGGCCCTTACTTCAGCGCCAGAAGAATGGTTAAGGAGTATGCGGAGAAATTCTACAAACATGCGATTAATGCAGCTTCTTCGTAACAGTTACTCCCTCTAAATACATCTTGCAAGGAGGATGCAGAGATGGATAATAATTATTACACTATCTTTATTAATTCTCATATATGTTTAAGCTCATGTTATTCATTTGTTTCTGTTTGAAGCCGGTCAAGGCCTAACGGCACCAGTATTATTTCAATTCGCCTGTTCTTGGCTTTTCCTTCATCAGAGTCATTTGGGGCTACAGGTCTGTATTCCGA
>CAYFXR010000044.1:0-15677 GCA_964347155.1 uncultured Nitrospiraceae bacterium | reverse complement strand
ATTTTTTAAAATTGGATCAGTTGCAAGGATCTTGATTATCCCGAATCCTTCTTTTATGCCTGCTTTCACTTGATAATTATCAATTTCTTAATCGGTCAGGGCTAACGATAAGATGGTGTTACCAATACGCAACGGCGTTTAATGTCAGAGGGGTCTGCCCTTGAAATTGTCCAAAATAAGCGCGGAAGATCGGTCAGATCTCAAGAATGGCCAGAAATTCATCGGGGGTCAAGACAGGAATTTTATTATCAGCATAATCTGTCTTGTTTCTTGTAAGAATACAATCAGCCTTGATCTGAACAGCCGAGTAATATTGAACAGCGTCTTCAAAGTCACTGAAATCAGATATAGGGTTAGGGGGACAGAACGTTCCCTATTTAAATATTTCAACAGGTTCACCATCCACAAGTCCCAAAGAAGCCATTTTGTTATAAACATTCTTCGCTATCAGCTTATAGCCCAGATCATTAGGATGCCAATTATCCGACCCCCGCACATTCAACCTGATTCTATCAGCTTTTATAAACAGGCTTTGGTTATCCACGATAGAAACCTCGAGTCGGTCATAAACCCGGTGAATGATTATTTCTGGACGGCCCCAACCAATATTATGATATTTCATGAATATGATATTGACATGATTATATTCTGCAATTAATTTCATTTCATTTATATTATTAAAAATAGCGTTATAGAGCGCTTCTGTTCTTTTTTGATTTTGTAAAGAAAAAATAAATCCTCTACTTCTTGCCGCATCATTGAAATGAGGAGTTTTCAGTTGTCTTAAATTGCGGGAAATATACACCAAATTAAAAAACCGGTATAATCGCAATTTATTAAGAAAGAATTCAAATCTCAGATACAGCCTTTTAAAAACGCCTGCATTGTAAAATTTCAGGATGTTGCTTTCCTCGAGGTTCCAGGGGTCGTTTATTCCAACCATTACAATAACTGTATCGGGCTTATATTCCAGGATATTGTTTCTCAATCTGTTTAAGACTTGAGAGGAGTTAATTCCCGGTACTCCAAGATTTATAACCTCGAATTTTTTATGGGGGATGTTCTCTTCAAAAATTTTTTGAAGTTGACTCGGGTAACTAAACGTGTTGACATCAGATGCTCCTATTCCATATGTACTTGAATCACCTATACATAAAATTCTGTGTGTGTTGTTATCTCCTCCATCAGATTGATTCCCTGTTTCATGTACGATTAATCCCCCGATCCTGAAAGATGCCTCGCTTAATAAGACAGCAGCAAGCAAGCCCGATATAATCAATAACAATTTTTGTTTCATTGGTTTAAAATTTATTGAAATGAAATTTACAAGATTATATCAAATTTTAACACTGTTGCTAATAGAAACGACGCCTACTGCTAGGCAGCCTCGAACGACAGGAAAAAAAACATGTGGGAAAAAATAGCATTAATTGCATCCATAATAAGCGCCTTGACCGCGGTAACAACTTCACTGCGTGCGTTGGGCAAGTCGCGTGAATTTGCACAATGTAAATCGAAATCAAGAATGATACCCGGTCGTGGTACAGACGTCATCAAATCTGATCAATCAACAAGACCTAAAAATGGTCTTTTTATTCATTTTATAGTAACCGCTATCTGGTTTATCCTCTCGGTTATTTTTGCTGCGCCTTTATTTATTCAGAGATGGTCAAATACAATAGATAGTAGTTTCATCCTATGGCTATCGCCCTTCCTGTTTCTGCTCATGCTCCTTTGTCTTATCTGGTGGGCAATAATGAATAGGAAAAATTAAGTATCGTTATTCATGTCCGAAAACCGTGATCCGTGAAGAAAATATGGAATTACAGACAACGGAACCCTGTACCAGGATCAGTACAGGGGATAATGTATACCTCTGACAACTACATATTGGGGTTAACCATGATAATAACGATGATACAATTTAACGGGAGAATATCCTAAATAGAAGAGTGTTACAAAAGTCCAGTTTCGCAGTGTAGCTTTAACCAGCCCTTTTCTTTCCCACAGGCGTGCAGATGCCTTTATCTTGTCCTTCATAACAGTTATCTTTCCCACTTTTCTTAATCTTCTGAAGAAGTCAACATCCTCCATAAGCGGAATATCACTAAACCCGTGGAGTCTTTCAAAAACCTCTCTTTTTACAAATATTCCCTGATCACCATAAGGCATTTTCAGAAACCTTGATCTGAGACTTGCGACTTTGGAAATAATTTTGCAGCCTATTTTATTTGAATCAATTTCAAAGTCAAACGCACCTCCCACGATACCGGGCCTTTCCAGAGTCTTTATAATCTTTTCAGGAAAATTTTCAGGCAACGTAGAATCAGCATGCAAAAATAAAAAGATGTCACCTGTAGCGTATTTTGCCCCGCAATTCAGTTGTTTTCCCCTGCCTTTTTCAGATATGACGACTTTGTCAGTATACATCTTTGCAATTTCATATGTTTTGTCCGTGCTTCCTCCATCCGAAATTACTATCTCAACATTCTCCAAACAACTCATCTTTTGCAGGAGACCCTCAAGCATTAATTCTTCGTTGAGTGTTATTATGATTACGGATATTTTTTGAGAATCCATTTTTTCCTCCCGATTAAGGTTTAAACGTCAAACACCTCAACATATGCAATTAATTCTCGGAAAAATATGATATTTTCTTTAATTTGCATTATTGGGCAAATATGTATATCGAATACCTCTCTCTTGTACCTGCATGCGGGACTGCCGACAAGCTCAGGATATATAACAGGGATAAAAAACATGAGCAGCCTTAAAATCAGCTAGCTGGTGTACATGGGAAAATGCACAGGGACCTGCTTTACTGAATAACGGGAAATATGATCATACAAATACAAAAGGCAAAATTTCCGTTATTACAGATATTGACAATAAAGCAATGAAGAAAGATTTTTTTAAGGTACTGCATAAGGGTTTGGGTTAAGATACAGACTTAAAAAGGGGAGCAATATATTTTTTATATGCACATATAGGCCTTCTTACCTGTTCAAAAATTTCATTCAAATAAAATTGCGCATAGACATCCGCCTCATAGAGACAGTGTACATAGCAATTTCTACACTGAAGAGCTGATCCTTCTTCAAAATACTCTTTATGCCTGATAACTTTTTCCAGATATTCCTGGAATGAATCAACGTATTCTGAACCCTCACCATAGCAATAGCATGGAAATTTAATTTTACCTGTAGGAGTAACACTTATCACACTATGAAACCTGCATTTCAGATCCCTCTCTCCCTTCAGGAATTTTCCGAAATTGATACTGTTACCGATCATGATGTCCTGATGGTTCACGATAAAGTCTCCAAGAATTTTTAACCCTGATGAATCTAAAATTGTGTTACTGTTCACTATAGGATTCAGATAGATTCTGTTACTGAATCCCGAAAGAAATTTTACAATCTCGGGAAGTTCATTGATGTTACTATTACTGACTACTGTATTTGTATATATCAGATGGCCAGCCTCCTTTGCGAATCGTATATTTTTCATTATTAAGTCAAAATGTCCTCTTAAACGATCATGTTCATCCTTCAAACCGTCTATTGAAATCTGAAATATAAATTTGCTGCCTGGCTTAAACTCGGGGAAATTCTGCATGATAACTCTCTTAAGGGTTATACCATTTGTCAGTACACAGATAATCTTTCCAAGTTCCCTGCATATTTTACTAATTTCCCTTGTCTTATCAAGAATTTCACCCAAGATCAGAGGCTCTCCCCCGCTCAGTAAAACAACAGGACTGTCTATCTCTTTAATCAATGACTCAGCCTTATCAACATCAATAATCTTGTAGTTCTTATTGTCGTTTCTGTACAGACAGAAAGGGCAAGACATGTTGCATCTGTCGGTTACCGCTACATGAATGATATTTGGATTACGAGGATCACCTTTATATCTCCTCAGCATCCTGAGTCGAGAAATGATGGCCTTGTAATTTCTCATAAAAGGAATGAATATGCGGGCCCGACCGGTATTATTATTCTTCATGTTAATCTAAATAAAGTGCTTCATTTATTTTTAACACTATAATAAGCAACATTTATATTCTTTATCGACATACAATATAAAAACTATAAATCACTTTACAATCAAGAGGCCCGTCTCTGGTGGGAATCCATGCTATGAATAACAGATGTGACTATAAATCAGAATATCTATTTTTTAACATAAAAAATTGATTGGAGAAAAATAATATAAATGCGAAAAAAAACATTGTAAACTCCATAACTTAATTGAAAATATATGTAAAAAATATTTATAGATCATATTAAAATAATTTATAAGTCTTGACAGATTTAATAATGCAATTTAAAATTTAATTAAGAGAAAGATAGCGATCGTCCAGACTGGGTTAAACCTGAGGACCAAGTAAATTAGTCAGGGAGCGGGGGTCAGAGGCGGTTGAGCAAGCCTCCCTCGTTTAGGAGGAAGCCTGAAGCATCTGTCGAAGCACCCAAAATAAAAAAAGCTTATGGTTGCCCAGTCTCGTTGATCGCATTTTTTATGCCTTTTTATTCATTCCACAATCTTAATCTTCATCTCAACTCTCTCATTTGGATTGTCACGTACGTCCCTCGGCTGATTAACTATTTTGTCAACCACATTTATCCCTGAGACTACCTCACCAAAAACAGTATACTTTCTGTCAAGCCACGGTGCATCAGCAACACAAATAAAGAACTGGGAACCAGCACTGTCAGGATGTGCCGACCTCGCCATGGAAAGGGTCCCTCTTTTATGAGATCTGTCATTAAATTCTGCCTTGAGGGTATAGCCGGGTGTACCCATTCCGTGTCTTGCCCTGTCCATTTCTCTTGAATTTGGGTCTCCGCCCTGAATCATGAAGCCAGGGATAACCCGATGAAAAATCGTTTTATCGTAGAATCCCTTTTTAGCCAGTTCAATAAAATTATTTACATGATTTGGTGCAACATCAGGAAAAAACATCAGTTCAATATTACCAAACTTTGTCTCGATAACTGCCCTGGTCTCCGCCATCTTCTTTATCTCTTCTTTCGTAAATGTTCTCTGTTTTACATCACCATAAGATGAAACAGCATATAACAGCATCAGGAAAAACATAAAACCGATTCTAAATAATATCATAATTCCTCCTTACTAAAAAAATTTCAGATAAAATATATTATTTGAATTAAAAGAAACTGAACTTGAAATATTTATTGGGATTTTCCTTTATATCCTTTATTAGGGTATTCAACTCTTTAAGGGTTGTTTTCAGTTCATGAGAAAGTTCCCCATCTTTCACAATGCTGCCCATGAGTCCCTCTCCTTTTTCAATCCGTTCAAGGAGGGTATTCACCCTTTCTGAAATCTCATGGATATTTTCATAAAGACTTTCATCTTCGATCAATTTATTGACGGTGCCTTTTGACAAGGCAAGTTTCTGTGTAAAGGTATCGAGGGATTCTGATGCCTTTTTAAATCTGTCATAAAGCGATGGATCATGAATTAACTTATTGAGTGTACCTTCCGATTCTCCAAGCGTCTTTGCAAATAGTTGTATATCTTCTACAGACGCAGAGAGATTACGGTAAAGGCTGTCCTCATTCAACAACTTTCCTATCGTGCCTCTGCCGCTTTCAATTTTTTTAAGAAGTAATGTTAGTTCTTCTATTGACTCTTTAAGATTATCGTAAACAGAAGGATCGCGAAGGAACTTGGAAACGGTTCCTCCCCCTTTTTCTATTTTCCCCAGAATGTCTTCAAGCATAATAATGAAATCAGATATTTTTGCAATAGATTCCTGGCTTGTCTCAACAACATCCTGAATCTCGGCTGGAGTTATTCCCATGATTGAATCTCCGGCTTTTAAATCTTCTGCATCCTTTGAACCGGGACTTATTTCAATATACTTGTCACCAAGCAGCCCAAGTGTCAGAATACTTGCCCTGGAGTCTGCCTTTAAATATTTAAGGGAATCAGACAAAATTGAAATTTCCACTTCTACCTTCTGCTGAACAGTAAACCTGATAGACTTGACAGAACCTATCTCAACACCTGAAAACCAGACAGGTGACCCCTCCCTTAACCCCTTCACGTCGTTTGCCAGTGCATAAATCTCGACTCTCGGCACAAAAATTTTTTCAATATTTCCGGCAAACATTACAGCCAAAAAGATAGTCATAAGGGCGATAGTAACAACTACGCCGACCTTTAATTTTGCCCATCTGAGTTGCTTTACATAGTTATACATTGTGCCACCTCAATCATCGATATGTCTTTTGCTTTTTTCAACTACGAACATCTTTCAGCTACGAAAAGCTCATTAATAAATCTTCTCAACTCCTGATCCTCGGTATTTTTAAGCGCAACAGCATCACCGTCAAAAACGATGTTTCCGTCCCTGATATATATAAAACGTTCAGCCACTTTGGCAGCGTCGGTCACCTTGTGAGTCACGATAATAAATCCTACTCTATCAGGAGGCTCTCCCTTTGACAGTTCTTTTATTAATCCGCATATATTGTCAGCTGTTATCGGGTCGAGACCTGAAGTGGCTTCATCATACAGCATCATGTTTGGTGCACTTCCGGCAAGTGACCTTCCGATTGCAACTCTGCGCTGCATGCCTCCACTCAGTTCTTCCGGCATAAGGTCGATAGCTTCTTCAATACCAAGTATTCCCAAGAGCTCTCTCACACGCCTTTCAATTTCCTCTTCGGAATAATTTGTATATTCCCTTAAACAGAAAGCAACATTTTCGCGAACGCTTAAAGAATCAAATAACGCCCCTTCCTGAAATACTATACTGAATTTCATCCGAATATTTCTCAATTCGGATTCAGACATACCGGTAATGTCATTACCCTCTATCAGTATCTTTCCATCGTCGGGACGAACAAGCCCGAGTATAAGTCTCAAAATAGTGGTTTTGCCCACGCCGCTTCCACCCAGAACAGCTATACGTTCATGGAATTGAGCCCCGAAGCTGACATTGTTCAGCACTGCATTATTATTATAAGCAAATGTTACGTTCTCGAATTCTATCATACATTCATCCCCAATACATACAGCAAAACCCGGGTAAGCAAAAAGTCGGAGACAATAATCATTATCATTGAAAGCACCACGGCTGTTGTGGTTACCTGTCTGAGCCCCCGTGCTCCTCCTCTTGTCGTAAGCCCCATATAGCAACTGATACAGGATATAAGATATCCAAAGATAAAAGGTTTCGTTACACCCGCAAAAATGTTATCAAAAGACATTATATCCTTGATCTGACTCCAATAAAAAGAACCACTCTGATGGCTGATAAAAACGGAAATGTAATATCCTCCGAACAACGAAACAGCATCTCCTATTATCGTCAGTACGGGAAGCATTACAATTGCGCTGATGACCCTTGGCGTAACCAGTTTTTTTATTGGATTAATACCGTGCACTCTCATGATATCCACCTGATAACCAAGCATCATGGAACCAAGTTCAGATGCCATACCGGAACCGACCCGTCCCGCAAAAACGAGGGCTATCGCTACCGGCCCTATTTCCCTGATTATAGCCATTCCCACTATTTTCCCTGTATACATTTTCAGCCCCAGTTCAGCGAGTTCCGCTGATATTTGCAAAGATAATGCCATGCCAATAAAAAGAGATACGAGCGAAATAATAAAAAGCGAACCTGAACCCATATAGTCCATCTGTTCTATTGTTTCCCGGAAATAAAACGGCTTGCGAAAGATACCGAGAGGGGCCTTAACCGACAATATATAGAAATCCTGAAGCCTTAAAACGTTTTCTTTAATATTCATGAACTTTAATAATGGCTAGTAATTTTTAGATTCCATATATAGAATTATACTGATTTCTATTTTTTTTGTTAAAAAAGTTGAGAAATTATTTAAAAAGGTTACCTTATATTTCTATTACAATATTTTAGTTTACAAATATTCTTATTCAAATTAGTATTATAGATTGCACCATATTTTGTTGTTCTTAAACATATTTTGTTAAAATTTAATCGTCTCAACAGTAGATGATAGTGAAGAAAGTCCTTTCTTGACAAGACATATTTTCTGTGATATTTTAGCAAAAAATCTGAAGGAGGAGAAATTATGCAAAGTGCATCTATTGGATTCATTTTTTCTGGATTATTAGTCGGGCTAATCTTTGGCTTTATTCTCCAGCGTGGAAGATATTGTATGAACACTGCCTTCAGGGACACAATCTTTATAAACGACCTTACCCTTTTCCGCGCATATATAATTGCCCTGGTAATTCTGATAGTTGGTGGCAATGTGCTTAATGATTTAGGGGCATTCAGATTGGTACCGCAGACATTCTATCCATTATCTAATATTATCGGAGGATATATCTTTGGTCTTGGTATAGTCCTCGCAGGTGGATGCGGAAGCGGTGTCTGGTATAAGATGGGGGAAGGACAACTGGGTGCAGGGGTCGCTGCTCTAGGTTTTCTTATAGGTGCAAGTTCTACAACCAATGGTTTACTGAATCCTCTTTTTAAAGCATTAAGGACAGTCGCACTTCCCATTGCAGGCAAACGCAATGCCCGGTTATGGGAGGTCATTGGTGACGGAATGGCAGAGAAATGGATAGTAATTGCTATACTTATAATTGTGGCTGCTGTCTTTATACTTAAAGGTAAACCATTTTCTGTGAGAAAGCAAAAGGGACTTTCCTGGCCAATAACGGGTGTACTAATAGGCATTATGGGTTTAACTGCCTTCTGGGCAGCTGAGTACTGGGGTGGTTTTGCGAGAGGTCTTAATTTCACAACCCCAACATCTGAATTAATGAATTTTCTTGTTGCAGGAGACTCAAAGCCAATGTTCTTTCCGAAGTACACGTTAGGGCCTTTTAAAGTAACATGGTCAATCTTTAATGTTATCGGAGTTCCCATAGGGGCGTACGTCAGCGCCAAAATCCTGAAAGAGCACTTGTGGAAATCCCCCCCTGCAACAGAACTCATAACAGTCTTTATCGGGGGGCTTATGATGGGTTTTGGAGGTATAACAGGAGGTGGTTGTACGGTCGGACAGGCACTTACTGGAGTTACTACGCTGTCTATCGGAAGTATAGCTGCGACAATCGCTATGATTCTCGGCAACTGGACAATGGTTTACTTTAAGTTTATTAAGCCTATGAAAGATATGTAAACAGAGAAAACTATCCAATCAGATAGACTATATGAGAATTGATGCACGTGATATTAACACTCAAGAACTTTTCATACAACTGAAAGAAATACTGTCCTCGAAATTTGGATGTGATGTACATATTGAGATTCTCACTAATACACCTGCTGACATAAAAAAAATCACGGCTTTTGTTTCCATGTCAGGTTGCAATACGGAGATTGACAGAAAAGAGGAATATTATATAATTCGCGTAAAGGGTATCCCCTGCTGTGCATAAGAAAGACTTTTCTATGGAAGCATCAACAGATAAAATATTTTTATTAAAGAAAAAGGGTATATACCCTTACTTAATTCCATATTTTAAGGAGGATGCAGCATGAAAAAAACATTTTTTCTTGTTATCTGTATTATTGTTTTTGTCCTGGGCTTGTTACTCGTCTCATGCCAAAAACAGGAGACTGCAACTGAACCAGCCGCCCATGAAGAAGAAACAGTTACAGAAGAAGGTGCTGAAGAAGCAGAAGAAACAGGAGGTTATTAAAATAAACTAATAACTGATTTTTCTATTGTCTTCGGGGCATCCATTGAGATGCCCCGAAAATTTTTTTATTATTCAAACATGAATTCCTACCCAATTGATTTATTGCGTTTTACAAGTCCGCTTCCGCATCATAAAAAAAATACTATTGTAATTCTCGGGGGCGGTCTTGCAGGGCTTTCTGCCGCTTTTAGTCTGGCGAAGGCAGGCCAACCGGTTAAAGTGTTTGAAGGCGATTCTCAAGTAGGAGGACTTTCAAAAACAATCCGTCAAGGCGACTTCAGGTTTGATTTAGGTGGTCACCGTTTTATTACTAATAACGAGGAAACGGAAAGTTTTGTAAAAGACCTGTTACATGGGGAATATTTAACAGTACACCGAAAGAGCAAAATCTATTTACACAATAAATTTTTCGACTATCCGCTTAAGCCCTCAAATTCACTTTTAGGATTGGGTATGTCCACTACGTTGAAGGCACTTTCCGATTACAGCAAGGAAAAAATTAAAAGTCTTTTCTACACACCTCGGAATATTTCACTTGAAGACTGGGTAATCAGTCATTTCGGTCGAACCATATTCATGATCTATTTTAAGGAATACAGTGAAAAGGTATGGGGTATTGAGTGTAAGAGAATAAGCAAGGAATGGGTATCAAAGAGGATAGAAGGTCTCTCTTTGGGTGTAGCAATAAAAAACGCATTTTTTAAATTCAGCAGGCGAAAAGTTAATACTCTTGCAGATAAGTTTATCTATCCCCCTATGGGAATCGGACAGATATCAGACAGGATGAGGGCAGAAATAGAAAAGGAAAACACGGTTTTGACAAACACAAGAGTTGCACAGATAAATCATCAGGATTTCGTTATTAATAACATAATAGCAAAAAACTGTGATCGTCTCTATAGTGCTCAAGGTAGTGAGTTTGTCTCCAGTATCCCGTTAACAAACCTTATATACATGCTTAATCCATCCCCACCAGAGGATATTCTTAAGGCAGTCTCGAATCTGAGATACAGGGATCTCGTGGTGGTAACCATCATGCTCAATAGGGAAAGGGCGACCGATCTTACCTGGATGTATCTGCCTGAGAAGGATATGACCATTGGGAGGATACATGAGCCCAAGAACTGGAGTCCGTATATGGCACCTGAAGGGAAAACACATATTGTAGCCGAATATTTCTGTTTTAAGGGAGATGAGATCTGGAATTCAAATGATGAAGGACTTACGTCCGCAACCGTAAGACAATTAGAAAAATTAAAATTTATTAATAAGAACGAAGTTGTCGACAGTTGTGTTGTAAGGACACCAAAGGCATATCCACTCTTTGAAGTAGGATACACAGAACATTACTATAAAATTCTCGAATATCTGGATAACTTTAAAAATCTTCACTTAATCGGCAGAACAGGCATGTTCAAATACTATAACATGGACCATTCGATTGAATCCGGCATTGAAGTGGCTGAGGAAATTTTAAAAAAGAAGCCACCGGAAAAAGAAAGAGAATCCCTCACTATTGGAGCATAACTTTATGAAGTGTGCTCTTATCATACCTTCCTGGGTACCGGAAGAAATCTTTTCATCAAAAACCGCAGGCTCACAGATTAACTACTGGCAACCTCTCGGAACCCTTTATGTTGCATCGTCAATTTTAAAATCAGGTCATGATGTAAAATTTCTAAACGGCGCTTTCATGACACATTCAGAAATAATGAATGAACTCTCCAGCGATAAACCTGACCTAATCGGCATTTATTCAACTGCTTTCGGCTGGAAAAAGGCAGCCTTCACAGCATCAGAAATCAAGAAGAGACTCAAAAAAATATTTATCACAGTCGGCGGACCCTATCCGATAGCAATGCAGGAAAAATGTCTTGCTGACTCTTTTGCTATTGATGCCGTAGTTACCGGAGAAGGCGAAATAACTGCAGTTGAGATACTGGAGAGATTGTCGCAGGGTAAAAACCTTGAAGGGGTTAAAGGCGTAGCTTTCAGAAATAGTGATCAAATTATCAAAAATCCTCCTCGTCCACTTATTACCGATATTGACTCTATCCCCTTCCCTGCACGTGAGCTTTTAGGCAATGCAAAGGACTATATACCACCTCCAGCTACATATAAGAGAAAACCGGTTGCTGTCATCATGACTGCCAGGGGATGCAACAGGAGGTGTATTTTTTGTTTCCAGATCGATAAACTGAGAAAAAACGGCATACGCTTCCGGAGCGTAGATAATGTCATGCAGGAGATAGAGCTGTGTCTGAAACAAGGGTACAAGGAAATAAAGTTTATAGATGATACCCTTGCAGCAGATTATCACAGGGCTATGCAGATTGCACATGAGATAAAAACGCGGAAACTTGATTTCACATGGTTTGCCTCTGCATGTGTTCATCAGGTAGATAAGCCACTGCTCAAGGCTTTTAAAGATGCTGGATGCTGGGCAATACTCCTGGGCGCCGAAAGCGGTGTACAGAAAAATCTACATGCATTGAGAAAAGGCATTACCCTTGAGCAAACACGGAGAGCGGTCAAGGCAGCCAAAGAAGCAGGATTGACAGTTTATACCCCTTTCATTTTTGGCATTCCAGGTGAAACGTTCGAGGAAGGCTTAAAAACTATCGACTTTGCCTGTGAGCTGGATCCCGACATAGCCAACTTCCATGCCCTCACACCTTTCCCAGGCACCGAACTGTACGACAATATTGATAAGTACGGGACGATGTCCAGCGATTTAACAGACTTTACTTATCAGGGAGCAGCTTTTATCCCCTATACAATGACAAGAGAAGAAATAGCGGAACTCAGGCAAATAGCCTTCAAAAGATTTTACTCGAGACCAAAGTTTCTTTTGAAAAAGATATCCGCACTGAGAAATATTAATGACGTAAAAGCCGCTGCAAAAGGGGTCAAGAGCATGTTCTGGCTCTGGGTAAAAAGCGGCCTCTTCCAGCGAAGCGAAAGTAATGGATAAGGTTAATAAAATAATGCATTTCACATAATGCAGGCTTTGTGAAAGAAATTATTTTTCGATACCTTAAATGCAATATTAATAGATCTAGTGTAAATATATTTATTCAAAGCCATATGCACAATTTAATAATAAATGTATCGAGTTAAATAATTTATTGAGCAATGTCTGCATTATGTAGTTAATAACAATGAAGAAAATAGTTTTTTTTGTCGTCTTATTAAGTAGCTACATTCTGAGTGAATGTTACGGCTTTGGAAATGATGATCCAGGTGGAAACTCAAGTATTGCACCACCGGAGTCGCCGAAGCCTGCAGCTTTTTACGATAAGGGATTACCACCTGTAGGATGGACATCAGGAACTCTTTGGGTAATTGCTGTTCACGATACTCGGAAAGAAGGAGACAGCTCCCTCGAAATAGACTGGGCAAGATTTTATTGCATAGTAAATGGACAGCCAGTCCTTATATCCCGTGAGACATCATCAAACAGAACAGGAATTTATTGGAGTGGTTTCTGGCCAAGAAACCCGTGGTGCCGGGGAATTGACAACCGTGAGGACATGAAAATTGACTTTACAGGAGATATTGCTTTGCTTCCTTTAGATGAAAGACCTGACAGAGTTTGGCATTTTGGCGGGAAAAGAGTTGTTATACCAGAGGATGCCTCGGGATGCTATTCTGAGGCACGTTTCAAGTTGACTGGCAATGCCCTTGTCCAATTGGGAGCTGATTTTTGGATAGATAACGAATCTGACTGGTGCCCCGATCATAAATGCAATACAGCAGCCTTTGGCAGCGACTGGTTTGGGGCTTCTGACGGATGGATAATAATAACAGCAGGGAAACCGTAATATCAGCACATCTCATGTTAGGGTAATTAAATTATGTAACAGAAAAAGAATGCCTTGCAATGAAATAAAACACCCACTATCCCGATGGTATCGGAATGGTGGGTGTTCGTCGATTATTAAATATCCCTATGTCAGTTACAGGCTAAAAGTTTTAAACATTTCGCATATTGCCTTTGGCCTTAAATCTTCTTCTGAGTCCTGCCAGTCCTATCACTCCACTTCCCGCAAGAAACAAGGTTGAGGATAAAGGTTCCGGAGCAGCTTGAAAGACCATCACTTTACCGTCTGCACCACCTAACAAAATATCATTAAAACCATCATTATTCCAATCGGCAACATCCAGAAACGAACGTGGAGCCGGGTATTGTAAAGGATCACCGTTTGCAAGTAAAAGCGTCTCTGTACCATCAAAAGCGGGAGCATTATTTGTTCCAACGTTTTCAAGGAAGTAAACATATCCTTGAGTTTCACCGACTAAAAGGTCCTTTAACCCATCTTCATCCCAATCAAATATCCTCGGCGCAGCCCTGCTGCCTATATCAAAATCAACTCCGCCTACTTGTAATAGGGATGATGAGTTAAAGACTGGTGCTGCATCCGTACCTTCGTTTAAATAAATTTGAATATTTCCAGTAAGATTACCAACGAGGAGATCTTTCTTTCCATCTTCATTCCAATCATCTACAATAGGTGTTGCCCTAATGCCAACGTCAATAGGTGATCCACTTACTTGAATTAAGGAACCAGAATCTAATACAGGATTTGTATTATTATTTGTGTTCAAGAAGATATGAACATTTCCAGCCGCATCTCCTACCAGCAAATCATGTAGTCCATCATTGTTCCAACCCACGACCGTGAGATATGAGCCCTGTCAAAACCCTGTGGCTACATCTAATAAACAACAGCCTGCCTCATGCCGAGAAGAACCATTGAAATAGGGTGTCCCATCGGTGCCCTGATTATTAAAAAAACTAACATATCCATGATCGGTTGTACCATCGTTATATCTTTGACCCACTAAAAGGTCTTTTTTTCCATCACTATTCCAATCGTATACAAGCGGAGTCGAGAAAAATCCCACATCAAGATCACCTGACCCATCCTGAATATACACACCAGGTAAAAGAGGTGGTCCTATAGCATAACCAATGTTGATAGCAGTTGCTGACAGAATAAAAATCAAAAACAAATAGAAAATTAATAAGTTTTTCAAATCATATCCCCTTCAATTATACGAAGAAATATTTAATAATAATAAATCAGTGCAAATCTTATGCCATACCATAACTCATTGATTTTATTGTAATTACACATAATATCTCATAATTGGCACACAAAATTAATTACACATATTTGTGCCATTTTGTGCCATGTAACAATTTAACATGAAATATTTAATAGTTATCGAGAAATTAAGGTGAAATTATTAAAAAATGGCAGGAAAAAGCATGTTGCCTCATGAAATTACATGCCTTGATTACTTTAGCATTGGAAAATTTGTAATAAACATTATTGCCCTTTCATCTTGCTGGGAGTATTCTATTTGTCTCATAACAGCAAAGTACTGAGAAACATTGGCAGGTGAAATTCCCATAATTTCTGCAAGCTCAGTCACGGTTAATTCCCTGTCATAAAGATCATAAAGATAAGGCCGAGATGATCATTATCAATCCGAGTATGATAAGGATGAATAGAATTATCCTGATATACTCTTGCCTATTCGTCCTGTTATATAATCGGGATCCAATATAAACACCCAGAAGAACAAAGACGAATGAAACAAAGAAATATTTTATTACCAATGTGTTTGTCAGTCCGCTTACCGCATGTGCAAAGGCGGAAATTAAACTTCCGACAAAAAAGAAACCGGTAAGAGTTGCCTTGATATAATCCTTTGACCACCCGGTAAGCGTTGTGTAAATAATTGCAGGCGGACCTCCGGCGCTGAAGGCCGCACCTATGAATCCCGTGCCGAAGCCTGCTATATATGACCAGATACGGTGAATCTTCCGGGTTCTCGGTTGAAAGACAAGCGAATACACACCATAAGATATTATTATGACGCCAAGCAATATCTGTATTAACATCGACTCCGCACTCTTCAAAAATGTAACACCTAGATAAATGCCGGGAAGGCTTCCCGCAATAAGCGGTAATATCTTTTCCCGT
>CAYFXR010000043.1:0-5383 GCA_964347155.1 uncultured Nitrospiraceae bacterium | reverse complement strand
TATTGAATTGTGCATATGGCTTAGAATAAAAGTATTCACACTCGATCAATTAATATTGCGTTTAAAGTATCGAAAAATAATTTCTTTCACAAAGCCTGCATTATGTGAAATGCATTTTTTTGGTTAAAGGTATAATCGGTCTTATTTTCTCCTGATTTGTATGAGTCGTGGGAAAAATCTTGGTACGTCATTTTTGTAATAGTAATACTCTTCGCCAAAACGGCTTTCGAGTTCTTTTTCTTCCAGAGGGATAATAAAAAAATTAATGAGGAGAAAATCAAGCAATGTAACAACGCATACTGCAATAACTCCAGTCATAAGGAAAACCCCTGAGAATATTATTGTATGCGCTAAATATGTCGGATGTCTGACAACGGAAAAGGCGCCTTCTTTCACTACCCTCCCTTTTGCTTTCGAATAAATCTCATGCACTCCGATAAGTCCTCGGGGGCTAAGCAATTTCATAGTCCATATGTGAAGCGATGTGCCCAAGACTGAAAGGATAAGACCAAAGACATTTAAGATTAAAGGAAAATCAATTTTTGCATGCAGCAGTAAGGCCCTTTTCTTATAAAGAATATAGGCAAGAGGAAGCCATGTAAGGAGAGGTATTACATAAGTAAGAAGTTTTATTTTTCTGAAAAAATTTGAGAAAAGATGAACGGGAATCCAGAATAGAGGAATAACGGGCCAGGCAATAATAGTTGCAAGTGCAAGGATATCATTCATCGAGTTTTGATTTTATCTTATTACGATTAAGACAAAAACTGCAATGACTCACAGATTCTTACGAATGCAGTAGGCACTAAGGACAAGCAGTTATGAAACGTCTTTACCCTGTTGGAAATACTTTATGGCACTGATTTGAAGAATTTTACTAATTCATTGGCAACAGCATTCACTGATGCCAGCACCGCTTCTTTTTCGGCACGTCTTCTCGTCTCATTTATATCAGAATCAGTTGTTTTTTGTTGTTGTAAGCTCTCTCTGGTTGTTACCGTTATATATGGTATGAGACCTGTTTTGACATCCAATAATACAGCCTCACAGGTGCTGAATGCTTTTACTTTATCCTTTTCAAGCCACATAGACTGTTGATAAATATCACTTGTAATACGGAACACTAAAAGAAGGTCTGCTTGTAATCGAGCAGCCGCTTCTCGCAAAACAGGAATGGTAGCGTCCTTTGGAGTTAGTAATGATGGTAATAAAGTAACGGCTGCTACGCGTTCTGAAGACGCCAGTTTATCAGATAATGTATCTATATAGTCTTGCTGTGTTTTGAGATATGCTTCAGAACGCCAATAGTCCCTTCCATAGTGTTTTGATGTCCCGCCTTCAGTCCCCGGGAATTTAATCATGGTCAAATGGCCCTTTCGGGGAAGAACGACCCTGCTTGAAAGAATAGTATTGATTGCTTTTTCGCTCAGGACTTCTTGATCAGATCTTAATAGAGATGTCTCGAGAGTCGGACGGTCTTGGTTATCAGCCATTTTTATTACCGGAGCATGGGCTTTGGGCGGCGCAGGCGCTGGCGCTGTTGCACAACCAGTGAAAAAAACTACAACAATAACAGATAAAATCAGTTTCCTCATATTATGAAATTCTGTACGAAAGGGCAAAATTTTTTATGGTATTGCTCTTCACGCAAGTACCCTTTTTATATGTATTATCGATCAGGAGGCAACGATAGTCAAGCAAAAACATGAGAAGTTTATTCCGTTTTTGATTTTTCCTATCATGTTAACTATTTTTTAAGCGTTCAACCCACAGAGCAGTAGCGCCGGCAACAGCCGCAGGCATTACGAGGAAATTAACTATGGGAATCGTATTTACAATCATTACTGCCATGCCAAATCCAAAGGCTATCACCCTTTTTTTTCTTAATTCTTTCCTTGCCTGTGAGAAGTATATTTTGTGATTTTCCATGGGATAGGCAATGTATTCCAGAGAAAACATCCACGAGGTAAAGACTACCCATAACAACGGTGAAATAATATTTAATCCAGGAATAAGAAGAAAGAGAAAGATCATCCCTCCAAGAAGCAGAAAATACAACAGCTTTTTCAATTCACTTACAATGGAGGGTAGGATAGTGGAGATAAAATCCCGAATGCCCGCTGAACTCTGAAGGTTGTTTCCTGAAAGATATACCTCTACCTTTTCTGACAATGTTCCATTAAAAGGAGCGCCTATGAGATTAGCCACTAAAGTAAAGGTAAAGAATAATATCATCAATACAATTATTGAAAAAAATACCCATGCGGTTATACGAAAAAACTCAATCCACCAGCTGTTTTCTTGCGGAAAAATCCAGTCCATCAAGTAATCAAACTGATATATACCAAACGAGATAGCTGCTGTAAAAACAAGGGTATTGATAATAAAAGGAATCAGAATAAATCGTCGCAACTCGGGCTGTATAACCATTTTAAAACCACGCAGAAAGTAGCTGGCCCCTGATAAAAAATCATAAATCATCTCTCTTGTTATGTTATAACACAAATTATTTAAAGGAGGAAGTATTTACAACTGGCAAGCTTCTTTGAGCATCTAGATTCCATGTAGTATGAATATGATATAAATCTCTTGAGAGATGATGCAAAAAACAATAAATATCAGAGTTTTCAAAAATAATGTTATCTATTTTATAAAATCCGTCGATTCATTGTGTTTGTGAGGTGTTCAGTCTTCTGATAGTATTTATTTTGACAGATATGAACAAATATAAAAAAATATATGTATGCAACAACTTGGGAAAAGATATGCATTAATTAAAGTACCAAAGTAATCTATATAACTAAAATTTAGTTTTCAAAAGGGATGCTGAAAACTGGATATCATTATTTCTTTCTTGGATTATGGGCGTAGGAACAGCAAATTTTATTTTGTCATTTTCTATTTCAACAAAGCTACTTGTCTCTATGAATCCGTAAATGAGACCACCAAAAGTACCAATAATAACCCCTGCAGAAATCTTTTCAGCAAAGTCATCTTGATCAGCCAGATAAAAAGCAGTTCCTAACAAAGCTCCGATTGCTGCACCATAAAGTGAATCCCTGAATATTATCTCCCCTTCAGTTTCTACGGCAAACACGTTGCCCTGAAAAATCATGAATGATAAAACAGCAATAATCAAAATCCTCTTGATCATAACTCTCCCTCCTTTTTTAAATTAGCTATTATAAAACATTATTTTATTTTTCAACAGGTAGTTTCAGGTTTTGATGTTTAAGGTTTAGTAAGCATTTCCATGATATTGAATTCTCATCTAAGGCGGTTAAGTGACAATCAGCACTTTTTTGGCTTTTTGTAGGAAAAACGGAAAGAGTACGTGAAAATGGAAAGAATTTAACTAATCCAGGTTTTCAATGTTTCCGCAAGAAACGTTCCTAATTTCCCGAGATAGGATACGAGAATATATCCAACCATTATTGTAGTACCAATAAGGATAGCAGATAATCCGATAATAGGGCTGACTTTATCAATTTGCTTCTTGGAATGATCCCGGTTATCACATTTTACGTTCTTGTTTATTATCATAGTGAGAATGATACTGAACAGTGTAAGGGCAATGGCTAACAACACCATATAGGAATCCTCCTTTCAATGTTATCTGATATTTTTAATCGGCCAAATGAAACTAAACTTTAGAGTACGCTCGTATTTGAGGAGGGAGGGAATTCACCCCGTTAGATTTATATTGTATTTAAGAGGGTAAAGGGGAGTGTTTAATAAAGAATTAAACCTCCCCCTCACCGTCAAGGAGATATAAAACATCCCTGTAGCATAAGCTACAAATAAGTAAGACTTGTGATCATTCAGTCTTTGAGGCCTTTGACCATTCCTCCAATTTGCGGGATGCCATATCCCTTCCACCGATACCAAAAGCTATCGAGGTAGCAATGGCAATTGCCCCTAACAGCAGTCCAAAGGCGAGATTAATAATTTCATTTGCAAGTCCCATCTGTCTGAGTGCTATAGCACCGGCAAGTACCAGTATAATAATACGGGAAGCACCGGCCAGGAATTGAGCTTGGGCTGTTCCTGATGCACGTATCGTCTTAGAAGCCAGATTTGCAAGAAACAAACCAACGGCAAAGATAATCAATCCTACAAGGATATGGCTGGCAAATACCATGAACTGGTTAACAAGGCTTGACAGTGACTCAAATCCGAGAAGACGGGCTGCCTCTAAAACAGAGAAGAACATTATTGAAAGTAAAACCAGATAGCCAATCATTTCTGATGGTGTGCGTTTTCCCTCAGCTGGCTCGTTCTGCTGTAAACCGAGCTTAACCAGAATAGAGTTAAATCCGATACCAGTAAGCAGATTTACGATGAAGCTGCAAACTATTCGTCCTATGACATATGTAATTGATATGATAAAGATTGCAGCGAAAATATTGGGAAGAGCGGTCAGAATCATGTTCAACATTTTACTGGCTGGCTGTGTAACAGCTTCTAAAGCCAGGGTGTTGAGGGCTGCTATCGCAACCGGAATTATAATGAGAGCGAACAATACAATACCTATCACGCCTGACAGTTGCTGTGTCCCAAGAATTGAGGACAAACCAACTTTTTCGCTCAGTTTGTCGATTCCTGCCACAGCCAATAAATTCGTTACTACCTGCCTCACAATACGTGCAACAAACCACCCCACAAGAAGGATGATTGCCGCAGTTAATATATTTGGCACGAAATCCAGTATCTTATTAAACATGCCCTGAACCGGTTCAAGAAGCCCCTGCATTTCCAATGTGCTAAATACTGCAGGTAAAAATAAGAGAAATACCAGCCAGTATACTGCATCCGATAATGGTTTTGTCAGGTTTATGGCCTTTTGTTCTGTACTTCCTGCACTGCTTCCTAAACGCTCATCAACGTTGGCTGCGGTGAGAGTTCGTGAAACAATCAATCTGAGTACGCTTGCAATAACCCAGGCTACTAACAGTAATACACCTGCTCCGATAATTTTAGGCGCAAAGGCAAAGACAGTGTTTAAAAGACTATTAAGAGGTTCTGTAATGAGAGTAACACCCAGTGCCTGGAAAAATGCTACCAGAATAAAAAGCATCAAGAGATAGAAAACGCCCTTGGCAATCCCTTTCTCCAGGTCAATTTCTCCTTCTGCTTTTTTCTCGCTAGTCCAGCTTGCCAATCTTCTATTAAGTTCGATGCGGTGGAGCACTTTACGCAAAATAGCAGATATTATCAACGCGATCAACCACCCTATAATCAGTATGAGCAGGGCACCGAGAAGATTAGGGACATAGGCACCGATAAGACTTATGATCTCATTCAATGTTGTTTCCATTTTTTTCTCCTTTCTTTTTTAAATTATTGAGGCATCGTACATGCCACTATGTACAAAAATTTAGAA
>CAYFXR010000042.1:0-8538 GCA_964347155.1 uncultured Nitrospiraceae bacterium | reverse complement strand
AAGGAACTCTCTTACTTATTTCACTAGAGGTATCATTATTACACGTTGAAACATGGCATACAAAGACGCGTATGCAAAAACAAGATTTCTGTAAGTTATGTTGCGTTTACAGGGAAAATTTGAGTTATTGAAAGTAGAGGAATATTAACGGCATCGAGACCGAAGCAAAAAACTCAATAATAACGGATTACAAATAACACCTAACTGCCTGTAAAAATAGAAGATTACCACCTTAAATCGTTACCGATAGCGTTAAAATCAACATTGTAGATTTTAGTCTAAAATAAATTTATCATATTAAGGATTGCCATGTAATATAATCAGTATATGTCCTGCCCGATAATTATTCACTTTTCACTTTTAATCAGATGATATAATCTGATCAAGGAGGTGGTTATTATGAAACAAAATATACTCATACTTATGTCTTCCCTTATTATCATTTTATTGCCCATTTCATTACCGGCCACCCCTGACTACGCTGAAGATACAAAACAGGGTTGTCTGATCTGTCATCTTGAAGAGGACGGAGGGGATATAAACGAGATGGGGCTTGAATTCTCTGCTTCCGGGTATGTCTGGCCTCCTGAAGGCGGGTACAGAATACTTGGCCCGGTGCGAAAAACTGTCCGCTTTACGTTCGGCGTGTTTCACATTATTGCTGGCTTCATGTGGTTCGGAACCATACTGTATGTACATTTAATCTTAAGACCGGGATACGCCGCGCGGGGACTTCCGAAAGGAGAAGTTACGCTCGGTATGGTATCAATGATAGTTGTAGGCATTACCGGAGTGCTTCTGACTATATCCAAAATTAGAAGTCTGGATGTACTTTATACAAGTCCCTGGGGCATAACGCTGTCGATTAAGATTATGCTTTATCTTTTCATGATATCATCAGCACTGTTTGTTGTCCTTTTTATTGGACCCAGATTAAAGAAAGGAATGAAGAAGTCAATCACTGCAATACCAGAAATATTTGATCCTGAAACGCTCTCCCATTTTGATGGCAAAGAAGGAACGCTGGCTTATGTAGCTTATAAGGAAAAGGTCTTTGATGTGACAAGCCTGAAGCTCTGGAAAAAAGGCTTGCACATGAAACATGCCGCGGGCCATGACATGACGAATTCGCTCCCAAATGCCCCGCACGGGGAAGAGAAACTGGAGGGCGTTCCAATGGTTGGCAAATACGACGGCTCAAGGAAACCACCCAAAACACCCGACCAGAAAGCATTCTACTTTGTAGCGTATATGAACCTCGCCATCGTATTCTCTGTTCTTATCGTGATAGCTTACTGGAGATGGGGGCTTTAATATATAACCTGACACCACGGATATTTTGTTATCTCCTCATTCTCCCCATTCCCATACCGGCCCATGCAGGGAATCCATTTTCATCTCGAAGTCTTAGAACTGTATCACCCTTCTTAACCTCTGCTGCAATAATAGCAGGTGCTCCATCATATGTTATTTTAGAACCTTTCACCTCAATAGTATCATCCTTTTCAATCTTAATATCCTGTCTTTCAATAAACCATGCTGGGCCTAGATGAACTGATAGAGTCTCTTTATCAGCCTTTACCTTTAAATGTATTCCGTATGACATTCCCCCCCTTGGGATTATCTGCTCTACTGCTTCTACAATACCTTTAATTGTAGTAACAGTTTGAGGATTATATATCCTCTGATACTGGGACTTGTACCCCCAGCCGCCACTTCCTTTCCATCCCTTCCATGGCTGCGAATGTGCAATTGTTGCCATGACTGTCATAACAAATACAACCAATATAGCCATTATTCTGAATCTTTTCATTGCAATACCCCCTTTTAATATTACTTTCACAGAAACGGGTTTCTGTTTTTGTTATCTTAATATCACTTAATGCTCTTTCTGTCAATAAGATAATTTTTCTTGACTCGGAAATTACAGAATTCGTTCCAAATCTATACTGAAAAGAGAAAATTAAAAACCGTGGATTATAGTCTACGAATTGATAAACCCTGGCGAAAGCTTAATTCTTTTCAAGGAATGCTTTCGCATGCATAATCCCCGGCCTGTCGCTATCCACCCCCATAGTAACCTGAACCAGACTGGCATAATACGACTTTGCCTTATCGAGTTCCCCGGCACTTTCGGCGGCCTTTCCCGCGCCGTAAAGGCTGTTAAAACGATTCGGCGAGATCCGGAGAGTTGCCTCATACGCGTCTATAGCCTGATTCGGCTTTCCCGATAACATCAGCATATCGCCCAGAAGTTCCCGTGCCGGGAGAACTGCCCCGGGTGTTACAGGATGTTTGTCAACGGAGTCTTCAAGGTCAGCGGCTTCATGCATTACTTTCAGGGCCCGGTCTTTCTGTCCTTTTGAAAAGGCGATCCAGGCATCTACTGTCTTTTGCTGAGCCTTTACAAGCACTGCCCAATAGTCCTCTCCCGCTGTTAATGAAAGCTCATATAAGGTGCTGATCTTTTCCATGGCTTTGAGTGCAGCTGATGTATCACCGCTCCGGGCAGACCCGAGACCGCGCGCAAAATATGTGATTGCCTCATGCCACGGATACTTGTCCCATGGAAACGTGCTGTGAGTGCGCAGTGACAGACGGGCAGCTTCCTCCCATCTTCTCAGCTCAAGAGGATAACGTGCTTGTGCAGCCGCTATCCCATAGGCAGAGGCAAAGCTGTCCTGGTATTTTTCTACCCGATTGATCGTTTCAAGTGTGTTTAGGGCCATTTTGTCCTGACCCCTCTGAAGATATGCGTACATCAGATAATCCATGGCATGGATGTAGTGTAGAGAGAGAACACCGCCTTCAGACTGCTCCTCCGCTGCAGCTGCAGAGCGCGTGTTCCATTCTATGGTGTTAGACCACATCCCCATCCTCACAAAGATGTGACTGGGCATATGTTGTGCGTGCGGGACATTGGGCGCAAGTTTGTGATATTCCCGGGCGACTTCCATGGCGCGACTTGCGAACTTCGGATTGTCATAGGCATGAATTGCATAGTGGAAAAGCCCTGGGTGCTCAGGCGCCTTAACGCGCAGCCTCTCCAGCAGCTCACCTGATTCTTTCTGGTGGGTAAAGTTCTTGTCGGCTTTAGGTGCGGTTGCTAAATGCGCAAGCGCATAAAGAGCCCCGGCGTCGATGTCCCCGGGATAATCTTTATGCACTATTTCCTGCGCCTTCTCCCATGCGGCAATACGCCTTGGGTGGGCTTTGTTTTTCCAGTCATCATAAAATGCCTTCACAGCAGCGATGTAATCCCGCTCCCGCTTTGTAGCCGGCCTTAATGATTCAGCTTTTTTTACTGCTTCCGAGCCTCTTCTCAGCTCATCTTCGGTCGGCGGCGCCCAAAGGGGATGAAAAAGCGTCATGGCAACTCCCCAATAGGCCATGGCACAGTCAGGATCAAGTCCGGCGACAGCCTTAAACTCCTTTTTCGCCTGCCTGTACATCATATGGTGCAGGAGCGCCAGGCTCCGGTTGAAACGGCTCTGTGCGTCCGGG
Source organism: uncultured Nitrospiraceae bacterium (assembly GCA_964347155.1). Taxonomy (GTDB): domain Bacteria; phylum Nitrospirota; class Thermodesulfovibrionia; order UBA6902; family UBA6902; genus CAYFXR01. Next base: position 5,034 of record CAYFXR010000042.1, on the reverse strand, counting down.
CTGCACGTAATCTGAAAATCGACTTTTCCCACAGGTTGCTCCACGGCTCCTGACAGGGGCTGGTCCAGGGTAAGGCCGAAGTCTCCCGGTAGTATGAACAACGATATAATAAATAGAGAAACAGTTACGTTTATGGATCTCATGATAGTGTCCTCCTTGGTTATAGTGTTCGTCATCTCCTCTTTGTGTTTGATAAGTGACTTTTAAATTTATACGGCCTCAAGTTTAAATCTGACTGAATATTTGTTCTTCTATATTTGTGCCATGTCCCGGGATGACCGCCTTGTACGTACTTTCGTCGTGTGAGAGATTCGACATACTCTTTCAGAGCAACTGCGTTATTTAACCGTTGCTCTTTGGAGCTATTGACAAAAGTAACAGTCCCCTTTCGGACATACTCCATCAGCCTGTTTAAAAGTTCCTGATTGCCGGATAACTCAGCAGCATAGCGAGACTTAAACTCAGACCATTTCTCAGGGTCGTGACCATACCAGCGGCGCAGCTCAGTTGAGGGGGCAAGTTCTTTTGGCCAAAAATCCACTTTTGCCCTGTCTTTTGATATACCCCTCGGCCAAAGCCGGTCAACCAGGATTCGAAAGCCGTCAGTACTGCTGGGTTTCTCGTATGCTCTTTTGATTTTTATTTCCATAGCCTTTACAAGTTCTATTATTTATGACGGTAAACCAAATTTGAAGCAATCACTATGATTTAAATCATAAAAAAAAGTAGTTGTTCTTAATTTTTATGACACACTTCTACCTGAAATATAAATAAATATAGACACATTCTAAACTGCAGATTTTAGTCTAAAATAGGATGAGTTTGTATCTGCACAATTTAGAAAAAATAATAAGCGGTGTCGCGTCCGCACTTACCCTTTACTCTTTTAATACCTGTCAGAGTTTATACATCATAAGATGTCGGGCATAGGGCGAAATCGATGATATAAATTTCTCCTGATCCTCCGGCGGCATCGGCTTGAATGATTTTGCGAACCGCACGTTTTCCTCAAGCTGATCAATGTCATCGCACCCTATGACGACTGTCGAGACGGCCTGCGAAAGCGCGAACTCATAAAAGGGCTTCATTGTGCTTATGAAAGGAAGCTGCCGGGGCACGCCCCTGAGATAGACCTTCATCCCGATCACCCCCATCTGCTTTTCGTTCGCAAGGGGTATAACTTCATCAAGAAAACTCATATGTTCCGGCTCTGCAGGATTGATCGGCAGAAGCACTGTGTCAAAATCGAACACAGTCATACACCTGCTTATGATTCCCGGATTTTCATGGCCGGTCACACCTATAAACCTTGCCATGCCTTTTTCTTTTGCATCTGCGAAGGCCTCTATTGCGCCCCCCGGACCGAAGATCTCCTCAATGTCCTCATCTGTTCTTACGTCATGCACCTGCCAGAGATCGATGTGGTCGGTATTCAGGTTTTTCAGGGTCTCCTGCAGGTGGGCAAGCGCTCCTTGCCTGTCCCGGGCATGGGACTTACTTGTGAGAAAGATATCCTGCCGTCTTTCGTTCAATGCCCTGCCATAATAGGATTCACTCCCTGAGTATGCCCGTGCTGACTCACAGTAATTGATCCCGAGGTCCAGCGCCCGGTTGATCAGGGTATAGGCCTCTTTATCGTATCCGAACGTCCTCAGAATCCCTTCTCCGCCAAGACCGAGAATGGTCACATCAATTCCGGTCTTCCCGAGTCTTCTTTTTGGAATATCCATAACCAGATTTTAACAGGAACATTAGAAAATGCAAGAAGGATAAAAAGAAAATGACGAATAGCGATTTACGGTTTACGAACTACGAGGTAAAAAACTTATATTGACATTTATCCTGGTGGTGATATTCTTTAACTATAAAACAGGATTTTCCAGAAAACGTTCTCAAAGGAGGTGTTGAAATGAACAAGAACATTGGAAGCATGGACAGGAATATAAGGATCATTGCCGGGGTTATCTTTCTGCTTATAGGTCTCTTTACCCAGATCGGCACAGGTCTGAGAATTGGCGCATTTGCAGTGGCAGCTATTGCCCTTGTCACTGCCTTTGTCAGTTTTTGACCCCTCTGGAAGGTGCTCGGGATCAGCACCTATAAAGAAGAAAAAAAAGAGGCAGTTGAAAAACCTGTAGAAAAGACCATAGAACAGCAGGTAAAAACGGACGAAGGTCAGGAAAAACCGGCAGGGCAGTAAAAGAGATCGCTTCCAGAGGGAAACGCATGGCGCACCTTAGAAAAATATTTCTCATCATAATCTTGGCATCAATATTTTTCTATTCCTTCAAAGCATCAGCAGACATATGTCCTCCTACACAAAATGATGTCGAGGGCCCGTACTACCTGCCTGATGCACCCTTTAGAACAAACGTCGCAGCCCCTGATGAGCCGGGCAAGCGTGTCATTATTAAAGGCACTGTATTTGAGACAAACTGTAAAACTCCGTTAAAAGATGCGCTTGTTGAAGTGTGGCAAACTGACGCAGAAGGGAGATATTATTACAGGGAAGAAGGATACCGATTGAGAGGTCAGATGAAAACAGACAAAAACGGTTTCTATGAATTCAACTCCATTAAACCCGGTCGTTACAAGATAGGGCGTGGCTACAGGCCTGCACATATTCACATTAAGGTTTCTTATCCCGGTTACAGGACTCTCGTCACACAGCTTTATTTCAAAGGGGATCCCTATCTCTGGCCGAAAGACGCCTGCGGCAGCGGATGTAAATCAAATGACCCCAAACGTATTATCGAATTAAAAACAGATAAAAACAGGACACTTGAAGGATCATTTACAATTATATTAGAACCAGTTAAAAGTAAAGAATAAAAAAATGATAAAAAGAATTATTAATCTTTGAAAGGAGAAAATTATGAGATATGTCACAATGATGACATTAATAATTCTTGGACTGTTTCTCAGCTCTTGCATTAACAGTGGAAAAGGTGATGTGGAGCGAGGTAAGAGCTTATTTAACGACCCTGCACTTAGCGGAAGCACAAATGAAGATAGCTGTAACACTTGCCACTCTAATGGAAGCGGAATGGAGAAAGCCGGTAGTAAAGAATTTACGGTTTTTATGGACTCTAAAGTGAACAGCCTGGAAGATGTAATCAATATCTGTATAGAGCAACCACTAGAGGGAAAAACATTAAGCAAGGATTCTCAAGACATGAAAGATATAGTTGCCTATATAAAGTCCCTCGGAGCAAAATAACGTATCGGGGGGAGCTATCGTGTCGAGTGAATGGGGTTGTCGAGTGAATGGGGTCGTATCTTTATCTGTGAGAGTATCGAGTGAATGGGGTCGTATCTTAATGTCTCCGGGGTCAGGTCTACACATTAAACTATTTTGCCTGAGATGCCCATTTAAAGTGTAGACCTGACCCTACGGATCCCAAGCTTGTAACTGCTTGAAAACCCTTTGTTTCCAATGGTGAGCCATGGAGGGCTCGAACCTCCGACCCGCTGATTAAGAGAACGATATCTAGTTCTCGACCTTTAGAAGTTGCAGGTGATCTCCTTGGCTCAGGACTTTGGGGACGTTCTTATCTTTATTAACTTAAGGTAAGTTAGTTTATGTAATTAAGAACGTCCCCAAAGTCCTTGTCTTGGACAAATTCAAGGGCAGACCCCTATGCCTTTGAAGAAGTGAGTTAGCATCATTTCATTGTCATTCAATATAAAGAATGGTATTATTTGTTATCAGTTAGAAGACCTATGGGTTAATTTTCCGTCTGGTCGTAATAGACCAGAGAAAAAACAAAAAGGAGGAAATTATGAAAAGGATATTTGTCACAATGATTTTCTTGGTAGTAACGGGTGTATTTTTATCCTCATCTGCTATTGGCAATCCACCAGCACCACCCAGTCTTCCTTCCACTGCCGGAGTAGTAAGGAATGACTATACCGATACGAACGATTCCAAAAAGATCTACTATACCGTTGAACAACCCGACGGAACACAGACAGAAGTCTGGGTTAAAGAGAAGAATTTGGATAAACTTATACGAAGTGCTGCCGCTGCTTCAAGAGAGCTGACTGTTTGGACGGAAACGGACGGTGAGGTTGCTGCTGTGCAAACCCGTTATTAAGACGATTGATACAGCCTGTTTGCGAGCATCTAAGGGGACGTTGGTTCTAAATCACATTGGGGGGTGAACTTTAACTTCTGTTGCCATAAGGCAAAGACAAAGCAGTACATTATTAAATGCAATCATCTAGTTGAAAGTCTACACAGGTCATTGAAAGGCAGTTGAAGCCGATAACTTGATGGAAATCAAAATTTGAGAATAACCGATGAAACGGCAAAGGGGTACAAAAATGATCAGATAACGAACCTGATTCTGCCTGATTAAGATATTAAGCTGACTTAAACAGAAAAATGATAAAGCATAGCAAATATCTCTACTTAAGGTGTCGCAATTCTGTTTTCTCGGCATGCAGCCTGCTGTTTGCTATTGTTTTGGTCAGCAGTGATCAGATAAGATTTCTGACTCTTAACAAAGTAGCGATTCCATGTTATGATAAATATTAGGTAGTCTTCTAAATCGAAATTTATTGATGTAAATTTAAAACACCATTCCCGTACTCATAAGCTTTTTAATACCCAATTTTGATAGAACAGGTTTCACACTGGCAGGACGGATACAGGGATACTCTTCCGGCAGATCATAATGAGACAGATGAGGGCAGATCATTGTATCCGGGGAGTAAATCCTTTTTTACCAAAAGGAAATGAAAATGAGGGGTTGTAGTTTCAGGGAAATTAAAAAAAATGAGAATCTACGAACTTTCTAAAAGGATAAATGTCGGCAGAAAAGAAATTATTTCCAGGCTTGCAGAACTCAATGTAATTGTGAGATCCCATTTGGCGAATGTAGATGAGGACACGGCCAACAAACTGATAGATTTCTTTAAACAAGAGGCAAAAGAGAAATCTGCGCCTCCTACGATTAAAAAACCTGTCGACGCTCCTGAGAAAAAAAGTTCTCATATAATTCAAGAAGATAAAGTAATTGTTCCCGAGTA
>CAYFXR010000041.1:0-3858 GCA_964347155.1 uncultured Nitrospiraceae bacterium | reverse complement strand
CCATGGCCAATGCGCAGCATGTGAGATCCCTGCGTTAGGCTGAATCCGTAGTTTCCCGATTTGTGCACGTTCTCTACCTTTACCCATTCATACGTTTCTGTTTCACCGGGATAGACTCTGTCCCAGGTAGTATCAATGCCAACATACAGGGCATCGCTACTGCTGTCAGGTCCATACATCCGTACCCAGAGGTAATATGTATCTGTTTGTGGCACGGTAAAGCTGAGGGTTGCTTCTTGTAAAGGAGATGTCGAATTTGTTCCACTGGTTGGACTTATATAGTGCCCCTGTGAAGCATCTGCATCATTTCCTATTGCCATGGGAGATACTACATTCATGTCTTCGGCTTCGTAATATTGTGAGAAAGGTGTCGTTGGCGGTGATGGTGCATTATACTCATCATCATCTGTTTCTGACGAGCATCCTGGGTCATTAGGATAATCTATCAGTCCATCTCTGTCATTGTCTTGGTTGTCATTGCATTGGTAGGAAGATGGCTGGCCCGGAAAATCATCTGATGGCTTCTGGATCCACTCCATCAGTCTTTGTCCGTATGGTTTTACGTTCGTAAATGGACCATCAGGGCAAATGCCTGTTGCCAAAGGCCATCCTTCATATCCACCATCGCACCATGCCCAATGGGTCCAGCTAATCTTCTTCTCCCTCATGAGATCTACCCATGCTTGTGCATTCTCATAGTCTATTGTATTGCCACCGCTAGAATTGTATCCGCCCCACTCTGTTATAAAAATCGGAATTCTGTTCAACTGTTTGCGAATTATATCTCTAAATGACTCTCCATGTTGGTAAAAATGGAAAGAATACATAACGTTGTAAGCCATTTCTCCTGTAAAAGGTGTAGTTATCCAATCAGGGCGCGCTGCCCAATCCGGTGAGGCAACAATAATTATTCCTTCAGGGTCATTTTTGCGGATAACAAGGATGAGCTTCTCCGAGTAGGACTTAATCCTTTCCCAGCCTACATCATGGGGTTCATTGGAGAGTTCATAAAGGACATTCCCTTTGTTTCCGTGTTTTTTGGACATGTAATCAAAATAATCAATAACAAGGTTGTTCGTATTGATCCAGTACCATGGATCACCATTACCTTTCTCCATCCCCATATGCCAATCGAGAATTATATAAATGCCGTTTTTGTAGGCTATTTCTATGACATTGTCTGCATAAGATTTCCAATAGACCGGGTCTTTTTCATATCCCCCTTGATCAGGGTACATGGAAAGGCGAAGTATGTCTGCTTTCCAATCTTGAACCAGAGAGCGAATAGATTTATCGTTTATACAGTTGCCAAACCATTGAAGGCCGTGTGTGCCAACTCCTCGCAACTGAACAGGGTAACCATCGCTGTTAGTTAGCTGATTGCCAATCACTTTCAGCCTGCCGATTTGTGACAGAGGTTGAGAAAATGCCTGAGTGCTTATGAATAAAAAGAGAATAAATGAAATTGAAAACATTCTTGCTTCAAAGGAGAGCATGTTTTTAATTTTCTGTTTCATATGTATTTAATAGTAAAAATAATCAAATCTTAAATGCTGTGATTCAGATTACAACTTTTGTAAATAATTTTTATGTCTTTACTATATAATAGTAAAAGTATCACGGCCCTTGATTATGCTCTCATGTTAAATCGACACAAATTCCTGCAACAAATATGCCAGAGAGGTAATTTCTTTATAACCTTTTGAAATTCAATAAAACATTTAATGAAAGATTTCTCATTCCTGCTTCCGCAAGATGATTTCGTAGGGATATTACTACAGTTCTATAAAAGATAGCAAAATCGTCATTGGTGAATGGACACTTAATACAGAGAATCCAGGCTGTTTATATATAGTCTATCATAAAACTCGCAAACCCACATTATTGCCGTATATGAAAAGTATTAATTTTTTCAAATCTCCTTCTTGATCCAATTTTTAATCTATCCCTCTCCCCTCCGGGGAGAGGGATTTTTTCTCTTGTTTTGTAACTGCCTGTTTTATATATCACAAGACATTTGACACCGCTATATAATGGCTACCTATTGCAGCATTAACTCCATCGGAGGTGCAGGCGGCATGGAGTCTGGAAGTGGTTCCTCTTCACAGGAAATGTAAATCTCCATTTCTTCCAAATTAGCATCATTGCCTATATCACCTTTGGAGACATAGAACCAAATATACCTGACATTTGCAGGAGTAAAAGTGAACTCATACTCCTTATAATTTTCGTGATTTCCTTCACCGGGGTTACCATTAACAATGCTGATACCGTTTGCTAAGAGGGTACCGCTGCCCTTTGTTTTGACAACATCGGCAAAATCATACCAGTTGATCCTGTCAAGGGAATATTTAATATTCCATTCATCATCGTAGTAGTAGTTTGGAGAATACCACCCATAGGGGCGGGCGATGATTTTTTCAATGATATAGGAGTCCTGAAGGTCAATGATGACGCTGTTCGGACTGCCTTTGCCTGCCCAGTAGTTTCCGCTGGTGTTTTTAATCCCGTCAACAGATAAACTGCCATGCATATTGCCATAGACAGGTCCGCCATCTTCAACTGGTTTATACAGAGCAATATTCTGGGAGCATTGGGTTTGCATACATCCTTCGTCCACTTGGCCATCACAATCATTATCCAGATTATCACAAATTGATTCTGTATCTTCGGCAGGTTGACCAGGAGTACAGGTGTTAATTTCTATTCCTGCCTGGCATTCTAATTGACCTGTTGCCATACAGACACCTTTGCCGCAAGTTGTTTCAGTTGCTGTATAGCTATTGTCGGGAATTCCATCACAGTTATCATCGATGCCATCACAGTCACTATCATCTCCTGTGGGGCTATTTTCTGTACAGGAATCAATCTCATTGCCGTTGAGACAGGTTTTTTGACCTTTGGAATAACATGCACCCTGGCCACATTCAGTGGCTGTTATTATATAATGTTCATCTGCAGTACTATCACAGTCTTCATCAGTACCATTACAGTTAGAATCATTCGCCCCCGGATTAATAGTAGTGTTATTATCGTTGCAATCATTTCCAGGTATCGTTTGACATCCTTCAGGTTCACATCCAGTTCCCGGACAGGATCCATCTGGTGAACTGTTTATATAGCCGTCGTTATCGTTGTCACAATAATAATCTAATGAAACTGGTACAGGAGATTGGATGGTTTTGCTCACTTCATTGGAGTATTCACTTTCATTTAGTGTCTTATCATAAGCAGTAACTGAGAAATAATAAGTATATCCAGTTGACAGGTTATTGACCTGATAGGTTGTGACATTGCCAACATCGATACGCTGAGAATAATTACCAGATTCAGTGCCGAAATGGACAATATAACCGCCAAGGTCTGTGAGAGGTGTGCCGTCAGCATTTTCAGTGGGAGGGTTCCATGTCAACGTTACCTCGGCAGCGAGGAGAGAGGCAGTGTTTAATAAAATCGAAAGACATATTATTAATTTTATAAATAGGTACTTATTTTTCAATTTGTTTGTCATAATCATCAACTCCTTTTATTGATAATTAAAGCCTGTTTCCCTCTCAGGAAACAGGCTTTATGTAGAAGTCGATCAATACGTTACACTGAAGTCATCAAAGCGAGCATTGTTATAAAACCCACCCAGTCCGATCAGTCCTGAAGGTATTCCTTCATGGAACGTATACCTAACCTTCTCTTCATTGTTTGCATACAGGCTTACCGTATCTCCACTTACAACGAGTTCCAGGGAATACCATGTGTTCGTATTTATTCTTTCCGGAGAATATGCAAGCTTTCTCCGTGTGTCTCTATCAAGATCTACCATTTCAATACTCCACTGGTCACTTTCGCCCCTTGCACCTGCCC
>CAYFXR010000040.1:0-8180 GCA_964347155.1 uncultured Nitrospiraceae bacterium | reverse complement strand
ACACCATCTTATCGTTAGCCCTGACCGATTAAGAAATTGATAATTATCAAGTGAAAGCAGGCATAAAAGAAGGATTCGGGATAATCAAGATCCTTGCAACTGATCCAATTTTAAAAAATTTTCTAATAAACTCTCCATGACCATTCCCTGTTAAGAAAGGAAGGGATTGAACTAAGTCAATCCCCTTTGTTTATATGCAATCAATTTTTTGGCTACTTTTATATGGATCAATGTAGATTATTCACTTGCAGCGTCCCAGATAATCACCGTGAGCAAGGTGTGCTTTAACCGATGCACTACCTACTTTAATCGTTTGGGCGTTGTCAGGATTCCCTGGCGGTACGTGGCATATCAACACCTTAATATTCTTCTTTTTCTTTGCTGCCGCTTTTTTCTTACCTGCAAATAGTGGCGATGCAGAAAGACTTAAGCAAAAGACTATAGCAATCAAAAAACACATGACTCGTTTCATTTCGATCTCCTCTCTATATTGATAAATTGAAGGATTTCCATACAGGCATTACCCTTTAAAACATATCCCAGCCTTGGGATAAGGTTTCATATCTCACATCTTATGAATTTTACAATGCAATACTTACTATAGACATCACCTCCATTCCAGCATTAGATTTTGAAACAAAAAAAGACGAACTCACCAAAGGTTTATCCTTATGCTGTGTAAATGCCTAATAACGACACACCGTGAGAAAGGTTGATTATAAAAAAACAGCTATGTTTATTAAATGACTAAAGTCTTTTTTTAATTTGTAAAAGCGGGGATAATTCGTACCATTATACCATAAAATACCTGAGCTATCTAATTTAAAATATTTATAGATACTATAAAATTCTCATATTTGCCTAATGACGCAAATAACTATTAACGTTAGTAATCGTGCATAAAATGCAAAAATCGAAAATGTGAACAACTGTAAGTTTTCTTGTTTTTTGAAATATACCTTCAGTTCTCAATAATAACGGATTTTTGGTGAAACTGGATTTTGCTCTGGACTGGAGGTTTCAAAAGGTTATTAGTAAAATGGGGAATTTTGCCCGAAAAATCACGAGTATAATCAGTTATTATCAGATTTTATTTTCCGTCAGATTATCGATTTCACCATCTTGTTAATGAGATGCATGAAGTCGAAAAACGTTTATTAACGATTATAAGAGAGTATTTCAGAAAAAATTTACTCTTATTGAAAAACCTGTATTTGTTTAAAGGTCATTAAAATTAACAATCCTCTCCTGTTATAAATGGGCTTATTTTACTCAGTAACTGGCTTGATAAGACTCAAGTATTCTTGACAGGATCAATTATTTCCCTCATAATAAATTATCTCTTCGTCATCCAATATCTTTAATACGAATATATCATCATTGAATAAAATTCTATCTTTCAAATGCATCTACATCAGGAGTGTTCCCTGATCAAAGGGGGTAGAGATTATGCAAACTAAAAAGATATTCATAATAATTCTGGTGTTTTTTCTTGGCCTTACAGGTTCGGAAGGGCTAGATGCCAAGAAGAAGAAAGACCAGTGTGACCTGATCGTCAAGTCAATGTCAGCGCATTCCTCTGCATATGCGGGTTCAGAAATACAAGTTATCGTACAGATCAAGAACAAGGGGAAGAAAGCGGCGAAGAAATCCTACACCAAATTTTACCTCTCAACAAACAGGAAAGTCGATTCAACTGACTATTACCTTGGAAAGGTAAAGTTTCCCTCCCTGAAGCAGAGTAAGACATCGAAAAAAACGAATACCTACCTCACCATTCCTGCTGGAATACCTTCAGGGGCATACTACCTGATCGCCATGGCCGACGGCACGAAAAAGAATAAAGAAAAATCGGAGAAGAATAACTACCGGAAGAAAATGATAACGATTAACAGTTTAAATGAGACAACCGTGACGGTACCGATCGAGTCGGGCGGTTCCATTGAGTTCCCACCGGGGAGCCTGCCCGAGGGCACAGGTGTCATAGTGGAGAAGACCCGTATGCCGATCCTGCCGGAGTATGCAGAGGCAGTAGGTGAGGCACTAAGGATCGAGGCTGACGGTGACATCCTGAATCCGGTCTGGCTGCGAATCCTCATTCCGCAAGGTGTGGTAGACCCCTCGACACTTGCCATATTCCGCGTTGAAAATAGCGGTGTGGCAACACAGCTCATGACGGAAGTGGAAGGGATTTATCTTGTCGCAGCCACCCCCGGTCTTTCGACCCCGTCTTCCCAGGGGAATAGAACCTTGGCAGCAACAACTGAATTCGCGGTATCCTCAGCTGAAAAAAGTAAAGACGGTGCAAACCCCGCAAATTCTTCTACCTTTGCTGTTGGAAAAGTACCACCGGAGTATAAGTTCCAGATTGTTGGACCTTCAAGTCTTTTACCAGGGGGGACAGCAGTGTATAGTGTAAGCTCGGGATTCTCTGTCACGAATGAAAAATGGGAGGTCACAGGCCCGTTCCGCCTGATTGAGAAAAGTGGCGGAACCGCGATCATTCGTGCTAATGAAGTTAATCAACAGGAAACAGGGATGATTACCTTAGCATTCTTCGATGATTTCAAAGGAGGGTGGCTTTACTCCACTCCTCTCTCAGTTCTCGTAGAGCCTGATATGGCGGTGGATTCATACTGGGTCGATCTTACTACCCTGACACCTACAGTATATGTTGATGAAACAGAAAGTGGGGTGTTTGTAAAATTCAAAGCCTATACCGTCAATATGACTCCTAAAATTAGGTGGTTGTGGTTACTGGATGGTAAAAGAATGCCGGAAGAGAAAACCGACGTATTCTTTCACTTTTTCCCCGTGCCAGGACCGGAGCCGGTACCCCATGAGTTAGTTGTGTTTGCTACTGACAGTGATGGACATGTAGCGTCAGATGATTTCCATTTTTCTATTCAACTTGCACCGCTTAAGGCAAAGATTAAGGGCCCAGATAGGCTGAAACTGGATAGGAGACGAAGTATTTCAGCGCAATACAGGGCTGAAGTCTCAGGCGGAAAGCGGCCATATTTTTATCAATGGTCGTTGGATCCGGCCGGCTTTGATTATCCTAATTCACTTTCGTATCAAGATCTCACATTTGATCAGCCCGGGACACACCGGATTAGACTACAGGTAGGGGACGATAATGCTAAGGTTTCTCCAACTTCACACTTGTTGGTGACGGTAGAGGGTGGAGAGCCCCTCTCAGTACGTATACTTGAAATGCCCGCGAGTGCAGATGAAGACACGCCAGTAGAGGCTACTGTACAAATGAGGGGCGGCGTGCTTGTGTCTTCCGGACAGAAGAAATGTTACAAATTACATTTCCATTGGGGAGATGGCACGTGGGATGATGAGAATGAGAATAATAATAAGGATCTGTGTCCAGAGAAACCGGATGACGGCGTAGTTATTAAGCTGACACATTATACATATACGCAGCGCATCAAACCATATCCTGTCAACGCCTTTGTGTGGGATGCTACGGGGAACATGGCCAGGGATGATCGAACCATTACGATTAAGCATGCTCCCCCCATAACCTTTGATCAGGAAGTAGAGACTGGAAAAAATCAGCCTGTGGAAATCACCCTTCAGGGCTACAGTCCTGATGGGCATGAATTGATATATTATGTGATCGAAAAGCCTTCCAATGGAAAAGTGAAACGTAAACCTGATTCTCCTGAGGGGGTCTTTATCTATACGCCCAACACTGACTATATAGGCGATGACTCCTTTAAATTCATGGTCTATGACAAAGACACCGAAAGCGACAGTGAACCAGCGACGGTGAGTATTACAGTGGATCCACCTGGAGGCGAGCTATACTTCTCGATCTACCATCTCAAATATAAAATTTATCACCATCAAGTAGGTAAATATGCCGACGGGAGACCTTTTGATAGGTGGAGGCGTTTCCCGATGGTTGGAGGAACATATGGCTGTTACTCAGAAGGTACGTTCACTCAAAACCACAGTGACCCTAATGGAACTACATCTTTTACAGCAACTCTGTCCGACAGCAGCGTAAGCAATGTAGACTTTTTTGCTCAGAGGTTTTACGATATTGATCGAATGGATTGGGGAATCAAACAATCATCCAAAGCAATCCGACTGTATGATGTTATACCGAAAGTAAATCAGTATTCAGGAGAAATTTATGGCTACACTTATATTTATAAGGTTTCCGGGAAGGAAACCTGTGGGTATGTCAGTTCAGTTATCCAGACATTGTATCCACCGGCAACTTATGCTTCCTTTATTACGACGGAGTACAGGTGTGAAGAGGACAGCTATTTGACACTAGAATTTGAAGGATCCTATAACGCTAAGCCACGGCCCGAATGTGAAGGGAGCAATTAATACCAGCTGAGCTTACGTTGTCCTCAAGGTCATTGATTTGGATGAGCAATAAAAGAGGCTTTTCAATGGAATCTTGTCTTAAGGGCAGGATAGCAGATAAAATGTCAAATCAATGAAAATAGGTTACGGTTACGCCAAAGATGCCCGCCCTGTACCGATACTGGTACAGGGCCCGTTTCGGTTACGCATGATGGTAACGTGAAAAAGTCGAGTCGAATCAACTCTGCATTATTTGAATTAAGCTAAACAGTCTATCTTTAACAAAATCTGTATTTTTGTTATAAATTTGTTATTATTTTTAAAGGAGATAAGAATATGACACCTGCTAAAATCGAACATTTTATATAGAAAAAGATTACTCAAAATATGAAGGCAAGGCGGTCATAAAAAATAGTATCTTCTGGATGTAAATTTTCTAGATTATAATTTCTACTCTATCAGAATTTCCATTAACCCAAAAAATGCATTTCACATAATGCAGGCTTTGTGAAAGAAATTATTTTTCGATATCTTAAACGCAATATTAATAGATCTAGTGTAAATACATTTATTCAAAGCCATATGCACAATTTAATAATAAATGTATAGAGTTAAATAATTTATTGAGCAAGGTCTGCATTATTTGGGTTAACGATATAATAACTTATCATGGAAAGGGTAATACTTGGCAAAACGGGAATTGAGGTGTCAAAGCTCGGCATCGGGACGGGAACTGCGCATCCATCAGGTCATTGTGCGCAGGCAATAATGGGTGAAAAGAAACTGGCCGGGCTTCTTGTTTATGCATTCGAACGCGGTATAAATTTCTGGGATACAGCGTTTCAGTATGGTACTCATAAACATGTCAGGGAAGCCTTAAGACATGTTAAACGTTCCGATGTTATCATCACGACCAAGCTGACTACGTCCAAGAAAAAGGATACGATCAGGGATCTTAACTCTTCACTTAAGGAACTTGATGTTGATTATGTTGATGTTTGCCTTGTCCATGGTGTAAGAACTGAGTTTGAGCTGAAGAGAAGGCGCCGCGCTCTTGATGAACTACTGGAACTTAAAAGTAAAGGTCTGATTCGTGCAGTTGGAATATCATCGCATGGATTGAGTGCATTGAAGTCTGTAACAAAAATACCGGAGATTGATCTGGTCTGGGCAAGGGTAAATTATGCCGGATTTTGTATGGATTCACATGAATTGGGATTATATGATCAACTGGCTTCAATTACATTGATAAAGAAGCTTGTAAAACATATTGTGCCCAGGAATATTATTTCTCTATTCAGACCTAAACCTGAAAAAGAGTTTATATCGGAAGATGATCGAAAAGTAGTGGAAAATACCCTTGGAAAAATCCACTCTCAATCAAAAGGTATTGTGGGCATGAAGGTATTGGCTGAGGGACAACTAAGGAGTAATGCACAAAAGGCGGTGAATTATGTAAATTCCCTCCCGTATATTGATTCTCTTATTATAGGCATGCTGACTAGGGACGAGATTGATGAGAATTGCAGAGTTGTTAACAAATAAAGAGTTGCCAGCTGGTATGACTTATCTCATTGCTTCTGATACCTCAATTTTTTAAACTTAAGTCTTGATAAACATCAAAGTTGAAATGGCAAATAATAAAAAATTCCAAATTTTGCATTATTTTTATCTGTAGTTTGTAATCTGAAATTAGGAATTTAATTTTTATTTGGTTTTCGACCAGATATAATATGAAGATACCACTTGTTAAAGAATGGGGCTCATGGGCGGTGTTTATTTCTTCCTGTTCGGCAGGTCTTATTACCGGTCTGTTGACGCATCCATGGCAAACGGAAAGAGATTTTTCCGTTCAAACATTTATGAGCATTTTGGGTCTGTCTTTTCTTATAAATTCTAAAAACCCTCTCGCTTCAACATTGAGGGCGAAGAAAAACAAGAAGGAACATGTATTATGGTTTCTTTTTTTCAGCTTAACCGGCTTTTTATGCTTAATCCCCTTTTTAATGGAAGGGCTGAAAATGTTTTCAGTTTTTTCCCTGCTCGTTTTAAGCTACATACTTCTCTTGTCACGTGGAAAAGAGCATCATCTCTTTACTGAACTGAACGGATTTGCCTTGCTGACTGTATCCGCGCCAATTGTTTATTTTGTTGTTACCGGTGAGATGTCGTGGAGGCTGTATGCTGCTGTTTTACTATTTTTTGGAGCCGGGGTTTTCAAGGTCAGGGTAAGATTGAAAAAAACATTTGCATACAGATTGATAATGGTTTTTTATTGCATGTCCTCTGTAGTTTCCTATTACATTCTGGATATCCCGGTTATCTTGCTTATGCCTCTTGTTGAAAATATAATGACTGCCTTATGGATGAGGGAAGAAAAACTCAGGACAACAGGTAATACCGAACTCATAAAGGCGATCATCTTTATTATTCTTATAGGGCTTTTTTGGCAATAATAATTTACTATATATCTCGTATTGATTGAAGCCTGAATTGATCATAATAATTGGTTCTTTCGTATAAAAGTTGAAATGGATGTTAGGATTCAAGGGGTCGAGGGGTCAAGGACGTTGCCCCATCGGCGAAAAGCCGCGTTGCGGCCTCGCCGCTTTACGCGGGACTATACGTCCTGGAATCCTCGAACCCTAATTAGCATTTGATATTAATTGCAAGTTTTATATTTAATTTGAATTTATCAACTAAAACACGAAAGAGGGTAATAATTCGCTAGGTCGGGGTATATGAATGACTGAACTCCATCTTTTTAAACGAAAATTGAAGATACTTTTTTTCTTTGTCGTGACGATGTTTTCTTTTCTTTCCCCTCTTCCCTTAATGGCTGAACATAACGGACAAATTGCAAGACCGTTGCAGCATACGAAGCTTGATGAGGTAAATAATAGAGAGTTGCCGCGAAAGTCAGAAGATACTCATAACCAGGAAGGATTGTTAAAGGCGAAGGGTTTAGTTTATACAATCCAGACCGGAAGTTATCTTGTTTTCGCAAATGCCCTGGAGGAATATGATTCAATAAAGCAGATCTTAAATGTCAAAGAGCTTGATTATCTGAGAATAGAGAAAGTACAGGAGTTTTATACTGTAAGACTTGGTAAATTTGAGGATGATGTACGTGCCAGGAAATTTCTCCGGACGATTAAGCCCCGGATTCCTGCTGCAGTTATTTTGAAGGCCTATATTAAAGATGAAAGGATCATTAAACTCCATACCGGAACTGCAGAAAAGCCTTTCCAATCTTCAAAGCTGGATGAAATAAAGCATGTACAGTTGTCGCAAAAGTCATTGCCCGCTAAAGACCGGGATATCCTTGTAGAAATAAAGGGGCTTGTCAAAGAAGGCAATTATAAAGAGGCACTGTCTATACTTTCCCCCTTTGTTTCAGAACCATTGAACAACCCCAAAGCAGTTTCTGACTATATCGTCATTCTTGTGTGGGAGGGAAGACATGATGAAGCAATCCAGATATTCGAAAATCTTCCCTATTTGTTTCCAAGAAGAAATTATCTTTTGAGAAATATAGCAAAGGCGTACTACGAAAAAAAAGAATTTCTGAAAGCTGGTGCATTATATGGAGATTTACTTGAGAAGATGCCTTCAGACAAAGAAGTCCAGAAAGGTATTATATACACCCTCACTCAAATGGGTGATTTTGATGAGGCATTGGGTTACGTTGAAAAGTTTTTGGCTGAATCTCCTCATTTCCTGCCTTTTACGATTGCAAAGGGCAATCTCTTGTTCCAGAAGGGTGAATATCTAGACGCACTCAGGGTATATCGTATGCTCGGGCAAAGGGAAGACATCGACATTGAATATCTCTATAAGTCACG
>CAYFXR010000039.1:0-11143 GCA_964347155.1 uncultured Nitrospiraceae bacterium | reverse complement strand
AAGGAACTCTCTTACTTATTTCACTAGAGGTATCATTATTACACGTTGAAACATGGCATACAAAGACGCGTATGCAAAAACAAGATTTCTGTAAGTTATGTTGCGTTTACAGGGAAAATATGAGTTATTGAAAAGTAGAGAGTGTTTTATCTGTAGTGCCGAAGGCATTGCAGATAAAACTTATTGACCTAAGCCGCTGAGGCAAGGATGTTAACCGAGCTGATTTCTATGGGGATTGTAGAGGAAGATGTTTATGTTTTACGATGATGAATAATGCAATGCATGAAACAAATCGGACGATGAGAACAGATTTTGGAGTTTTGGACAGGTAAGGAACTACTTTTCTGCTGGTAAAACAACCGTTTTAAGATATACGTGTCCCAATGTAATATGAGGCATTTATTGCGAACTGTTAATTTTGAGAAGTCACTTTTATTTATCATGAGGTATCCATGTATTGCGGCGAATGCTTCCACTGTGCTGGTAATTTCTCAACAACTACCATAGAGCCTTTCTTGCAGCATGGGCATAGTGCTATATCAATACCGGTTAATTCAAGCATACGTTGCTGAGTGTTCTTTTCAGTAGTTTCCGGTATGTGCTGTGAATGTCCAGTAATCTCTCTGCATCGTTTAATGTTTTGTTTTTTATAGCGATTAGCAAGGAATCCGAGATGACGTATCCGAACAAAGCCATCCGGAAGCACATGTAAAAGGAACCTTCGGATAAACTCTGTAGCTTTTAATGTCATGGTTTTCAGTGTATTGTTGTTGTTCCTGTCTCTGTAAGTAAAGGTAACATTGCCATTTTCAATATTGACAATCCTTTGACTCGATATGGCTACTCTGTGGGTGTACCTGCCGATATACTCAAGCACCTGCTGAGGACCAGCAAAAGGTTTTTTGCAATACACAACCCAGTCTTTCCGCTTTACTTCCTGAAGAAAGAGCAAAAACCCTTTTTTATCCGCAAGCATGGAGATGTTGCCCGGGAAGGTAAGCTCACCCTTTAAGAAAGCTTTTCTCAGGTGCTCAATAAACTTTGCTCTGAATACTACCGAAAGGGCTGTTACGGAAAAGAGGAAATTGTCCCTTGCCGAAATCCACCTGTTTTTGTCAAAAGACAATGCCCCTCCTGCAACAACACAATGCAGATGAAAGTGATCCAGGAGTTTCTGGTCCCAGGTGTGCAAAATGGCAAGACATCCCGGTTGTCCGCCCAGATTGTTTTTGCCAAATTCTATCAGGGTTTCAGAGACTGCTCTAAACAGTATGCCAAAAACTGTTTTTTTGTTACGCAGTGCAAGAGGATTCAACTCATGAGGAATGGTAAAAACAGTGTGAAAATATCCCACAGGAAGCATCTCTGCTTTTCTTTCCTCAAGCCACTGTGCCTTTTTTAACGCCTGACACTTTGGGCAATGTCTGTTGCGGCAGGAGTTGTAGGCATATCTTTCAAAACCACAGGAATCGCACTTTTCAACATGGCCGCCAAGATAAGAGGTTCGACATACCCTTATGCAATGCATTATTTTCAGATGTGATAAGGGCAACGAGTGATCCTGACAATACTGCTTTCCATATAAACGGATTATGTCGGCTACCTCCCATCTGGGCCTTTTCAGGGGCACTTCTTTTGAAGAAGGCCAGACTACAGCAGACATGAAAGTTACTGCTTGGAAGACTTTGTATTTTCAGGAATATTAAGTAAATCCAGAGGACTTTGAGTTTGGGAAATCTGTTTTCTGGTTACTTTCAGGTACACCACAGTCGTCATGATCGAGCTATGTCCCATAAGTATTTGTATCGTACGAAGGTCTACCCCGGCCTCCAGCAAATGAGTGGCAAAGCAATGCCTCAGCGTATGTATCCCTTTGCTTTTCTTTATCCCTGCCTTATCCTTTGCATTGTAGTAAATCGTTGCAGCCGTGCTTGCCGGCATTGGTTGTTCCGGTTTTCTTCCACTAAACAGCCACAGGGAAGGACGGTATCTCTCCCAATAAACACGCAGCTCTTTTAACAGACGTTCAGATAAAATCGTATAACGATCTTTGCCTCCTTTGCCCTGCCGCACTCGTATCATCATCCGTTTGCTGTCTATATCCGTAAGTTTCAGATTGACCACTTCACTTACCCTTAATCCGGCTGCGTAAGTGGTCATCAGTACCGCCCTGTGTTTTTGATTGGTTACCGCAGCAAAAAGACACTCAATTTCCTCTGTGCTGAGAACCTCAGGGAGTTTTTTCGCTTTCTTCTGTGGAGGAATGCTTAAGGTCTCTGAATCAATACCAAGTACCTTCGTATAGAAAAATCTTAATCCGCAAACAATAACGTTACAAGAACTCCATTCAAGCTTTCTCTCCTGCAACAAATGAAACAAGTAATCCTGTATCATCTGTTTTTGTATCGTCTCAGGCGATTGATTGTAATACCTTGCAAGTCCTGATACTGCTTTGAGATATGATATCTGCGTATGTGCTGATAACCTCCTTACTGTCATCTCCTTGATCATTTTTTGACGCAATGCTGTCATGGTACACCTCCAAAATGGTGAGATATAAACGCCTGTACAGACGTCTCATGGAGGTATTGTAATTAACTACTCAGTGGTTGTTGCGGGAAACTACAGGATATCTGCTTACTGAAGGGATTTGTTAAAACTACCGTGCCAGCGGTTTAGTTCAATAAACGGTTATTGTCAAACTTTTTTTCTTATCAGATTACTGGAAACACCTACATATCCTCAGATTTGAGCATTGCGGAAAATTATTAAGTATACCTACTTCTCAATGGTTTGAATATCAAGTAACTTATTGAAAACACATATAAAGAGTGATTTTTTTTACTTAAGAAATTGTTTATTAGAAAATTAAACAAACAACAAGGGGCTTGGTTTATTCCCAAGCCCCGTCTATTTATGTCTTTTATGATTTAATTTTATTATATCATATTATCGTCTTATTCATTATTTTCTTGTTTTCTTCTACATCTTCGATCCATGTGTCAATATCATCGGTCATTATTTTGTTATCACTAACCACTAGTTCCCTATGAGGCGTTCTCCTGGTGGCAGTGAGCAGTCCCTTCTCAGAACTTTCATTTGATTGTTATAAACTCCAATGCATTCAACATAGTTGGAAACTTCAAGATTCCCTTCTATACGTGAATTTGCAATTCTTACTAATGATCCCTCTATAGAATCAGAATCTAAAGGAGGCATGCCATTTATATGGCCACTTATAACAGAATGTTCGATTATGGGATATGAACCGTATGATGCATAAATGGCATGTTCTCTGCCAATAAGTGTTACATTATTCATACGTGTATACGACCCATGATACAACTGTATACCAGATTTGCTACCATCAATTCTAGAATTGGTTATAGTGGAGTTGGAGTTACTGTCAAGAACCCCAAATTCTTTTGCTTTAATCGTAACGTTATTCATAGTTGTATAGGAGAAAGAATTATGAACTCCGCGGTAAGCAATGATTGATACATCTGTCATGATAGGTTTTGAATAGTAATTAAATACTCCAGAACCTTCATTAGCTTTTACTGTAATGTTCGTTAGTTTTGGAGATTTATAATAATTGTAAATAGCTTTGCTACCTGTGGTTTCCAAAGTGAGCGATCTTATCTCCGCGTTGTTATTTCCTCTAATTAGGATATTTGATCCTTTTATCACTGTTGTGTTTTCGCCTGATCCTTCTATATCAACGTATCTCTCCATGTATAAGGTTCTGGAACCTATGTCATACACACCTGGCAGTATCTTAATAACATATGGATTATCTGCTGATGCACAATAACTAATTGCATGAAGAGCATCCACTGGATCATCAAAATAACCTTCACTTTTAGATACTACTATTTCATCTGAACCACAATAATCATAAGTTTCTCTGCTTTCATACTGTGTAGTACCTTGCACCGTTCTTATAAGCGCGTCTGCTGTAGAGGCAAGACTTAATAACGCAGCCAATATAATCATCGTTGTTTTTTTTATTTTAATTCCCTCCTTTAAGGTTTTAAATATTTTGTTTACTGCTTTAACATCTAATGTTTGTAATGTTTTCATTTTCTTTTTCTCCTTTCTTTTAATTTTTTTTGCTTCTTTCCCAATAGACAATGGAGATGGGAAAATCTTGCATAGATATTCTTAAAGATATTTGGTGAATTAAAAAAGGTGACCAATCTATAAAGGGAAAAAGCCTTCTTTGGTAAGGCAGGAACAAATGGGGCTGTAAAGATTTTTTATTTTGAAAAGATAAAAAAACTAATGTGAAGTAGAGTTATTAATGACAGCCATATGATGATAAACTTGCTAAGGATTAACATCTGTAAACTTACATTATGGATAAGGTTTAAAAATGAAAATAACTACAAAAAATATTGCATTCAGAAAAGTATTTTCACAAACAACATTATAGAGGACTATGAATAATAGTTAAGTGCCCGTAAATATTAAAGATAGCTCCCGGCAATCAACAAAAAGTTCTGAATGATATCCCTATTTGTGATATGATCATTGTAACATGGTAATAAAAACAAAACACTTAATCATCATAAGTATTATGGCGCTGTCCATGATACATCTATCTTTATTATGCCCTGCGGAATCAGCAGAAGTACCCAGTGTCTCGCCCGGTACGATTTCCGTAACCGGAACCACTTTTGACTACTATTCCCCTGATACTGTTGAAATCGTCCTTGCTGTTGAGAGCAGGAACATATCGGCATCCGGAGCTGCAAAGAATAACAAGACCATTATGAATAAAGTTATTACAAAGCTGAAACAGATCATTGACTTGGAGCAGGACAGGATAAAGACCATCTCTTACAACCTTCAGCCCAGACACGAGTATGACCGGAAACAGGAAAAGAGCATTCTGGTTGGATACACCGCAACTAATCAGATATCGGTAAAAACAAAAAAGATTGACAAAGCAGGGGACATTATAGACAGTGCAATCTCATCGGGTGCGAACAGGGTCCAGAGCATTAACTTCAGCATTGTTGAGAAAAAGGAACTTTGCAGGATACTTCTCACAAAGGCCGCTAAAAGTGCAAGAGATGAAGCTGACATTGTTGCATCATCTTTTGGTACAAAAATTACAGGAATAAAGGAAGCATCATCTAGCTGCAGTACACATGAGCAAAGGCCTGTTATGAGGTATGATATGATACATGAAAAGGCTGCAGCCAGAGTATCCACCCCTATTGAAGAGGGGGATATAAGACTGACTGCAACGGTACGTACCGTCTTCACAATCAGAAAATGATAAGAAATTGTTTTTTAAGCCTGATTTGATTTTAACGGAAAAACCGGTAAGCCAACAACGTTTTTATATATTTTTCGACTTTGTTGAAATTCAATCGGTATTCAGAAGTGTCCCTACCTGAAGATTAACTTTTAAACTATTGCACAAAAAAGAAAATTAAAATTCTCGATAGCTTCAACTTGTGTTGCTTTTTGAGGAAAGATATAAAACCAACGTTGAAGGGGATAGCTGAGGGCAGCTGACTACTTGCAAATGTGCAAGGTTTCTACCTGTTTTCAACAAATGTAGAAATTCTTCCTCTAAAATCACGAGTACAATCAGTTATTATCAGATTTTATTTTCCGTCAGATTACCAATATCACCATCTACTCAACAACTTTAAAGGAATGAAATTTTGAGAATAACGATTTGAAAGAGTGAATATGTTTTGTTTTATCAATTACAAATGGATTAAGCAAGTAAAGATCGATTCATTTTATGCCGAATAAAAAAAATAACACATACGTTCAACGCTAACAGGAATTGAGGCATGATTCTTGTGGATAAGAAAGCGTGAAAGGCATACAATGAACAACCAAAGGGCTTATCAACGATTTCCAGTTCAGCTCGATGTCAAGCTGAGAAAACTCGACGGTACCTCTGCTGACATGGATGCAATAGTAACCGTTGTTTCCTTCGGTGGTCTCGGGATTAATACGGGTGAAGCATTGCAACCGGGCACCGAGGTCTTCGTTGAATGGCCAGACCCACCATTTTATTTTTCTGGCAAGGCTGTTGCTATATGTACGGTAGTTAATATTACAAGAGAAAATGAAGAAGGTAGCTCGTTCCGGGTGGGTTTAAAGTTTTCAGATCAAGATGCCGAGTTGGTGCAGAGTTTACTGAATTGGATCCAGATGAAAGCTAACGCGCAGAGGAGAACTCAATTCGCTGCCAAGCGGTTTCCAAGTCAGCGAAAGCGCATTAAGTTCTAGTGTCTACCTAAGGGGAATAACAGAAAGTTATCTTGCCATTTCGGACATAAATCAAAATCAATATTATCGCGAATTATCAACTGCATCGAAGAAGAAGTAAAATCATCGACTAATAGTGAAGAATCCTTAGAGTCTGAATTGACTCAAATTTATTGATAACTTCAACTTATTGAGTTTTTAAAAGCATATCCGAAAAACTCAGTAAGAGAGGACTATCAATAACTAAAGCCTCTGCCCAGAGCTGAAGGTTATTTTCGCAAATCAATAAAACGGGGAATTCTTCACCCAAAATCACGAGTATAATCGATTATTATCGGATTTTTATTTCCGTCAAATTATTAACTTCACCATCTAATTTTGGTTTTGAGTATTGCGGTAACTTACCAATAACATCTATTTATTCATCAACTTTTGAGAAATAAATTTTGAGGATTATTGGATGTAATATTAATAAAAAAGGGTAGAGCCATTGCTGACCCTACCTTATCGGTAAGGTGATAATGCAAGGGGCAGAAAACTGCCCCTTGATTCGATTTACCAATTGCTGTTTGGACAGAGGTCTTGAGTACTCGAAATTCGATCCATTTCTGCGGTCATTTGCGTAGGGATGTAAGGATGGCCCTTGTTCGATGAATGGATCTGGAAATTGCCAAAGACGCAATCGGTTTCTGCGTAGACAATGTCGTCTGCTGCAGTGGCAACACCGTCGCCATCAACATCAAAGTAGATAGTGATGGCATAAGCATCTCTGATGTTAGCGTCCTCGCCATCTTTGCCTTCTTTGTAGTCAGCTGCACTTACAATAAAGAGGTAACCCTCTTCATTATTCCATTTGCCAGGCCCACCCCAGATTGCACGGTTGGGTTTTGCTTTCGGCACGTCAGGGCCTGGGCCGCCATCATTCCAACAGAAAAGGAATTTTGCTTGCCCGTGAAACTTATCCTTGGTGCCTTCCCGATGCGTAGTATTCTGCCACTGACCATGAACTCGGCCATCCTTCATCCCCATTGCAAAACCGCCGAAGCTATCCTGATGTGCCCGTCCGGCCCCGGGTCGGTCCGAGATACCATTTCCATTCTCGTCATCACCAATATGGCCAATGCCAGTTACAAAACAGCCAACCGGCCCTGTATGATTGTTACCCTTCGCAAATGCCATACTGCTGAAAATCAAACTAACTGCAAACATCATTAAAACAAATTTTAAGATATTAAAAGGTAAACTTTTTTTCATTTAATCCTCCTTTTGTCATTATTATTGTTTTTAGTAGCTCTCTATTTAATTTAACTCCTTTCATATGCAGATAACTTCAGAAAAAGTATTATCACCCCCCTTCCTAAAACGAATTTTTGAAAAGAATAGCTGAACTTATCAAAGGTTCATACTTCGGCAGTTCGGCCATGATTTGACAAACTCAGCACCCCCCCCGTTTTCGGTACATTTATCAATGAGGATGTGGCTTTGTCGTGATAGAGTACTTTTTTCGATTGACAATATAGCTCTATTATGAACTCATGAATATGATTTATATCATTGACTGATCTTTTTATTTATTTTCATTAGTAAATGGTTATCTCCAGAAATTTGTTTCCATCAGATTATCGGTATCACCTGCATATGTTTAGTTTTAAGACGGGCAATCACTTATTAAAAACACCATCTACTCAACAACTTTAACGAAATGAAATTTTAAGGATTACTGGATGTAAAATTCATAAAAAAAGGCCGAGCCATTACAGACCTTGCCTTTGATAATTTTCATTCGGGGAGTCAGCTTAATTCGGGTAGTTAATGATATATGAAGTTAAGCGATACCCCTTCCCTTTTTTTTCTTCCAGAAACGCCTGAATCCTAATGTAGCTCCGCCTACGATGAAAAGAGTAAAAGAAATAGGTTCGGGAACAACACTTGATTGAAAAGCAATGCCACTGTCAGGGGAAAAAGCCGTCGTTGGGAAAGAATTAACCATTGAACCTGACATAGTATCATAAACCCTAACAGTAGTACCGCTGGGGTATAAAGCATAAAGGTATCCATCAGGACCAAACGCTATGTCACTATTACTGTATAAACTTGATGGGAAAGCATTAACCTGTGCACCTGTTGTAGTGTCATAAGCCCTAATAGCACCGCCGGATACACCATAAAGGTAATCATCAGACCCAAAAGCGAGTCCACTATAAGTGGCAAATGCTGATGAGAAAATATTAACCCTTGAACCTGACGTAGTATCATAAGCCATAACAGTACCACCGTTCAAACCATAAAGGTAGCCATCAGGACCAAAGGCTATGTCACTATAAGGGTGTAAAGATGTTGAGAAATTATTAACCCTTGAACCCGATGTAGTATCATAAGCACTGATGCTGGTATTATAAAAAGCATACAAGTTGCCATCAGGACCAAACGCTATGTCACTATAGGTATATAAAGGGGATGAGAAATTATCAACCATCAAACCTGTCGTTGTGTCATAAGCACTAACAGAGTAGCCGTTATGACCATAAATTGTAGCACCTTCCGCATATGAAAAAAATGTAGCAACCAATAAACAAATAACGATACCTATAATTTTTATCGTTTCCATTTTTTGTTATCTATATAAATGTTAAAAAGCTGTAATTATATTGTTTTTTAAAATAAAGAACAGAAAAGGCTATCTAAAATATAACATGAAGGGCGTAAGCTGTCTAATTTAAAATATTTATAGATGCTATAAAAATCAAAAATATGGCTACTTGCGCAAACATACAAATAAGGATTGGCGTTAGTAATCTTGCATAAAAAGAAAAAATTATAATCATTTGTTACTGTAAGTTATTGTGTTTTTTCAAACAGATACAAAAAACTCAATAATAACAGATTTTTGGTGAAACCGGATTTTGCTCTGGACTGAAGGTTTCAAACGGTTATTAGTAAAATGGAAAATTCTTCCCGAACAATCACGAGTACAATCAGTTATTATCAGATTTTATTTTCCGTCAGATTACCAATATCACCATCTTATCGACAGTACGGAAATGCAATTAAGATTACTGACAACATCTGCAAGTGAATAAAATAGATAAATATGAAAATCTTTTATTACCATTTGAAAGCATGCATGAAAAAGAGGCTTGGATTAACCAAACCCCTTAAAGCTAACTATATTTTTATGTTAATAAAATAACGTTTTATTTCTTAATATAAGTCATTGACATTGGGAAGGGGTTTATTTCTCATATTTTGCAACTTAACAAATCTACATTTCTATTCCATCCAACCCTCTCTGACTTCCTATCTTTGATATCTTTATCCCCTCTTTCAGTGAAAAGGCTACTCCCACTAGGGCAACTGGGATCATACTGATTGCATGGATAACAATAGCATAACCAAGAGCCGGACTTTCTGGTACTGCAAATAAACTCAAGGAAATCATGCAAAGCCAGTGATATGTCCCAACATATCCAGGCGAAGAAGGTACTAGGATAGCAATAGTAGTAATGACCAATACAACAAAACTTGCACCTAAAGGAATATTATATATCTCAATAAAATTAAAGGCATAGAATCCTAAAGCATAAACCAACGCATATAATATCCAAATCATAATTGACAGGATGAAAACAATTAAGTAACTTTTTCGATCTTCAAGAGCAACTACTCCTTCTCCAAAAGATACAAAGAGTTTTAATATTTTGTCTCCTATTTTTTTAGGGAAGGGTATAGTGATGATCTCTACAATCCTAATTGTCTTTTGGGGCCTTATTTTCACGAAAGCTAAGAAACCCGCTATTACCGCAACAAAAGCAAAGGTCAAATAAGCACTAAGCTTAATAATATCCGGAAAAGGATACGCCATAAAAGCCAGTCCCATTATTATGAGAAGAGATAAGACATCTATGATACGCTCCACGGCAATGGTAGCAAGGGTTGAACTCCCTGATATTCCCTCCTTCTTTCCAATAACATATGCTCGCAACAGTTCTCCTAAATGGGCTGGTAGAATATTATTCGCCATATAACCAATCATAAGAGCGGAAAAGAGGGAGATGTTCTCTATTCGCTTGATCGGCGTTAAAAGGTAGCGGTGCCTTACTACCCGAAACCAATGACTTGCAAACAAGAATAAAATGGCAAATATAAGAATACCACCATTGGAATTTTTAAGCACTTCTCCCATCTTATGTAGATCCACCTGGCGAAAGGCAAGATACAAAAAAAACGCACTAATTGCCACCCCTATACCAAGCTTAAATGTATTAAATACCTTCTGTTTCATTTATATTTATAACCCAATTACTTAGAAGAAGAATGGATGATAACCATGAAATGAAATATTACCTACAAGCTTCGAATAAAAAAAGCCTAACCCTCATAGGTTTGTTACAACGCCTTAGTAATAGCTATAACAATTGTAATCTACGATCTTTAGCAGAATCCATTAATAATTTGTTTTAGAGGGAATTAAAACAGTGAATTTTCTTATATTTTACTATTTCTGGTAGAAATATATCATTATTAGACGTGCTTACAAAATCTCTATTACTGTAAGTAATCTTGCATAAAAGGCGAGATTCACAAAAACAACATAATAGAGGATAGCTGAGAGCAGCTGACTACCTGCAAATATTCAAGGTTTCTACACATTATGAATAAAATTTGAAAATCTGTCTCGAAAATCACTATTTCAATCAGTTATTGATAAAAAATATCTGTTGCCAAAATAACAACAACACCTACTACTCTTCAGATTTAGAGAAGCGCATGATTATTGACAACACCAAGGACTTTCCCCAAATTGATGGACACTCCTAAAAATTTGTAGTATTAAAAAGGGGGTGTAACTATGGGAGAAATTAATCGTTATTTCAGCCGTGAGTTCAAGATTAATGCAGTACAA
>CAYFXR010000038.1:0-12496 GCA_964347155.1 uncultured Nitrospiraceae bacterium | reverse complement strand
AGCTTTGTTTTGATCTCTGTAATCATATCAAATAATTTCCTGTTCTCATAAAAATCGGAAGATATATGTTCCGAATCAATTACAGTCTTTTTTGATACATCCAATAAGGAAAATGCCTTGGAACTGGTAATTGTTTTAAAATACTCCTCAGCTTTTTCTTTTTCTACATTAACAGGATTCACCACAACAGGTATCACATCATCTATCCTGAAATAGTCTCTTCTTTCTTCATCATTTAATATATGTCCATTGTCATCTGACATTACTTCACCTCCTATTCCCTCATTCCTGTCTTAGCGTGCGAATTTTTTTGTTTCAATACATTGTTATTCACTGTTTGCCTTCAAATCACTTATCATAGAACAGTATTTTTTAATATTTTCATTGAACATTTTATCCTCATCTGTATTAACAAGAGAAAGCTCCTTCAATTTTTTAATTCGCTCCATAGAATCCAATGTGATGTCTTTATTTTTAACCGAAGACCTGATCGTCTCAAGATCTCGATATGTTTCCCTGAGGTAATTTGTCAGTTTTTCATTTTCTTCAATGAGAGTTACCATTTTATAGGCATTTCTGACAGTCAGTAATAACTGCTGCATAACAAACGGCTTGACAATATAATCATATGCTCCCTCATTCATCGCGTCAAGTGCTGTATCAAGTGTTCCATATGCCGTAATGACAACAACGGCAATTTTAGGATCAATTTGCATAGCGGTTCTTAATACCTCCATCCCGTCAGCGCCCGGCATCCTAAGGTCGGTAAGTACTAATTTTATATATTCCAGCCTGAGAAATTTTATTGCTGCGAGCCCGTCATGTGCAACAGCAACATGATATCCTTCCTCCGAAAGAAACTTCACAATTACGTCCCGTACTATTGCGTCATCTTCAGCAACAAGAATCTTAAAATCACTCTTTTCCATTCTCTACTGTTTCTCCTTTAACTTAATAATACAAAGCAAACAGGTCTTTCCTTTTATTCGGAAAACAAACCGCAAATCTTAAACCCAAACTAAGCTTCATACTCCAGCAATTTCTGATCCAATATACCCAGCCATTCATCCTCTTTGACCAGTAAAGGAGAAAGCTCATACTCTATAAGATCTGATAGCATTATCCAGTCTTTTATCTCAAAGGCTGATTGCATATCTTTGAAGAGATCAATGCAGAAGTTTTTCGATGAGATGGGATCAGATGGCAAGCCAAATCCATCAAAAAAGCTCATTCCCTCTTTCAGCTCCCTTAAGAATTCCATAAGGCACTGAAGATCCTGAATGTTTTGTGCAAGACCTGTAAATACGTTTTCGCTTTCCTCTAATCTTAAGGACTGAACGCTGTCAGTAAATACCTGTGCCATTTCCCTTACCGTATATCTTGCATCCTCAATACTGTCTTTTATCGCCCTGAGAATTTCAATTTTTTCAGTCTCTTTTTTCACTTCATTCATTTTTCCCTCCCTTTTCTAGAAAACTGTTATAAGTTATACGTTATATGTATTTCTGAATAACTATTAACTGATAATGAATGACGGCTTTTTATTCTCCTCCTTTTCATATGATGCTGATTCAAGAAAAGGAATCAGCCGTTTCATCAACTGCAGCATATTCAAAGAATTGCCTGCTAAACCTTTATATATATTGCCCGAACTTTCAGCCAGTTTATCCAATTCATTACCATCTAGTGACTCTTTTGCATATTGAAAAACTGAAATAAAGGGCCGAAAACAGGTGTTGGCATAACCTATCAGTTCCATTTCGTGGTCAACAGGTTCTATTTTATTCCATATCTCTTTTATCTTACGAACATCCAGATTATCTCTACCAGACTCTTCTGCAATAAGATTGACAAGGTTTAATCCTTCTTCTGCCAAACGTGTAAGTTTTAAAAGGGCATCTATTTCTTTACGTATTGAGGAAATAATCTCGTGAATCAGATCCAATGTGTAGTAAGAAGATATCTCATCACATATCTTCTCAAAGGCCGTGTTCATCTTTTCATTTACCGGATTGAATCCCATGTTCCAGACATGCCTGTAGAGAATACGGTATAAGATGTCCTTTCTTAAAGGACGTCTAATAAGCGGATAAAATCCTAAAAGTCCATCGTCCTTAAAATGCGATTTGTAAACCTGTATATCTCTCCATATTCGAGAATCAGGTTTGTAATCCAGACACTTCCCTTTAATAGCATCCTTAACAACTTCAAAAACAGCATCGGGTGTAATTATAGACTTGCATTTCATGTCATTGCATTTTACATCAAAACCACAGGGTACGCATGGAAGATCTGCCTGTATGACATAGTGGCCTTCACCATATGGTCCGGTTTCCATAAAATGTACATTTGCAGTGGATATGTCTATAACTTTTGTATGAACGGCAGTTGCTATGTGAAGCGGCCCTGTGTCATTCGTTATAAACAGTGTACATTTTTTGAGCAATGAGGCAAGTCTTTCAAGATTGGTTTTACCTACAAGATTCATGTGCGGTGCATTAGTTAATATTTTAAATTCTTCAGCCAAATCTGCCTCACTGGGAGACCCAAAAACCAATATTTTTGCGCTAAAAGCCTGATACATCAGATCAGCAAGTGCAGCATAAGATTTTACTGGCCATGTTTTATCACTCTTGCTCGCACCAAGATGGAGTCCAATGAGCATATCATCTTCCAGGATTCCCTCTTTCTTTAAAAAAAGTAAAGCTTTCTCCTCACTTTCTTTTATCACTTCAAAAAATAATCCCTTTCTGTTTGGTATTACACCCCCTATTTTTATGTACATATCCACAAGATGGAATGGATTGTAATGTCTGTTTGGAACAACATTAAAAAAATATCTCATCCACGGGTGTTTTATAATTCTGTGACCTTCAGAATCAATTGTAAAACCTCTTGCTTCCTTTGTCCTGACTAAAGATATTAATATAGCACTGATAGGAGAATGCGTTACATTGATAGCAAGATCGTATTCCTTTTGATTAATCTGGTCGATAAGCCCTTCCATGAATCTGTAATTCTCCACCAGCGTATATCGTTTTTCGATCAGTCTCTCTCGATAATTCTTCATGTCAAAAACAATAAGTTCGTCAATAAATGGAATTCTTTTACATATTTCAGCAAATAAGGAATTAGCAAGAAGTGTAATCTTTGAATCAGGACATTTTTCCCTCAGACCAGCCAATAAAGGTGTTGTCTGTAAAAGATCACCCATACGGGTAAGATTTATAATAAGAATCTCTTTCATATCTTATAATCCAAAAAATGCATTTAAAAATATTTACTGTAATGCAGGCATTACGAAAAAAATAATTTTTTGAATAATGTCTGCATTATTCATGTTAACTCACAAATTCGTTCATTAAAAGAAACAGAGTCTCTGTCTTCGATATATCTCCTTCTCCGGCTTTTATTTTCTCCGCAATATCATAAATGTCTACTTTACCTTTCTTTGAAAATTGAGATAAATATTTTCCAAGCCCGGTATCTTCGCCTGCTTCCTCAATCAAACTCTGTACGTCTTCTCCTTCCTCGCTCCGAACAGGTGGTTGATAGCCCTTTTCTACAATAAACTCCAACATCTCCTGCATCCTGTTTATATACGTATGTTCTCTCAAAACCCTCTGTCTTCCTCTTTCTGCTATTCTGCCTCTTTCTTCAGGATTATTAAGATAATAGGTAATCTTATTCCTCAAGTCGTCAAGATCATCAAATAAGACTATTTCTTCGTTTTCCTCGAACATTCCTTCCAGTCCAGAACGTCTATCCACAAGCTGAAATCCTCCACAACCGATTATTTCAAACATCCTGGGATTGACAAAATCACCGAAAGGATTTACTCCTTTATGGTACGTAGATGAATGTAAATTGATATTTATTTTTGCAGCACTAAATATTTTCACTATTTCTTCCGTGTCTATTCTTGCACCTGACCTTTGAATGCATCCTGCAAGTGCTGAATGCATGTCCCAGTCAGTCCCCCATATCTTAAAATCGAAATCAAGCAGTCCCTTAAAAAAATGCCTCCTGTTGTAGTATCCTGCACCTACAAAGGAGATATCGCTGCCGTAATAATTTTTTTCTTCCACGGTTAGTTCACTTGGCCTATGGATATCCGGACAGGCAGCCGTAGGAAGATAATGGTAATTTTTTATCCCCTCCTTTTCTAATTCACGATAAAGTTCATCCTTCTGGATGGTAAAAAAGTAGTCATAATATTTGGCACTTCTCTTCCAGTAGTCCATAAACCTGAAGTCTTCTACAAACCAGAACGCAGTTGGAATACCTTGCCTTCTCAGTCTCTCAAGACAATCTGTTGATAGAGGTGCCTGTGCAAGCGCAAAGACAAGATCAGGTTTACATGCCTCGCACCTTGCGATAACAGTTTCCGAGAGAAAATTGTATAACGCGTTTAAAAGTTGTTGATAACGTGTCTTATTTGCTGCTATATCTTTAACATACATCAGCACATTATCAAACTGGCTGTTATCTATAAATTCGACTGTGTGACCCATTTTCCTGAGAGAATAGGAACAATACCGGGCAATGGGAAGCGACCCTCCGTATATTGGCCCGACAACAAGGATTTTCAAGCCTTTTCGGATAAACTCCAGTGACCTTAATTTGGTTTTTACATCTTCAAAAAAATCTCTGTTCAGTCTCACGGATGGTTTATGCTCCAGGATCGCAACCTTGCTTTCACACAATTTGACGCCCCCATCCATGAGAATTTTGATCTTTGAAAGAATCGAGGTTAAGTCAACCGTCTTTAAAGCCACCCTCAGGATATCAACCCTTGGCTCAAAAACTCTTATCTCTTTATCGCTAGTTTTACATAGTTCCAATAAATGATATCCAAGCCCGAAGCCAAAAACAAAAAGTAAAGAAGCGTCTCTTATTGTTTCTTTATAATGTCTCACCCAGGCCTTTGCCTCATTTTCAGGATCATACAGACTATGTAAAGTAGTATTCCTTGTCCTGAGAGAAGGCAAATTGTTTCTGCTGTAAATTATCTCCAGCGAATCTCCTTTCTTTTGGCTTATTACAGCTTCTGCTACATGCGGGTTTTTTTCCTTCATTATCGACATATTTTTTTCAAAAACAGATTCGTATGACTGGTAGTGCACAGGAAATATTCTGCTGCTGAGATTTAATGGATGATTGTCAAGTAAGCCCTTTTCCCTTATAGATGTAGAGGCTTCAAGATCTTTCTTTGAAATATTTTTATTTGAACGCTGGGCATTCTCAATGACTTCTCTCCAGCTGTCTATAAATGTGTTTATTGGAAATTTATCAATAATAAATTCTCTCCCGTTTCTTCCGACTGATTCAGCCAGGGAAAGATTTCCAAATAACTCACATATCCTGTCCCTTAAATAATCATCATCCTGTGATATATATCCATTAACACCGTTAATAAGGGGAGAAGTTGCGTTTGCAATGGAAACAACAGGCATGCCGGTAGCCATTGCCTCAAGCATTGCCAGGTTGTATCCGTCATCATAACCTTCCTGTAACAGGTTCATGTATACTCTGTGACTTTGTAAATAACTCTTATATTCCGCCCAATTTACAGGCAAATATGATTCTGACAAACTCGTATTATCACCGAGGATGGTAAAAGGTACACCTTTCAGCCTTTCTTCAAAATATTTCAGATTTAATTCATTAACCGAGTTTCCTACACTCAGCACCTTTTCAATATTCCCTTTATATCCTTTATACTCCTCGGGATCAACACCGGGTAAAATGACTTTACCACTGCCCCCCCACTCTTCCATTTTGCTTCGGGATACGAAAACGAGCGTGATATTATCCAGTACATCAATGAGTCTTTCTAATTTTTCGCGCAACTGGTTCTTTTCATCATCCGTACAACGTGCCGTCATTAAGGAAAACCTGGTATGAAAAACCTGAATCTTCGGTATCGGATATTGATAAACAAGTGTAAGATCATCAAGGTTCTGACAGATAACCATATCATAGAGTCCTGCCTCCAGCCGGGATAATGCCTCTATTTCTGATATAAGACGACAGTTATTCTGAACAGGCCGAAACTCCTGTATCCAGCCGTAATGGCCGCCTTTCGTCACCTCTGCAACATCAAACTGATAACCAGTCTTTGCTAAAAGATGTATATACCCTTCATGCCAGTTGAATATGAGAATTTTATGTGTCATATAAATTTTTGAGGTCAAATCGCCCCTGCATTATTTAGATAAAAAATCCCTATATAAAACTATCCTGCTTTATAAAAGCAAATAGCTTGCCAAAATTTGGAAATATGCAGCTTAAAGGAAGGCGAAGTACATAACTAAACGATTTTAAATATTAAATCAGAATTTTGGAAATTAATCTTGATGTAACTTCAAAATCATCATCCCTTAAAACAAATCGATAACTGTCAATCAATTGACTGATATAGAACCTTTAACCCAAATAATGCAGACATTGCTCAAAAATTTATTTAACTCGATGATTTTTTTATTAAATTATGCATGTGGCTTTGAATAAAAATATACACCCCTACATTGATTAAAATTACGTTTAAGGTATCGATAAATAAATTTTTTCCCAACGTCCGCATTATTTAAATGCATTTTTGGGGTTAATTACCTATAACTCCTTTTCATAAATTCAATTAAACCTCTGAGTCTGTGTGTATATGTATGCTCTTTCAATATTCTTTTTCTCCCACTGTTTGCAATAGCGCTTCTTTTTTCCGGATTATTAAGATAAAAATCTGCAAGTTCCGATATTTCACCCTTATCCTTATAAGCTATCAGCTCTTTTCCTATTTCAAAGATTTCCTCAAGACTTTCCTGATAGTCAGTCAGTAAGAAAGCTCCGCATGAAGGAACGTCAAAGACCCTCTGATTGACAGCCTGACCCATTTGCAAATGTGTGGCATTAAAATTTATCTTACAGGCATTATAAAAATCCGGTAGATCTTTATAATAGTTAAGCGGAGGTTTTATCCGGTAACTGTCATCAAGTAAACTTTTCCATCCCCCGTCTCCGTAGATATGCAGATTAAAATTCTTTAGGTTTTCAATACAGGAACGACGATATAATAAAGTTGCCTTCCAGAGAACTGCAGCCTCCAGGTCAAGACTTTGTCTATCGGTAAGAGCACCATAATCCTTTAACCCACTTTCATATACAGTCTTTAACACTTCATCATATTTTATCCTTGTAAAACTTAACTGCAGCGCTGTTTTTTCAATAAAGGGGTGAAACTTCTCCGGAACTTTTTCAAACTTTTCTTTTGTGGATGCAACCATGGAATTGCCAACAAAACCAACATCAGCCCTGTATTTATTCTTCACACGCTGTTTCAATTGCATGGGTTTGAAAACCTTCTCATCCGTAGCAAGGGGCAGGTACGTGACAGATTCAAAACCTGCATCTTTTATTTTTTCTATGTATCCCCTGTCCCATAAGAACATGGAAACATAGGGCGAAACATTTTTATCAAATGCCTTTACAATGAGAGATGGACTGTCAACATACCACGACGCAACAGGCATCTCTATCGATTTAAAAAATGAGGTCAACACCCCATCCTCATCAAAACCCAGATGATTTATCGTAAGGATGAAATCAGGCTTAAACTCAATTACAGCCTCAATCAGACGCTGCAAAACCATCTCTCCTTCCTTTTCCTTTTGTATCGGTATATTAATCACTGAATGACCGAGTTCGTTAAGGGCCTTTTTCACCTCTTTCGTCAGGAAGTATCCGAAGTCTATCATTGCTATCCTGAGCCTGCCTTCCGTGAACTTGGGATACCTGAGTCTTTCCCATAGCTTTAATGATACCGCTTTCTTCAGCCTGGCAAGAATGGGTTTGTAATAGTCGGGAAATGATGAAACAGCAGAATTCAGAGGAAACACCGCAAGAGACGGTATCCCGCTCACTATCTGGATTTTAGTGATCTTTCCGAGAGCATCGGCCGGCGAAATACCAATGATAAAATCAACCCCCTCTTCTGTTGAAGAGAGCTTGCCGTGTTCAATTGCATGGTTATATATCTCCATCTCCGATTCAATAACAACAATCTTTGCATGAGGGTATTTCTGCTTAAGCTCTTTTAGGTGGTAACCAAGCCCGAGCCCTAAAACAACCAGAATTCCCCTGCCGTCATATTGAAATGAATCAACAATTTTTCTCGCCTCTTCCTCGGGATCATAGAGGCTGTGAAGGCTCTTTACCAACCCCTCTTCATCCGTTATCCTGATTGAGAATTTTCCACTCTTTGTCTTTACTAATGAGATGTTATTAGCAGTCTTGCATTCCATGAGAATCTCTTTTACCCGTACAATTCATTATTTGGGCATACCAAGTGCAGCCACAATCCCATGTTGAGCAAAATCCTTACCAGAAGTATTTGTTGTTGATTGAATTTAAGGAAAATATGAAGAATGAGGTCTTAACTAGCTGTTATTATTAGATATTATTATCTAGAACTATTACATTTGAAATGAATACAGTATTTTTAAAAAAATATTTTCGTCAACTTGTTGACAATCTCATCACTGGCCTTTCCATGTTAGTCACCCTTCTATGGCCAGTCAATTCAAATAGTCTTTGTCTATGTTCTTGAGTTGTTTGGTGAACTTATAAAACGTTTTGAACAGTGACGGAATTTCACGTAACGGGTATTTTCTCATAAATGCAACAGGTTATCTGCTCATTTTTGCGTGGTCTTGACCCGCTCCTCCTGTGACATCTTAGCCAGTGATTTGACCTTTTTCAGATCCAGTCCCAGTCCTTTTGTCACACGGCTGCCATAATCGGGGTCTGCTTTATAGAAAATGGCTGTCTGCCGGAGTTGGATACGCTTCTTGGCGCCTCTCAGGTGAGCGACAATATTTCCAATGAGGTTAGTGCGGTCGCCTTCTGTCATTACTTTCCGGTAAAGATCTCCAGCCTGCACAAAATCATCGTTCGGGTGAATGTATTCTTGGCGTGCAGCCTGTCCTGAAACCGGAATATCTGGACCCCCTGCCTTGGGATCAGGTGCTGAGCCTTCGAAACTGTTTGGATAGTAGTTCGGATAACCGATATTTGAAGTTCCGAAGTTCATAAAACCGTCA
The DNA here is from genome assembly GCA_964347155.1 of uncultured Nitrospiraceae bacterium. GTDB lineage: Bacteria > Nitrospirota > Thermodesulfovibrionia > UBA6902 > UBA6902 > CAYFXR01. The sequence continues at coordinate 3,398 of CAYFXR010000038.1, read as the reverse complement.
CGCTGATAGTTGTTCGTGTTGCTTGCTTTGGATTCATTGACAGGCAGAAGGTGGTAGTTAGGACCAAGCCTGTGCCGATGGGTGTCGTGATAACTGAACAAACGCCCCTGTAGCATTTTATCGGGCGATGGACCTATCCCCGGGACAAAGTTAGCAGGAGAGAAAGCAGACTGCTCCACCTCGGCAAAATAGCTTTCGGGGTTCAGGTTCAACACCATGCGGCCGATGGTGATGGGAGGATAGTCGGCATGAGGCCAGACTTTTGTAATATCAAAGGGGTCAAAGCGATATTTCTCAGCCTGCTCCGGCGTCATGATTTGAACTTCCACACGCCATGAAGGGTATTCCTTTTGCTTTATTGCACTAAAGAGATCACGTGTGGCGTGGTCCGGGTCTGTGCTTTTCATCCGGTCTGCTTCATCACGCGTAAAATTCTGAATGCCCTGTTCTGTTTTGAAGTGGTACTGCACCCAGAAATATTTGTCCTTGTCATTGTACCACATAAAGGTATGGCTGCTGTATCCATTCATGTGGCGATAACTCCTGGGTGTACCCCTGTCTGAAAAAAGAATAGTCACCTGGTGTATGGATTCAGGCGTAAGCGAGAGAAAGTCCCAAAACATGTCCGGGTCCTTAAGGTTGGTAACCGGGTGTCTCTTCTGCGTATGAATGAAATCAGGAAACTTAAGCGGGTCCCTGATGAAAAAAACTGGTGTGTTATTGCCCACCATGTCATAGTTCCCGTCTTCAGTGTAAAACTTCACTGCAAAGCCGCGGGGATCTCTCTCGGCATCTGCAGAACCCTTTTCACCGCCTACGGTGGAGAAACGCACAAAAAGGTCGGTTCGTTTGCCGACCTTTGAAAGAAACCTTGCTTTCGTGTACTTTGTGACATCTTTGGTGACCTCGAAATACCCGTAAGCCCCAGCACCTTTTGCATGGACGACACGTTCAGGAATGCGCTCGCGATCGAAATGAGCCAGCTTTTCGAGCAGATGAACGTCCTGCATCAGGACAGGTCCCGGGTTCCCCGCTGTCAAACTGTTCTGGTCGTTATAGACCGGCGTTCCAAAGTTGCTTGTCAATATCTTTTTATCTTTTGACATGTTAAACCTCCTCTTATGCCCAAACGGTTACGATGGTACCGCATCGGTATTGTTGTTCTTTACTTAATTCAGATTATACAGGATTTAATGGAGAGTGCAAGTCTAGAAGTCACTGCTTGAGGTCTGGGCTTGAAAATGTCCACCGTCACGCTGGCTTGCATTCGAGACCAATGCTTGATTATCTTTTTTATTTATATAAAATATTCAATTTTGATGCAGTTGTGCGTAATCTTCTGTCAGCAGTCCATAATGGAAGGCTTGTTAATAATGAAGATGCTAACAAGTGAACATCGATAAGACCTATCCCAAGTCCCATAAGTTTTTTATGCTCAATAAATTGAAGAATTTCGCTGTCCTCAGCAACCTGTGCCTGTGGAAGCGCTCTGAGTAAAGATAATATTTCTTTTCTATTTTTGATGTTACCGCAAGCCAATTCACCGATAATAAATGGGTGACTAGCTACGGCTTCATCCAGCAGCAACTTCTTGAGATGGGGGTTTGTTTCTTTAAAATGAGATATCCAGATCGAGGTATCTACAAGAACCATACTTAATTGCGAGAAATTCTTCTTCTTCGAACAGGTTTAACTGACTTTTCCGTTCCACCAAGTTCAGCAAGTCTTCTCGCGCTTTCACGAGCAATCAATGCCTCAAGCCCTAATCTCACTAAAGATGTTTTTTCTTTCACGCCGGTAAGCTTGGACGCTTTTTTAATTATGTCGTCGTCTATATTTAATGTTGTTCTCATATGTATTAATATGTATTAATTATGCATATATGTCAATAGAATTATTAATGAAAAATAAGGAAAAACAAGTGGTCATTCTATTATGTTGTAATTTTAACACTTATAATGTTCTTCAATAATTCAAAATGTTTATCTGTTGAATATATTTCACAATCATTCTGTTTAGCGTTCTGGGCAATTATTAAGTCAGGAATGCCGACTCCGCTGATACCTCTTTTTAAGCACTTCACTTGAAAGTCAATAATTTCATCCCAGTTAATAGTGAGTTGAAGTTTATTAATATTTTGCAGAAGCTCTATAATTTTCTTTTGTTTGCTAAACCTCAGAAAAGGTATTAACTCTGCAAGGATTAAGACATTAGTAACCACTAAGTTTTCATCTATTATGAAATCAAGCCGTTCAAGGCTATCTTTGTTTCTGAAATACTCTATCCAAACAGAAGTATCAACTAATACCGACATTGACGTCCTCTAATAACGTCCAGGTCAATGGCTAAATCTACTTTTCCTTTAAATTTTTTCAATTCAGATATTTTCGATTTTCTTATTAATTCCTCGAGTGCTGTAATAATAACTTTCGTTTTTGTTTGAATCTGAGTAGTCTTCATTGCTTCTTCCAGTAAATCTTCCGGCAAATCAAGTGTTGTTCTCATAACCGACCTCCTTATGCATTAATTTAGCATTTTATGCATATAGTGTCAATTGTTATTTGTACCGAAACACTATTCACTCTATACGTAAAGGTCTTGCCATGTTGTCCCCTAAAATAAGTGTCCTTTGTCGGTACCTGACCCCTGGTCGTTCTACATTAATCTATTATTTCTACTGCTTTGATAACTTGCTTGACGATCTTGGGGTGTAAGGTTTTGCCTGCGTGAAAAGGAATCACAATTCGTCTTGTCCCCTTGATATAAATCCTATGGCTGCCTTTGCTTCTGTTAAATTCATATCCAGATTTGAGCAGCATTGATTCGGCCTCCTGAGGAGTAAGCCCCGGAAGCTTAGGCAACCTGAACCTCTAAAGTCGTTGTCAGAATTTCTTTACTTGTTGCCTCCTTAATTTCTTCTTCTGATAACGTCTCTAAATAAAGTTCGATGGCCTCTTTTATGTTGGCCATTACTTCGTCTATCGTCTCCCCTTGAGTCTGACAGCCTTCGAGTTCCGGTGCGAATGCATAATATCCATGCTCATCTTTTTCAATTACAATACTGACCTTGTATGACATCTTAATGCCTCCAGCCTTTTTTCATATCATAGCAAATTTATGCCATTTTTTATTGTTTTTCTTACAGATAACGTGAAATTCAGGGGCAAGAGCCCTGCATGATATTAGCAGAGAAAATGACGATTGACAATGAAAAAATATCAAAAGCCGAAAAAGGTCCGCAGGGCTCTTGTCCCATCTGCAATGTCTTGTTATATTTTTTTAAATGTGGGGTTCCGCCCCCCACACGACGGGTTCATTCTTTTTTCCGCAAAAAAGAACGAACCAAGAAAAAGCGCCCCGTGATTGTTTCTTTATCGGTCTGTTTCAGGACTGAACGC
>CAYFXR010000037.1:0-4114 GCA_964347155.1 uncultured Nitrospiraceae bacterium | reverse complement strand
CTGATTTTGACTATTAGTTAAATACGCGAAATAGAGCGACTCTCAGTTATTGAAGAGTCGCTCTTAATGGTGATTGCGATGGAAGAACAATCCATAACTATTGGTAGTGATGCTCAACTTGCTGCGCTACTGCGGCGCAAATGGCAGGCTGAGATTGAACGAGCTATTGATAAGGTTAAGTTCGGTACCATTCCGGTCAAGAAAAGAACGAAGATAGACAAGTGGTTCAGGCGACAATGGTATAGGGCGATGATGAGGGATATGAAGAGAAGATGTGTTGACGGCAGGCTGTGAGGAAATAGAATTAAGAATAGGATTTAATCGAAGAGAAATTGAGTGTGAATTGGATAAAGGAAAGATATGATTGAATTGCTAAGAAACAGAAGAAGTATCAGAAAGTACAACGACAAGAGCATTGAGCCGGATAAGATTGAGATACTAAAGGAAGCTGTCTTGCGGTCGCCATCTTCAAGGAACTTTGACCCGTGGGAATTTATTTTTGTGGATAACCGGGAATTTCTAAAGCAACTGGCTCAATGCAAGCCACACGGGGCAATATTCTTGGAGGGTGCAGCACTTGGTATTGTTATTTGTGCTGATGGAAAGAAAAGCGATGTGTGGGTTGAGGACTGCTCTATTGCATCGATTCTTGTCCAGATGGTAGCACAATCCATTGGCTTGGGCAGTTGTTGGATACAAATAAGGAATAGGATGTTTGATGAAGACACAACTTCCGAGGACTATATTAAAGACTTATTGAATATGCCCGGGCATATGAAGGTTGAATCGATTATCGCTGTTGGGTATCCAGCAGAGAAAAGAGAACCGGTTCCGCAAGAAAATCTAAAGTATGAAAAGGTGCGAGTCAACAGTTACTGATTCATAGACGAAGAAGCAATACTCACGGGCTATGTGTGAATGAGTTGGGCTTTTTACGTTTTGTTTGGAATTACGAGGGTGTTAACCAGAATAATGGATGTGGATGCAGGAGTATACATTGCTGTATTTTATATGCCAAAGGACTGGTCAATTCGAATAGGTAGGCTCGGAAGGTTTTGTTTTCGACAGGGAGCGTACTTCTATGTCGGAAGTGCTCAACGGAATCTATCAGCACGACTTGAACGTCACAACAGGAAGAAAAAGACTCTACGCTGGCATATTGATTATCTCTCAGCCAGGGCGGAGATGCTCGGGGCGATTACAATTGCTGGACCGCGCGAGCTTGAATGTCAATTAGCAAACAAACTCAGCGGCATGTTTGAACCGACTGTGCCTGGTTTTGGTGCTTCTGATTGTAGGTGTCCAGGGCATTTGTTTTATGCACAAGAATTTGTGTAGTACCCAAATGTATATATAGAATCAACTGGATATGGATAAACGAAGGCATAAGCGAATAAGCAAGTTTTTAAGTTATGTTCTGAGACATCAACCGGATAGTATTGACATTAAGTTAGACAGAGGTGGATGGGCTGGTGTTTCAGAGTTGCTTGCTGAGGCTGGACGAAGCGGTTTTAAGATAACTCGGGATGAGTTCAATAAGGTTGTCAAAGAAAACGACAAGCAGCGCTTCTCTTTTAGTGAAGACGGCCTTAGGATTCGGGCGAACTATGGGCATTCTATTGCGGTCGATCTAGGCTACAGCCCAGCAGTACCGCCGGATGTGCTTTACCACGGCACGGCCGTAAGGAGTTTAAAAGCGATACGTGCTAACGGGTTAACTAAAGGTAACCGGCAGGATGTACATCTTTCGCCGGATGCGAAAACAGCACGGAACGTTGGGCAGAGGCATGGAAAACCAATAGTATTAGAGGTTTTATCAGGGCAGATGCACCTGGATGGGCATGAGTTTTTTCTATCAAGCAGCGGAATATGGCTGACTGATAATGTGCCACCACAGTATCTGGTTTTCCAGAAATTGACTTGATGATGGTGCAAAGGTAAACTGGAACTTATGAAAAGAGGAATCGCCACATTTACTTTAGACACAGGCACCTGTCCAAGATGGTTATTTCAGAGGATGGTCAAGCTGGGTAGGGAAATGACACGGGTACTCGTAGAGCAATTTGGCCCGAATGAGTTTATCCGGAGAATAGCAGATCCTGTATGGTTCCAATCGTTAGGCACAGTCCTTGCTTTTGACTGGAATGCGTCCGGCCTGACAACGATCCTGACCGCCGCCTTAAAGGAAGCGATTCGAGGCCGAGAGAAAGAATTGGGTATATTTATCTGTGGCGGAAAAGGCAAGACCTCTCGGAGAACACCCGAAGAGATAACTTCTTGGGGAGACAAGCTGAGTTTACCGGGTGAGTGTGTTGACAATTTGGTGTACAATTCACGAATGAGTGCAAAGGTAGACAATTCTCTTATCCAGGATGGTTATCAAATCTATCACCACAGCTTACTCTTTTCGAAAAACGGTAGCTGGGCAGTAGTCCAACAGGGCATGAACGCAACCAATGCCTCGGCAAGGCGATATCATTGGTTTTCAGAGAATATTCAAGACCTCGTCTGTGAACCTCATACAGGTATTGTCGCTCCTGTTAAGCAGAAGCGATTGTTGAATCTTACTGCTCGTGAAAGTGAAAACACAAGACAACTGAGCGTTGAATTTGTCTCATCAGGCTACAGCTCACTAATGAAAGATATCGAGATTCTCCGGAAGCACTCATCCAATCTTAGCAAAATGGTTAGCATGAAATACCAAAGGGAGCAGTTGACCCTATTGAAATTGGAAGATACGGAGTTCAAATGGTACCCGGTTGTAAATGAAGATTTTTCAAAGAGCCGTTATTTGGAGAAAGTTCTTCAATTGGTCTGTGATGTACAGCCTGAGAATTATGAAAAGCTCTTAGCCATTCAAGGTGTCGGGCCAAAGACTGTTCGCGCTTTGGCGCTTGTTGGGGAAGTCATCTACGGGGCCGAGCCTTCCTATGAGGATCCCGCTCGATATTCGTTTGCCCATGGCGGAAAAGATGCGACACCTTATCCTGTTGACCGGGAGACCTATGATAAGATAATTGCTGTGCTGAAAGAAGCGGTTAGACGTAGCCACATCAGTCCTTATGAAAAGGACCGAGTGTTCAAAAGGCTCATTGGTAGAACATGAGGATTATCTATGCTATCGAGCGAATCACCATCGCAATGGCATGCTCAGAGGGAAGTGATTATTTGGTCTCGCAGTGCATGCTGGGCAAACAGGCCTCACAACTGTAGTCCAGAGCAAAATTCACCTTTGTCCATAATCATTTCGCCATCTACGTAAACACTTGTATTCTTGATTACACCGTCAACATGCGCTTTACTATCCCATTTAGCCCCGGTTTTGCTGGGTAAGGGACTTCCGAAGGCAATATGTACGCCAGGGAACTTTTCATCCTGGAGCAGGTTATAGATCAATTCGGTAAGACCAGTATTCGTACCGATTGCAAATTCACCCACTCTGTTGCTGTTTTCATCAGTCTCAAAAAGGTATTTGGAGAATTCTTGCTGTAGTTGCTCATTATAGCATTGGATACTTTTCTTTATAGCCCGGCCTTCCGCAACTTCAATGATGATCGGCGTATTTTCAAGAGAACCATATTTCTCGGCAAAAAAATCACCAAGACAACCATCGATAATGACCTTGCCATTGATATTGAGGGGTGATGTAAAAACCTCTCCATCGGGGAGATTTTTCCAGTGGCCTGGGCCGATAATGCCATCACTGATAATCCATTTGAGTTGCGGACTAAATTCAGCAACAAAATTGTTTCCTTTTTCAGTTACAACTTTAATTTTGCCCGCGTTTCTAACCTTATCATAAACTAACTTACTAATCCTATGGATTTCTTTGTAATCGCTGCACATCCCGTCTTTCATAATCTGCGGTGTAATTCCAATCATGTGAGCATGCCTAAGCTTGGCATTGGCTTCAATTGCTTTAAGCATTTGCATTCGGAAGGTTTGGAGTTCTCCTTCGGCTCCCTGGGCAGCATATATACTGACGTCTGCGGCCTTGATGGCATCTTCGATAGCTTGAGGGAAGTCAATCGGGCGTTCACCGAAATCCTCCATTACGAAGAATTGAATCGGACCAGTAATCTTTTCTATCGCGGTTTTAAGAGCTGACCCGATT
>CAYFXR010000036.1:0-9006 GCA_964347155.1 uncultured Nitrospiraceae bacterium | reverse complement strand
GCTGCTATCATGTTTTAATCCTTCATCAATGCCAACTTTAACTTGAGTTGACAGTCCGTCATAGCTCGAATAAACTGGAGCACAGATAACGGTTGAATATTTTGAATCAATAAGTACCTGGCGGCTTACTATTACAAATATACGAAATTTTTTGGGGTCATGGGAAGAGCCTTTATATACCCGGTAAAGGTCGCCTCTCTTCATAGTTTTACTTGATAAGACAGTACATCCTCTGCTTCTGTATTAAGCTTATCCGCCTTTTTATTGAGAATATCAAGGTCTTTCAAATTTCTTTCTTCTTGAGCTTGTCTTTCAATATAATCTCTTACTGCCTTCTCAATAAATTCTGACCTGTTTTTTTGCTTACCAAGCAATTCATCAATGCTGTGTACAAGTTCCTCTGAAAGGGTTATAGAAGTCTTAACTTTCATACTACTAATATACTACTTTTATCTTACAATATCAACTACTTTTTTTCAACAAATGCATCCCTCAATAATTTGCTCTGTCTCTCAAATGCCTGTCGCGGGTTTTTGGGGTCTTTCATAAGGGAGATTTCCTGGGTGATGAGTCTGGCAAGATTGAGGATATGGAAATAAATTCGTTGCTGTTTGTGTCCAACTGTAAGCATTCCTTTCCGGATTAATACTGTAACTACTTTCTTTGGTGAAGCATGAGGATTTAGAACATTTTCACTCCTTTACCATTATATATAATTAACCCAAATAATGCAGTTAGCTATACAAATAAGTGGCATATATGCCTTCAAAATCTTTTAAAATGCAACATAATTACCAGATGCCATTTTGCAATCAATAAAAGCTTTTATGCATAAAATAATACCTTTATGATTGCAAAATGGCATGTTCAAATGTGTTGCTTTAAACCCCGTACAAACATTATACGGGGTAAAGCTTTTTCAGGCACCTATGCCACTATCAAATGTATTATTAGGGTTAAAGGGTATTTAAGCTAACGTTCTTTGCAAAAAGGAAAACGGTAGGATTGGGAATTAGTTTTTGTTAGATGAACGCTTGAAAGTTAGCGAAGAAAAAGGGTCGCTTAGAATTTTTCAAAGAGTGGAATACATATTTACTGCTATTTTACCCAAATAATGCAGACATAGTAACAAAATTTATTTAATTCGATAGATCTATTATTAAATTATGCATATAGCGTGGAACAAAAATATTCACCTTAGATTGGGTGAAATTGCGTCTAAGGTATCGAGAAATAAATTTTTTTCCAACGCCTGCATTATTGTAAATGCATTTTTTGGGTTTAAATATATATACCTAAAACTGATATAATACAGTATATTATATACCAACAAAAAAAAATAATTCCTTGATATTTATGCATTTTTAAGGCTATATGGAAAGCAAACAGATAAGACAGTTATTTCTGGATTTTTTTAAGCAAAAAGGACATGAAGTCCTTCCAAGCTCGCCTCTTATTCCCAGGGATGACCCCACACTTCTCTTTACCAATGCAGGAATGGTTCAGTTTAAATCCGTTTTTCTGGGAAATGAAATCAGACCATATAAGAGAGCAGTTACGGTACAGAAATGTCTCAGGGCTGGTGGTAAACACAATGATCTTGAAAATGTGGGCAGGACTGCACGACATCATACGTTTTTTGAAATGCTGGGCAATTTTTCCTTTGGCGACTATTTTAAAAAGGAGGCTGCTGAATGGGCCTGGGAGTTTTTAACAGAATGGGTTAAATTGCCAAAGGATAAGCTCCAGATTACTGTGTACGAAAAAGATGACGAAGCTGATGAGATCTGGCATAAGAATGTAGGCGTACCACGGGAGAGAATCTTCAGACTCGGTGCAAAAGACAACTTCTGGCAGATGGGTGATATGGGGCCATGCGGACCATGTTCCGAAATACTGATCGATCAGGGGCCAGAGGTGGGATGCGACAAACCTGGCTGTCAAGTCGGGTGTGACTGTGACAGGTATCTTGAGATATGGAATCTCGTATTTATGCAATTTAACAGGGATTCTTCAGGGGGGTTGTCTCCTCTGCCAAAACCAAGTATAGATACCGGTATGGGAATCGAGAGACTTGCAGCAGTTCTTCAGGGTAAAGTGAACAATTTTGACTCCGACCTTTTTATTCCCATTATTAAATATGTGGAAGAGATTTCAGGAAAAAAGTACGGTACAGATTCCTCGACCAATGTCTCTATGCGTGTAATCGCAGACCATATAAGGGCAGTTGCGTTTGTACTTTCAGAAGGATTAATGCCTTCAAATGAGGGCAGGGGATATGTGCTGAGAAGGATTGTAAGAAGGGCGGCAAGACATGGTTTTATGCTTGGGATTGATGAACCTTTTCTTTACAGGATTCTGAATACTGTTTATGACATGATGGCTGAACCGTATCCTGAATTGACAGAGAATACGCAAATGAGTCAAAGGATTCTGAGATTCGAGGAAGAAAGATTTGCCCATACCCTTGTTGCAGGAATGTCAATACTGGACAAACGCATGGATGAGATTAAATCATCAGGTAAAGATACAATCCCCGGTTCTGAACTTTTTAAGCTGTATGATACATATGGCTTCCCTCTTGATCTTGCCCAGGATATTGCAGAAGATAACAAACTCAAAATAGATCATCATGGTTTTCATGAGGAGATGGAGCTTCAGAAGACAAGGGCAAGGGCATCATGGGTCGGCTCAGAAGAAGAGGTCTCAGGAGTATACAGGGAAGTTAAAAAGCGGTATGACTCTACAGAATTTCTCGGTTATACAACGTTACAGACAGAGAGTATCGTTAATGCACTCATAAAAAACGGTGAACTTTTTGAAGAGGCAAAAGAAGGAGAAGAAGTGGAAATCGTACTGAATAAGACCCCGTTTTATGCTGAGTCAGGTGGCCAGGTTGGAGATCAAGGAACGATAAGAATGGATAATAATGTAAATATTGAGGTGAAGGACACAAAGAAAATCAATGATATAATGATTCATATCGGAACTGTAAATAAGGGAGTAGTTAAGAGGGGAATGGATGTTCATGCATCAGTGGACGAGAATAGAAGAAAGTCGATAATGCGCAACCATACAGCGACCCATCTTTTACATGCAGCATTGAAGGCCGTCCTTGGAGACCATATAAAACAGGCTGGTTCACTTGTTGCTCCGGAGAGACTCAGATTTGACTTTACGCATTTCTTTGCAATGGATAATAAAGAAGTGAATGAAGTGGAAGATATTGTAAATGAAAAGATTATCGAAAATCTGCCTGTAGACGTATCAGAGACATTTATTGATGATGCCATTGAACGGGGAGTGATAGCTCTATTTGGAGAGAAGTATGGAGAGAGGGTGAGAGTTGTAAGGGGGGGTGATTTTACTGCTGAACTCTGTGGTGGTACTCACTGTCATGCAACAGGAGAGATAGGTTCTTTCAGGATAGTTTCAGAAGGAAGTGTTGCTGCAGGCATAAGACGTATAGAAGCCGTAACAGGGTTCACAGCTCTTGAGTTTAACAAATCCAGGGAGAATGAATTAAGAAAGACAGCTGCTCTGCTCAAAGTAAATGAGCTGAAGGTTTCAGAACGGGTGGAGAGAATTATCAACGACCTGAAACAGCATGAAAAGGAGCTTGAAAGAATCAAGCAAAAGGCAGTAGCCGGAAATGTGGATGCAATTCTTGAGAAAACTGCAAGGATAAACAATGTAAAGGTTCTTGCTTATAAGACCGAAGGGTTAGATATGAAGGCATTGAGAAATCTTGCGGATACCTTAAAAAACAAGATCGGTTCTGGTGTTGTTGTTCTCGGGTCAACACTCGATGGGCAGGCATATTACGTATCTATGGTTACAAAAGACCTTGTTACACGTTTTAATGCCGGTGAAATCCTCAAGGCGGTTACCGGGGGAAAAGGCGGTGGAAGGCCGGATATGGCTCAGGGCGGAACAAAGGATGCAGCAGGACTGGATAAGGCGATTAACTCAGTAAGCGATATTATCAAAAATAAAATGAAGTAATTGAGACAATCTAAAAATCTGTAAAAATCATTGTTGGTTTGGAATTTCGGAATTGGAGTTTATTTGTAATTTGAAATGTAAAGAGAGGAGGGGAAAATGTACATAAATGAAATTATACGTAAGGCATTAATGGCAGGGATTGGCGTGCCGGAGAAACTCAAGGAGCTGATTGATGAACTCGTTCAAAAGGGAGAATTAAGCAAAGGCCAGGGTGCTAAAATTGTGAAGGAATGTTCGGAAAAGCTCAGTAAATCAGAAGAGGATATAAGCAAAAGCATAACAGAGCTGATAAACAAGACCCTTGAAAAAGTAAATATCACGACAAAAGACGATGTTAAAAAGCTTGAAAAGAAATTGACAAACCTTTCTTCAAGGGTCAAAAAACTTGAGGAATCATCTCAGGCTAAGGAGTTATGAGATTTTGGCTATAACGAGCCTTTTAAGATTCTGGTACACGTATAAAAATATTAACCGAATAAGACAAATAGTTAATGTCTTCCTCAAACATGGTTTTGGACAGTTTATTGAACAAATAAATCTTCAGCGATTCATCCCTCTCAGAAAAAGAATAAAATATTTTGCTCGCTGGCAGGAAGTTGAGAGACACACCGTTCCTGAAAGATTGAGAATGGCATTTAGTGAATTGGGCCCTTCTTTTATAAAACTTGCCCAAATTCTCTCATCAAGACCCGACCTGATAACAAACGAATATGCAGAAGAATTCAAAAAGCTTCAGGATAAGGTGCCACCGTTTTCTTCTGAAAAAGCCCGGCAGACTATCGAGTCCGAATTTCACATATCATTGAACGATATCTTTTCGGGATTTGATAACGTCCCGGTAGCTGCCGCCTCTATTGCGCAGGTTCATAATGCCACTCTTAAAACAGGAGAAAAAGTAGTAGTGAAGATTCAAAGGCCTGATATCCGCGAAATCATAGAGATAGATATAGCTATTTTAAATGTTATTGCACGTCTCATGTTGAAATATATTCCTGAAAGTAAATTTTTTGATCCCCAGGGGATCGTAAACGAATTTTCGAAGTCTGTAAAAAAAGAACTGGATTTTGTTGCAGAAGCAAAAAATGCACAGCGATTCAAAAGGAATTTTGCAGAGAACGAAGATATTTGTATCCCTGTTATTTACACTGATTTATTATCCGGTAAGATTATTGTTATGGAAAGACTTGAGGGTGTACGGATAGATGATATCAAGGGAATAGACTCTTTTGGAATAGAGAGGAGTGAACTTGCAAAAAAGGGAGTGGATGCTTATTTCAAGATGATCTTTGAAGACGGTTTTTTCCATGCAGACCCTCATCCCGGAAATATTTTTGTTATGTCTGACGGCAGGATAGGTCTGATGGACTATGGAATAGTAGGCTGGTTGACGCCTGACATGATGGAAAATATTGCCAGCGCTTTCCTGGCGGTTTTGAATAAGAACTTTGACCGTCTTATTGATCTGTACATAGACCTTGGGCTTGTGGCAGATGAATTGGATATAGATAAATTCAAGAGCGAGTTCAGGGCTGATTTAGTGTACCTCCTGGAACCCCTTTATGACATAACAATATCTGAGGTGAACTTCCCTGAATATCTTGATGCACTTACGCACCTAGTGATAAAACATGGACTCAAGGTGCCTTCAGACCTGTTACTGATGAATAAAACCATATTGATACTTGATAACATCGGCAGGCAACTTGACCCGAATTTCAATGCCGTATCAGCTGCAGAGCCTTATGCAGCCAAACTGGTGAAAAGTCGGATGAGTCCTCAAAGGGTATTTGATAAGACAAGAGATAATTTTTCAGAAATCGGTAATATCATAATTGATACTCCAAGACAGATGAACAGACTTCTAAGAAAAACCCTAAGAGATGACTTGAGCTTTAAAATTGATCCTATTGGCATGGAAAAGTTAATAAGAGATATAGACCGTTCAAGCAACCGTCTTGCCTTTAGTGTGATAGTTGCAGCTACTATAATAGGTTCATCAATGCTTGTTCAATCTGATATCGGCGGTAAAATATTTGGATTATCAACTGTAGGAGTAATAGGGTTTTCGGTTGCTTTTTTACTTGGTCTGCGGCTTCTTATATCCATTATAAGATCTGGACGACTTTAAGGATATCATATTCAATTCTGATAGGTAAACGCAGGATGTAGCATGCTATTTGAGAAAGATGAACACAAATGCATTATTTGGGTGAAAAAAATTCGCAAACTGAATAGTAGATTTTAAGATAAGAAGTGGGAGGTAAAATCTATGACAATAGATGAACTGAAACATTTCTGCGGAGAAGAGTTTAATAATATTGAGAAAATTTTGAATGAATTATTATCTGTGTATAAACCTGACAAATCTGAATACACGCTCACTGAGCAGGCGGCTATTGCTGCCTTTTTAGTAAATATTTACAGCGGTGTAGAAAACATATTAAAGCAAATGCTCATATACGACAAACTTGACATAGGAGATGCTCCTGGATGGCATGAAAAGGTTCTCATAAAGGCGGGAGAGATTGGAATCCTCCCACCCGAGCTTTTTCAGGTCCTCACTAAATACTTATCTTTCCGTAATTACGTTATATACTCATATGTTTTCAATATTAAATGGGAAGACATGAAATCCCTTGTTGAAGCAATTAAGGATATCATAGAAAATATTCATTCCGAGATTAATGATTATTTGCAGACAATTTGAATGTGCTGATTATTGCGATCACATCCTAAAACAGCTTTTAAAGATTTTAGAAAAAAAGACGAATATTATAATAAGTATATATTGAGAGTGAGAATATAAGAATGTTGAAATGTATATATTGCATAGAACAGCCTTCGCATTTTCAGGGATTGATTGTAGAAATTGGTATTTTCGGACCTCTCGGAACGAGGAGGACTGAACTGGAAGAAGGGAAGAAAATGGTTGTTAACTATTACTGCCCTAATTGTGGAGGTGTAGCGGTAGAGGATAGAAGTCCTTAATAAGGCAACGGGAATTATCTGAAGCTGTTAAAACCAAAATAATGCGGTCAAGCCTGAGTATGACAGAAAGAGTCCGCCTGAAAGCAAATTTCACAATTTTAATATATCAGGTTTTTTTAATAGAATAACTAACGTTCCGATAAGACAAAAGCATGCACCGGTTAAAAGGGCAGATTGTGTACCGACAGAATGTGCCAGAATGCCGATTGTAAAGTTTCCCAGGGGAGCCATGCCTAGAAACATTGTTGTGAAGAAGCCCATTACTCTCCCTCTCAACTCATCCGGTACAGTAAGTTGAAGAAGATTGTTTGCATTGACAATCTGATTTAATGCACCCACTCCAACGAGAAAAAGCATTGAATACGAGAGCCAGACGATTTTCGAGAATGAAAATATTATGAGTGCTGTTGAAAGGGTTGTACCCGACAGTGCCATAACAATACCCTTCCTCGATACATGCCCCTTAATTGCAAGGCCCACTGCACCGGTAAATGCACCGGCTCCTGCACATCCCATTAATATGCCGAGTCCCTCAGGTCCCGTTTTCAGAATATCACGAGCATATACTGGCAAAAAAGAAATATAGGGAAAACCAAAAAAGCTGATTATGCCTACCAATATGAGAAGGGTATATACTGTGGGATTATGACGGACATATTCGATGCCTTCCTTGAATGATTTTCTTATTCCTGATTTTGGTGGTGATGTTGTCTGAACAGGCTTAAATTGCATTTTAACAAGAGCTGCGATGATAGCGAGGAAGCTCACACTATTTAAAAAAAAACATGAAGCCAGACCGACGGAACCCATGACAAAACCTGCGATAGCTGGACCGACCATTCGAGCGCCGTGAAATGCAGATGAGTTAAGAGCAATGCCGTTGAGCAGGTCTTCTTTGCCTACCAATTCAATTATAAATGACTGCCGTGTGGGAATTTCAAATGCATGCACGGTGCCGATACAAAAAGCGAGAATGAGTACATGCCATACAGTTACTATCTCCGTTACCACTAAAACTGCAAGTGTGAGGGCGAAAAACATTAGGACAACATGCGCAGCGAGCATAATCTTCTTTTTGGGATACCTGTCAGCGATAACTCCTCCGGCTAATGTGAAAAGGAGAATCGGTGATGATGCGGCAGTTCCTGCCAAACCCAGAAAAAAGGGGGAATCTGTCAGTGTATAGACAAGCCAGCCCTGTGCGGTCTGATGCATCCACGTCCCGGTAAGGGATATTATTTGCCCGAACCAGAAAAGCCTGAAATTTCTGTGTTTGAGCGCTGCAAAAGGTTGAATAGATTTCATATTTAGTAATGATAGCACACATATTAGTACAGAAGTGCAAAAGCTCAAAAGCACAGTAGTTTCACCATGTTTCTTTACTTTTGCACTTCCGCACTTTGCTCTATTGCACTGCACTATAAAACTATTGCATTTCCTTGACCCCTTGTACCCTCGAACCCTTTAATCCTTTAAAATATTTATTATGGTATAATTTTAACCGTGAAAGTAATCAGAGGGCTTATATTCTGGGGAATTATCATATTAATTGTTTGTATTTTTGCATGTCGTCAGCCAAAGGAATTGGATTTGCCTCAGGAATCTCAAAAGAAAGACATTCAAACTTCTTTCCATAAATTAAAAATACTTACAACAATTGCACCGCTTTACAGCTTTACCAAAAGTATTGTCGGAAATGTCGCGATTGTTAACAATCTTCTTCCTTCAGGTATCGGTCCCCATGAATATGCGATGAGTCCTGAAGATATGAAGAAAGTTGCAGAGGCACAGGTTATTATTAAAAACGGTGTTGCACTTGAGACATGGTTAGATAAGCTCATTTTGCAGGAACTAAAAAGGGACAAGACAGTTGACAGGAATGAGCTCAAAATAGTGAACACAAGTAAAGGAATCAGGATTATTAATGGAGATCCCCATATCTGGCTTTCTCCAAGAAATGCCATTATTCAGGTGAAAAACATCAGGGATGCCTTAATACTGGCAGATCCTGAA
>CAYFXR010000035.1:0-11107 GCA_964347155.1 uncultured Nitrospiraceae bacterium | reverse complement strand
TTATGAAATATAATTGTAAATTTAAAATGCATTTAAAAATATAGTGTAAATTTAATTGACAATCAAAATTATTAATAAAATTTACTATTTTACAATAAAAAAACAATTAAAAATAATAAGTTAGAGATTTTATATTATAAAAGTGTAAATTTAAAAATCATTTAAAATTATTAATTGTCGTTTCATTTTACACTTTATAACTTCAATCAATATCTTTTATTCAGCACAATCCTTTAAAATCATCAGGTTATAAATCTGGCATAGTAATTGCTTCTATCAAAATAAAATTGAACATTTCTTTAGAAATCTATAAATAAATAAAAAATGGAGGATAAAAAGATGAAAAAGATGTTACTGTTTTTTTTAGTATCACTGTTTTCTTGTTGTTTAGTGTTTGGAGCAGGAAGTGCAACGGCTTACGAACTGAGTCTGCAGGAAATCTTGGATGGTATAACTGTTGGTGGAAACAGCAGTGTTAATGCCGAAACAGAACGTATACCAGATGAATTGGATTCATACTGGTATTTCACCGGTAATGAATCTAACTTTGTAGTAACTGCAGAGTATGCAGGATCTGCACCGTATACCACTTTCGGTATTTATCTTGGCTCAAATAGTGTAGAGGTCTTTAGTGGACCAGACACAATTGGTGATAGCGCTACAGTATCTATTATGTCTGATGGAAGTGTATGGCTGAACGGTAATAATACGGGAACAGTCTTTCCCGATAATCTGTTTGGCTTTTATTTCACTACCCCACAGCAGAAAGATTGTGAGACAAACTGTATCTTTTATACTGATACCGGTTTAAATATTGACGGTTTTGACCACATCGTTACCCTCCAGGGTAAGGGTGACATCATACAGATTGGCACAAACGACCCTATTACCTGGAAGCCCAACGAATTTATTCTGGCCCTTGAAGACTACTATGGCGGCGGAGACGGGGATTACAATGACATGGTCGTTTTTCTTGATCCTGTATACCCAAAACTTTTACCCCTTAATACTGATTATCCTCCTACGACTAACAACTCTGTCCCTGAGCCTTCTACTCTGTTTATCCTGGGTTCCGGGTTAGTAGGGCTTGCATTTGCAAAAAGAAAGATGAATAAATAATAGAAAATCCAGCGTACTTACAAAAAAACCGCCATCCCGAATCACCGGGATGGCGGTTTTTTCAATAAAAGACTAGCAAGTCTATTTTTCTCTTTTAAAATATGTAAGTAATCGACTCTTCACATTTTTGAATAAAAATATGAATCGATAACCTTCATGATCTTCTCCGCTGCCTTACCATCTCCATAGGGATTATCTGCCTTTGACATTTTTTCATAAAGTTCTTTATTATCCAATAATTCCAAAGTGTTATTAACTATAACTTCCTTATCAGTTCCCACCAGTTTGACAGTACCAGCTTTTATACCCTCTGGTCTCTCTGTTGTATTTCTCATAACAAGTACAGGTTTGCCTATTGATGGGGCCTCTTCTTGAATTCCCCCTGAATCAGTAAGAATGAGATAAGACTGTTTCATGAGAAATACAAATGGCTCATATTCCATTGGTTCGATAAGGACTATATTAGGATTTCCATTTAATATAGCTTTTACAGGTTTTTGTACATTGGGGTTAAGGTGGACAGGATAGACTATCCTGACATCATTTCTTTTTTTCGCTATCACTTTTAAGGCATAACATATATTTTCAAATTCTTTTCCGAAGTTTTCTCTTCTATGCCCGGTAACCAGAATTGTTTTTGTGCAGTTTTTTTCATGAGACAGTGGCAGGTTCCATCTTTTCTCAAAATATATACTCCAGTGGAGAGCATTTTCTGCAGCTATTGTCCTGTTGCTAACAAGGAGGAGTGCATCGATAACCGTATTTCCTGTTACCCATACTTTTTCTTCAGGCACTCCCTCTTTTATAAGATTGGATTTAGCCCATTCTGTAGGCGCAAAATGTAAGTCTCCTAATACGCTCAACAGATGTCTATTTTTTTCTTCAGGGAAAGGGCTGTATTTATCGTAGGTTCTCAGCCCGGCTTCAATATGACCAATTGGTATTCCTAAATAATAAGCGGCAAGTCCTGCCACAAAAGCAGTAGTAGTATCTCCCTGAATTAAAAGCAAGTCTGGTTTCTCTTTCTTCAATACGGTCTTTAATCCGGTTAACGAACTTGTTGTAACATCAAACAAGTCTTGCCCGTTTTTCATGATGTTTAAATCAAAATCAGGAGAAATATCAAAAACCCTAAGCACCTGATCCAACATCTCCCTGTGCTGAGCTGTAACACAGATAACGGATTGAAATTTTGAACTATATAATCGTAGCTCATTAATCACAGGAGCAAGCTTTACAGCCTCAGGGCGGGTACCAAAAATTATTAATATTTTTTTCATCTATCTGTCTCTAACAGCTGATGATATTCCCGGGACAAAGGAGGCGCTTTGCTCAATATTCTCCCAGTTATCCCTAAACCATTCAACTGTCTTTACAAGACCATCTTGAAATTTTGTTATTGGCTTATAGTGTATAAGCTTCTCTGCCCTTTCAACTGACGCCAATAATCTGCTTTTCGTATCCCATTTTCTTCTCTGGATAAATTTTATTCCAGCCTTATTTCCAACTATGGTATTTATCATATTTGCAAGATCTATAATTTTTGTTTCCTCTCCTGATGCCAAATTAAATTCCTGACCAATAGCAGATTTATAATATCCTGCTCGTAATAAACCATCTACGAGATCACGTACATATGTGAAATCCCTTGTTTCCTCGCCAGAACCGGTAATTGGTAACGCCTCGCCTTTTATAGCCCAATAAATAAAATTGGGAATAACATTTCTGTACTGCCCGGGAACTTCTCCGGGACCGTAAGAATTAAAAAAACGGGTTTTTACTGTATGAAGTTCATAATGATTTTTGAAGAAATTACAATAGAGTTCACCGAGCATTTTAGTTATCTGGTATGGGGTACTGAGATTCATCGAGCTAAATTCTTCAGTTAACGGAAGGGGAGATGAACTTCCATAAATAGAGCAGCCTGATGATGCATAAATGAATCTTTCCACTTTATTGAAAAAAGAATACTCAAGAAGCTTAAGCGTTCCAAGTCCATTTACCATTAAATCCTTTTCAGGGTAATCAATCGAATTTTGATTTGCAAAAAATGCAGCAAGGTGAAAAACATATTTTGGTTTTTCAAAAAATACCCTCTTGAGAGATACATCTTCAGTGATACATCCTTTTATAAACATGATATTCTTTCTTTCAGGTATATTCCAGGTATAGCCGGACGACAAATCGTCAAGTATTACTACCATTTTTGCTCCCGCATCAGCTATAGCAGTGCAAAGATGTGTCCCTATAGCACCAGCTCCACCTGTCACAAGGATGGTCTCATTTTGATACGCATTAAAATACTCATTTAGCACTGTTATCCACCTCTAAAACAACTTCTCCAAATTATCTAAACATACTTTTTTTGAAAAATGATTTGTTACATACTGAAATCCATTCCTACCATATTGTCCTAATCTTTCTTTTTCATTATATATCCGAATTATTATCTGAGCGGCTTTTTCAGAGGTATCATAAATATCAGAATATCCGCATTTTGCATTTTTAATTATTTTATGACCATCACTTTCTTTATTTAAAAAAGCCACTATAGGAATAGAGGCTGCCATGTAATCCAATATTTTACCAGGAACCACAGGGGTCTTATTTTTACTGCTTAAACAGACCAATCCCACATCTGCCTCTTTGACAACATGAACATATTCCTCCTTTGTTACAAAGGAATTAAAGACAACATTTCTTAAACCATATTTCCCCGCCATATTAACTAACTTTTGCTTCCCTATTCCGTCTCCTAAGAACAAAAAAAATATTTCAGGAAATTTCTTGAGCTTCCTGGCTGTTTCAATAATTAATTCTAAACCTTGGGATGGACCAATTACGCCCCCAAATAATAAAACAAATTTATTTTCAAGTCTATATTTTTTTCTGATCGCGTTAGTTGACATTATGTTTTCGTAGGGCCTTACATCTATCCAGTTATTCAGGATATACAGTCTGTTTTCAGGAACTTCTTTTCGATCCATGAGAAACTCTTTATTGCTTTCTGAGTGAACCAAGATTTTGTCAGAATGTATGTATGCCATTCTTTCAACCCATTCAAAAAACTTTATCATGAGCCTACTTTTCAATATGCAAAGATCTATAGCATTCTGAGGAAATATATCTTGAACATTAAGGAAAAATCTTGCTCCATATTTCTTTTTAAACATCTTTCCAACCAATGAAAGAGGGAGGGGAGGACTATACACTATGATAACGTTGATTTTATATTTCATATACTTTTTAATTTTTAAAAATAAAATATAAGGCATAATGAGTTGGGAAATCCCCCTTATAACAAAATTTACCTTATGGTGAGGAAGTGTTTTAACTCTTACAATATCGATATCTTCTTCAACAGAAAATTCATTGAAAATCTTATTCCTGCATTCATTAGTTAAATTATATTTTGGGTATGTCGTAGCGACAATTACATTATGCCCTCTTTCCCTTAAACTAACGGCCAAATCATGCATTAAATGAGAGGCTGAACGAATCTCAGGTGGATAAGAGTCAGTTACTAAAAGAATATTCATATAACTATATGCTTCTTATCTCTATTTTTACTGAATTTCCCGTATGTAAAGACTCATTAATTTTAAATACCGTAAGGGCAGATAAAAATATTTCTTGAGGAGTCATTATCTCAACTGATTTACCTTTTATTACATCAAAAAAACTCTTCAATTCTTCTTTATGCCCCATTTCCTGATTGAAGGTCTTAAAGGTTTTTTTCTTGCCCGAACAGTAATATTCTGTCAGTCTGTAATCTTTAATAACAATTGTTTTATTTTCAGAAAAGATCTCAACCAGTTCTCTTGAAAATGCCTTATCTCCAGAGGCTGTATACAGGATATTTCCTATTGATCCGTCTCCAAATTTTAGAGAGATCACAACATTATCGCTATTCAATGCTGTCTTATTATTTCCAGAAATCATTTCAGCATAAACTTTAACAGGATTGCTTCTTATTAAAAACTGCATCATATCTACAAAATGACAGACTTCTCCTATAATTCTGCTGCCTCCTTCTTCCTCTGAGTGAACCCAGTGATCAGAGGGAACAAAACCCGCATTTACTCTGTAGTTTATGATTACCGGGTTTTGACGATTTTTTACATATTCATAGGCAGTTCTTGAATGTGGAGAAAATCTTCTGTTATACCCAACCATTAACAGCTTATCGGTGATTTGATTCTTGACATCCGATATCATTTGCAATTCTTCTTCATTAATACAAAGTGGTTTTTCCACAAAAACATGCTTTCCGGCAGTTAACGATTCCGTTACCATTTTAGCGTGCATGCTATGAGGAGTAAGAATAAAAACAGAATTTATTTCAGCATTTTCAAGTACTTCTTTATAATCCGTAGTATACCTTTTAAAACCGTATTTTTTAGCAGTATGGTATACATTTGCACCGGAAGACGCAGCAAGAGTGTTTAATTGAATATCCGGTATTTTTTTTAGGGCCGGCAGCAAAAGAGCCTTACCAAAAAGGCCTGCCCCTATTACACCAGCAGAAATATTGTTAGATCGTGAATTTAAAACACCTGTTACCGGTTTTAAATTAATTCCTTCTTCTTTGCTGCGTGCAATCTTATAAATAGTATCTTGTGGAGGCTCGGGATACTCAAGAACCACACCTACATATGGGCCACCTTCATTATTGAGCATGTTTTTGTAAATGCTTTCTGCCTGCTCAATCTTCGGTCTATGAGAAATCAATGATTTGACATATACCTTTCCTTCTTCCATAAGCCTGAGAAACTCTTCAAGATTTCTATTCTCAGTCCACCTTACATATCCAACAGGATAATCAACATTTTTATTTTCATAAAATGCATCGAAAGTGCCGGGCCCACCTGCCTTCGAAACAATTATTTCTACTTCCTTATGCCACATCTCGTTCCGTTGCGGATGGATATCAGCAACACCAATGATCACTATTCTGCCACCATATCGTGAAATATCCACAGCGGTGTTAACGGGGGCATCACTTTTTGTCGCAGCTGTTATGATGACAGCATCTGCACCATAACTCTTTGTGTAATTTTTTACTCCACTCCTGAAATCATCGTCTGATGTAAAAACATGATCTATTCCCAACTTGCTGGCTAATTCGACCTTGCTCTTGTCAATATCAAAGCCTATTACCTTGGCTCCATATGCCTTGAGAATTTGTGCTGTTAACAAACCTAAAAGCCCTAAACCTATTACAGCAACTGCCTCACCAAAATTGAGTTTTGCACACCTGATTCCGTGCAAAGCTATAATTCCCAGCATTCCAAACGATGCCTCCTCGAACGTTAAGCTCTCTGGAATCTTACAGCAAAGATTTTCTGGCACCGTGACGTACTCAGCATGAGATGCATATCCATTACCTATGCAGGCTACCCTATCCCCCGGGGAAAAACTATGGATATTATTGCCGACTTCAACAATCTTGCCTGCTGAGCTGTAACCAAGGGGAATAGCATTGTCCAGCCTGCTAAGTGCTTCTTTGAAGGTCTTCATATACCCCTCGTTTTTCCCTTTCTCTATAAACCTTTTGACCAAGTCAGGGCGCTCTTTTGCTTTACCCAGCAGACTCTTTTGCCCGAGTTCAATTATGGAACGCTCGGTGCCTGCACTGATTAGAGATGCAAAATTCTTCACGAGAATCCTGTTCGGGGAACAGAGAGGTGGTGGTACGTCTGCAACTATAAGCTCACCAGTGCGGTAATTCTGGAGAATTTGCTTCATATATTATTTACTCATTTCATATCTAAGAATATACGGCACATAAAAAATAACTTACCATTTTCTATATACTTTTTGGATTTTATAGTACAGACTGTTTCTTTTGCTATCATAGGGCAAATCACAGGATTTACATGGAGGGATAGGTTCTAAATCCTTCTTCAAGATCGCTTCTCTTAAATGCAGGTACTTTCCCCCATTCCATATTCGTTCAATTGATGATTGAAGAACATTTCCCAATATATACTTCCCGTCTAAATCTCTGCAGCATGTTACAATATCGCCATTCCATGCAATGTTCAAAGATGTCCATGGATATAGACAGCCATAATACTTGCCGTTACAGGAAACCTGTGTATGTCCGTCTATAATCTTGTGATATGTACGAAGACCGTATGTAAGTCTCGGCATTTTCCCAAAGTATTTTTTTAAAAGGCTAAGGTTAGCAACAGCCTTATCTGATTCATTGTAATAAGCTGAGTTCTCAAAAATTTCCAGATAAAGGTTTTTATTGACATGAAGATAATGAACTATCTCTTTCAAATTATTATTGATAATAGACCAGCTTCCATTATACCCTCTTGTTTTTTCGAAACCATCTTTATCAAGAGAGAAATCAATCGAAATCAAATAAGACAAATCTTTTGTTTTTTCTAAAAATGTATGGTCAATCCTGTGGCCATTTGAGGAGAATCTGATAAAGAAACCTTTTTGATTTGCTTTTTTTATCATTGCGGGCAGATCCTTGTGTAAAGTTGGCTCCCCATCTAATGTCAAGCTGATAAGTTTGACGTTGTTGCATTCTTTCTTAATCCTCTCTAAAATCACTTCATAATCCCGGCTATCAATTCTTCCAGATTGTCTGATAATGAAATGATTTGGATCGCTTTGGTTGCAAAAATTGCACTTGAAGTTACACATATTTGTTGGTTCAACAGACACTTGTACAGGCAAGTAATCCAGCTTTGTCTTTTTCAACTTATATGCCAAGTATATCTGTGTGTAGGTGACGAAGTTATTAATCATATCAATATACCTAATTTACCTTCACATCTATAGTTACATTACTTCCCCTTTATTTCGCTCAACCAGTTATAGTATTTATCCCAGTTCCTATCGGACCATGTTATTTCATAGCTTGTCCGTGCATTTTCTGATAGTTGAGAGAAGTTCTGTTTTACAAAACTCATAGCTTCCAAGATATCCTCAGGGCTACAATTATAAGAAACCACATAACCATTTTGACGGTGTTTCACATGTTGTCTTAGTCCCGGGATATCTCTCACGATAACCGGCGTTCCATTCATATAAGCGACCGGAATAACCCCGCTTTGGGTAACCTCTCTATCGAACCGGAAAACAGCATAACTTTCCCTTACTATTTTATTTATTTCCGAATCGGCAATTATGTTTCTATTAATTACGTTTAGAGTCTTTCGTGCTTTACTAATAAGCATTTTATAATATCTTGAAATATTACTTGAGCTGATAAGGGCAAAGTCGTAATCTAGCTCCTTCTCAGCCGCAAAATTTAATAGTTTCACAAATGTGTCATGGCCTGTCGCAGAATGTATACCCCCTACAATGCTAAAATACCTGCGCTTTTTATTTTTTAAAAATCCTTGATCCGGTACAATGAGAGGAGCAATATGCGTTTCTCCCTTGAATTTTGGATAATGTCTTTTAAAAAGTTGCGACGAATATTCGGAAGGAGAGATTACGTGGTCTACATATCTAACCGTATTTTTTTGTATACACTCAACCAGGGCAATATATGCTGCCTTCCCTTTTCCATAAGGAGTTTTATCTGGTTTAAAAGGGTCGTGAAGATAAAGGGCAATGACTGCTTTTGAAAATCTTTTCTTTACCATTCGAGCTATAAAAGGATTCAGTGGATGGACGTTGTAGAAACATAGGAAACCAGGTGAATAGAGAGAAAGAATTTTCATAATTTTTTTACCATTTAAGAATTTAAGAGTATCAACTATTATACTTCTTATTTCATCAGATTCAGTAATGTATTCTGTCCCTTCACAGGTATATCCAAAATTTTTATATGATTTTGCGAGCATGTATTTAACATTTAATCCTTTTTTTCGAAGATTTTCTCCTAATACTATAAATTCTTTCTTCAATCCAGGGGTAAATTTTAGGCTGACAATATACGCATTTTCCATAGACATGTTAATTCTTTCTTGCCATAACCATATAACTTTCCCCCTTATACCACGGGAAAAATCCCCAAAAAGCCATGGGAATCCAGTTGATAAGAGCAAATGGAAGTTTTTGAAATATTTTAAACCCGGTTAAACCAGTAGTTCCATCCTCCAGTATATGAAATCCTGAATTTTGTATAATCTCCATCCATTGTCGAGGTGTCTTTAACGATATATGGTCATAACGATAACCCTGCCATTTGTTACCAAGAACACTTGCCGGGATACCCATTGGGTTCGGAGTAGCAATAATTAAAAACCCTCTTTCTTTTAAGACTCTGTTTGCTTCTGCAAAAAAGGATTCAGGTCTCTCAAGATGTTCAATAACTTGAAGTGAACATACAATATCAAATGAATCATCAGAAAAAGGTAACATTTGTCCATCGTGTGTAATTAACCGGGCTTTTTTTAAATGTAGTGCGGCAAACTCACTGAAGGATCTGTCAATATCTAAACCATATATTTCACTTTCAGGGAACCACTTTTCCATACATCGCAGGAAATAACCGGCACCATGCCCTACTTCAAGCAATTTAAAGTTAGAGTTTTTATTAACCCCCCCGTATCGTACAAGTTTTCTCTTCCACACCCTGTAAGCTACACTCATTTTCAGCTCAGAAACGATGTCCCTACATCTGTTTCCATGTGAGTAAGGCGGATTATTCATCACATCCATCGTAACTCATCAGTTTTCCTTCCTGTTAGAACATCCTCATAGGCTTTTACCATTTGAGAAGCGACATTATTTATTTCAAATCTCTTCTCTACAGCTTTTTTTGCATTTTGAGACATGTCTTTCAGTATTGTGCTATCTTCAGAAAGTTTTTTCAGAATACTCGCTATTTCATTGACATTCTGATCGACAACAAAACCTGTTGCATCAGATTGAACTTCTCGCCAAATTCCCACATTCCTGCTTATTAAAACTGGCAATCCACATGCCATGGCTTCAACAGCAACATTACTGAAATTTTCAGAAAAGCTTGGTAATATGAATAAATTTGATGATGAATAAAAATCCCACACCTTATCTCGTGGTACCGGTTTATGTAAGATTACGCTATCGGATAATTCATCAGAAAGTTTATGTAATCGCTTAACATAATCCGCATCTTCCTGTTGACCAATAATCAAGAATAGAAACTTCTTATCATTGAGTTTTTTTAATGCCTCTAAAACGAAATGGATGCCTTTTACCTTATGTATGCGACCGATAAAGAGAAGAATAAACTTGTCATCCGGGATTTTCAAGCTTTTTCGTATATCTTTGAATTCTTTTATTTTTTTAATTTCAATTCCGTTCGGCACTATAAAATTGGGAATTTTCTTTAGGAGAGGGGTTGAAGAAAAAGCGCTGATTCTCTCTTCTTCGGTAGTAAAGTGGATAGCAGCAGCTTTCTCAATAGTTTTTCTTCCGAAGATATACCAGAAGAGGGTCTTTTTCATTTTTTTTAAATCCATTGCCCAGGGAGAAAAACTTCCATGAGTAGATATAACGTAAGGTTTAAAAGATGATTTGCAAGCCCTGTAAACATCAACCTGAATCCACTGCCATATTGCAGACAAATGGACAAGGTCAAATTCTTTAATTGTCTCTTTTGATTTTTCGGCATATTGTCTGGAGTAAAATGCCCTTTTTATCCCAAAATCACAATGAAAGTACCACACCTTAACTCCGTCCAAATCTACAGGTTTATTCACCGGGACATGAAGATGCCCGCCCTTTCCATCTGCATCAGTAGTATAGACAGTTATGTCTACGCCCTTTTTTGCTAATGCACGACAAAGTTCGCTCTTTGCAGAAACTGTTCCCCCAAATGCCCAAGCAGGTTCATATGATGGGATAATGTGCAGTATTTTCATAATGTATGTCTAGTTTGTTTGTCCTGTATCCTATTGATTATAATATTCTGAATTTTTTTAGTAACATCCCCTAATTGAGACGCAGTCTCTAAAACAAATCCATGGGGAAGATGTCTCAGAATCTCTTCACATACAACAGATTGTCTTTTAATCTCTTTAACAGA
>CAYFXR010000034.1:0-4056 GCA_964347155.1 uncultured Nitrospiraceae bacterium | reverse complement strand
ATTCCCGTCACCATGTCCTCATGACAGATAAAGCAGAGATTCACGTCGACATCGATAAGCCTGTATTTGAAATTTGAGGCATGGGGGTCATGACAAAGTCCGCAGTTTCCGTCTTTTACGGGCCGATGAACAAATCCGTTGATCATGCTGCTGAGTTTATGACATGTCAAGCATAAATTATTATAGGAATGCCGGAGAAAAAACGGCCAAGCTGATTGGTGAGGGTCATGGCAGGATGTGCACACACCATTTTTAGTCGGTGCGTGAACAAACTCGCTCGACTGAATTTCAAGCTCCATACCTTTATGACAAAGAGCGCAGGTTAGGCGTTGATCTTGCTCTAAACCGTATTTATTGGGATATGCTTCTGCTCTGTGGCAGACGGAACATTCTCCGGAGACAACGGGTGCATGAACAAACTGTTCTTTCCCTCTCGTAAATTCGGCGTGACACAGCTGTGTCATACAGGTATTGGACCCCTTACTGTGGGATACGTAATCTTCTGATGATGTAAAAGAATTCGAAGTGCCTGAAAGATGGTGAAAGATCAGAATAAACGATATAAAATAATGAAATCTTAACATAATTCCCATGTGGCTGATACATCTTTACTCTCTACCAGGTTTTCTTGACCACGGCGACTTATCAATGACATCGACAACCTGAAAAAGATAGCCGAATGGGTAATCAGGCTGGTAAAGATGGAACTTCTCAAACTCAAAGAGCTTTCTTGAGGCGAGGAGAAAGCGGTAGTAGGAATCTCCTTTTTCAAGTATCGTTACTTTACTATTTACTTGAAAGCTGAGATATTCAATGCCATCAGGAGTGTGTATCATTCCGACATACAGCAGGCTGGCATGGGGATTTTTTCTCAGGTTATCAAGTGCTTTTCCTCCAAATATCTCGAGTCCACCTAGTGTAGTGTGATCAAAATTATTCACATCACTATACAGTTTTGCCATTGCCTTTATTCTCTGATGCATACTCTCCTTCCACGGTATTGTGCGTGCCTCTGCAATAACACTCTCAAAGATGTCCATATAATGCTGAAGATATTCCTGCTCGGGTAGAAGTCCTAACCCTTTTACTGTCATATTAACAGGGAAAGCCTCATCCTCACTCCAGGTGGCCATCACAGGTAAATGCGCAGCGAAATATTTCGCTGGATGACCATCCCTCATTGAATTTAGAAACTCAACTCGAGATGAAACTAACCATTTCAAACACTTTGGTGGTATTTTATTGAGAGTCTGTCTCATTTCAAATATCCTTTCTTTCAAGCCATCGTTTTAGTTTATGAAGTATCACTACGCTCCATTTAATGCCCTGCCATTTTGCCCATCCTTAAGTTACGTCTTGCCTCATCCATAACTACCGGGGTGATTTCACTGTACCGGTTATCTGCGGCGTATCTTTCCAAAGCACTTCTCACCATGGAACGCACGAAAAAGGGAACTCTTTTCAGGCGTTCCTCAGCCTCATTTGTCCACAATGGTTTGAACAGATTTTTTGTATCCCGTCTGGTAGATTCAGTATCAAATACCGGCGGGGCGATAATATCCTGACCATTTGGCATGTAGTCGCACCAGGGGTCCTCTTCCATAAAATCATTAAAGGAAATGTACGCCCTTGCCCTGCAGCCACCGCATATGAGTTGAAATTCACATAACTTGCATTTGCCTTTATAACATGAACTTCTTAATGATAAAAACTCTCGGGAATTCTCCCAAAGATCCTTAAAGCTATTATTTTTCACATTTCCTATTCGCACAGGCATGTATGGACAGGGGGTAACATCTCCTTCAGCGGTGATCCGGCAGTAATATCTGCCCGCCATGCACTTTCCGCTATCCATCTTCAGCAAAAGTGATTCACGATTATTCTGATAAAGGATTCTCCTGAACGTTGGAGCACATCTCGTCCGTATCATTATCCCGTTATTTTCCTCCTGGCATTCCACTAATGTCGAAAGGACCTGTTCGTACTGGTCAGGTGTAATGTCAGTTATATCTTCCCCCCTTCCCGAGCATACCAGAAAGAAAGGGCTGAAAACATTTGCTCCGAGATCCCTGGCGAATTGGACCATCTCTGGTATTTCTGTATAGTTGTTTTTCGTAACGACTGTATTAATCTGCACTGATAATCCATTGCGTTTACATGTCTTAATTGCACTGAGCGCATGATTCCAGGAACCCTCAATTAACCGAAGGCTGTCGTGATTTTCCGGATGTATGGAATCGAGACTGATACTTATCCCTGAAACCCCTTTTTGCTTTAACTTAAAAGCGACCTCATCATGGATAAGAAGTCCATTTGATCCCAGGACTACCATCATGCCTTTGCTCGATGCATATTCTGCAAGCTCAAATATGTCCTCTCTTAATAGGGGCTCACCACCTGAGAGAATCAACATGACCTCTGAGTTAACATTGGCAATTTGGTCGATAAGATTCAGGCCATCCGCTGTGCTTAATTCCGGTGAGGAGTCTGCCGGGTGTATGTCTTCACATACATGGATAGCGGGCAGATAACAGTGCATACACCTCAGATTGCATTTTTTCGTGATATTCCACGATATAACCTTCAGAACATTTTCCATATTGACGTCCTTAACATTTATTTAATGCAATTATATCAAAAGGACATTACACCGGGAAAAACGAAGCAGGTTTTCAGCAGTACTTCCAATTTGTGGTTCCTCTGTCTGATGTGCACCATATCGACTTACCACCAGAAGGGAAGGAGGATTTGCTTCCAGATATTTACATATCTCGAAGTAGGGTTTTCCGGCGAGAAGTACTGTCTGAACTTCAACTCCTCTTTTATTGCTTATTTCGGCGGCCCTGTCAAGGTGTCCCTGATATACTTTTTTCAAACCTTTATCAATTACTTCGTTATGAAGCTTTTCCTGATCCTTAAACTTAAATTTTTCACTTGCTTCCCTTGAGAGCACTCCCACAAGGCCCTTAAAGGCAACAGCATGAAAATAAGGATCGTATACGGAGACTGTTTCAACAGTTAAATCAAATAGTCTACTTAATTCCAGTGCCCTGTTCAGTGCTAAAAAGGATCGATTGCTTCCGTCTATTGCTACCATTACTCTCCCGTCAATTACCCTGTCATTTTTAACGACCAGGATATCGGTACCAATATTTCGTATAACCCTTTCACACACGCTTCCTATAAAGGTGCCATTCACAGCGCCAAGGCCCCGAATTCCGATAATGACAAGGTCATACCGGCTGTTACGCACATCCTTTACAAGCTCAAACCAGTTCTTCCCTTCCAGGAGCTTACGGCTGCATGATATGCCTTTTTCATTACACCTTTTTTCAAAGACATCAAGGTACGCATCAGAGATCAAGCAAAGCCCCTCTTCAATCAGGGAATTGTGAACCTTTCTTGAGCGGCTAAGCCTCTCTTTTGATCTATAAGGTTCTGGAAGGCCGTGCTCCATATCCTTGAATCTCCTGTCATGCAGGGTTGCGCTGTATACATGGGAGCCGGTTACATGCGAGCCTGTTTTTTCGGCTATTTCCACCCCCACATCAATGCAGTAATTTGAATATGCTGAGTTATCAATTGGAATAAGTATATTTTTATACATTGATCTCGACCTCTCGCTTCCGGGAATGTAGCTAAGTCTGTTTTCCCTTTTTTAACTTCCTGTGCAATGATATACCGATAGCAAACGTTACAAAAGATGCCAGAGGAGGCAGAATATATACATTTAGAGGTGTTGGAGGCTCAAGCATGAGATAGTACCACGATGATATTTCAGCCTTGTTTCCTTTCTCATCATTCTCGCCATCGTAAACAGAGACTGAAAAAGGGATGAACTTACCCAGCGTAAATGCAATGTCTTCTTTCTTTTCTGTATTTAACTGCCTTTTGAATATTAACCTGTACAATCCATCTTTATAACCGGAAACAGCCCTAACATTAACCTGTTCCTGTCTACTTATTTTATCCTCTGCATGTCCCCTGGCAATGAGTTCAACAGCAAGATTATCTGCTGCGCTCCAGTACCAGAGTTTAACCGGATTATTTTTGTCG
>CAYFXR010000033.1:0-14746 GCA_964347155.1 uncultured Nitrospiraceae bacterium | reverse complement strand
TGGGATTGAATACTTTACCTGCATTTGGTAACAAAGAGTCCAGATGATCTCTAAACTCTTCTTTGCTTTGTTCTAAAGAAACGGCACCGTTAATTTCATCAATCATAAGCTCAATGCCGTCTTTAAGAATTGCGGTGAAGACTTTATCTGGATGTGATTGAAACCGTAACATTTCTTAACATTAAGAGGGAAGATTTAATTGTGTTATTTTAAAATAATTTATAATACATTTAATGTAAACATTTTTTATCTATAATATATTCATTTTTTGTAAGATGAGTGGAATTGAAAAATTAAAAAAAAATATAAAAAAATATGAGAAAATCGAAGTTAAAAGAAAATTTCAAAGTAAGAAAAACCAAGTCGCACATGTTTTTTTTAATAATAAGGACATGGTTCTCAAATTATATTCTTCATCTAGCAGATCAAGTCTTGAAAATGAAGTTGCTATACTCCAAAAAACTCATTTGGATTTAAATACTCCAAGAATCATTGATGTAGATTATGAAAACAATCTTATTTTTTTAAATTACATTATTGGCGAAAATATATGTGATATCATCAATAATGATGATGTTGATTACTTCTTGAAAAATAGAATTGTTTTATCAGTTGGTCAATGGTATATTGATTTTCACAATTTATTTAAAAAGAAGAATGCGTATTTTATCCATGGTGATTCAAATCTGCGTAATTTTATTTTTAAGGATGATAAAATCTACGGGTTAGATTTCGAGGAATCATGTTATGGAGATCCTAAAAAGGATTATGCAGATATCTGTTGTTCCATTTTGACAACAACTCCCATATTTACTGTTGAAAAATATAGGTTGTGCTCATCGCTCATTCGTTTTATTGAAACCTTTCTTAGAAATGAAATTGATCTTTTCGAGGAACTAAGAAATTCTTTGTTTTACGCTTTTTCCAGGCGTAATATTCATTTTTCCACGAATGAGGCATCCAAAG
The DNA here is from genome assembly GCA_964347155.1 of uncultured Nitrospiraceae bacterium. GTDB lineage: Bacteria > Nitrospirota > Thermodesulfovibrionia > UBA6902 > UBA6902 > CAYFXR01. The sequence continues at coordinate 13,780 of CAYFXR010000033.1, read as the reverse complement.
TTATTGATAATTTGATTTTGATGTTAAGACATTAATAGGGTCTATTTTTTTATTTCCTTGGTCTCTATCAGTAATATAATTGCTGCAATATTGCCATTATTGCGGTGTACGATGAGCCGCATCCCGGCCCCACTGATGAATAGGCAAATGCAACTAAAAAAATAACAAAGCAAGAAGATATGGCGATGAGATAAGTTCGTCCATTTTATGAGCTGTTTTTCTTTTCAAATCTTCTTGATATGAACAAGCTGATCTCAAAGAGGATTATCATTGGCAAGGCCATAAGAACCTGTGTAAAGACATCCGGGGGGGTCAATATGGCACTCGCTGCAAAACTGATAATAATGGCATACTTCCTGTTCCTGGCTAGGGTATGACAATTAACAATACCAAGTTTGGTAATAAACAGCATCATGATTGGAAGTTGAAAAATTAACCCGAAGGCAAGTATGAGTTTGAGACTGAAAGACAGATAATTGCCAATCGTAATCATTGGTTTGATCTGCTCATTTGCATAGCTCAGGAGAAACTCAGTGCCAAATGGTATTATCAAAAAATAAGCAAAGCCGGCTCCAGTTAAAAATAATATTGTCGCAAATAAGATAAAGATAAAAGTATATTTTTTAGCTTCTTTTAATCCGGGACTGATTAACTTCCATATCTGATAAAGAATAAATGGTACAGCAAGCACAATTCCTGCAAAGAAAGAAACTTTCAGATTTACAAAAAAGGCCTCGGTAGGATTAACAAAAACTAATTGTTGATTTATAGTTTTCTGGATGAGGGCCACGATTTTTTCAGAAAATGGATATGCCATGGCAAAACCAACTCCTACAGAAGCACAGATAACTAAAAGCCGGTTTCTTATCTCTGAAGCATAATTGACAAGGGATGCTGTTTTAGCCATTGACATGATTATTTTATTTGCCTTTTTTTAAAACATCCTTAATTATGTTTTTTGGTTTCTCTTCTTTTTCTAATTCCAGGTCCAGAATAAAGTCTTCTTTTATATCATTAGTAATGTTTTTGAACTTCCTCATCGCACGGCCCAGATCTTTTGCAAATTCCTGAAGCTTATGTGGACCCAGGAGTATTATGGCTATAATGAAAATAACAGTTATCTCGCTCATGCTAATGCCAAACATGCTTTCGTCCTTTTTTATGACAAAACAGTCAATTAGTTACATGTATGTCTGCCCATCATTTTTAAAAGCGCCGGTTTAACGTAATCCACAAAGCAGATTCTTGCGGCGTCGGGCTTTCCCGGGAGACCAAAGACCGGCTTATCATTTAGCATTCCGAATATCAATGGTTTACCCGATTTTCTATAAATTTTTCGACAGCTCTGTTTACCTCCAAGGCTGTCTACTACATTTTTGAGAAAATCAAAGTCTCCTCCCGCAACACCTCCTGTAATTATTATTGCATCACAGTAATGCAAAGCATGTTGAATCAGATTTGATATATCTTCAAAATCATCATTCACTGGAGTCAGTCTTCTCGATTCTGCCCCCGCTTCCCGCACCAGCGCATATATCATATAGCTGTTCGAATCCCGAATTTTTCCGGGCTTTAATTCTTCATGAACCGGGATCAGTTCACTACCTGTTGCCAAGACCGCAATTACAGGTTTCCTGTATACTTCTATCTCTGAAAAACCCAGAGAGGCCAAAATACCCAGGTGTGAAGAATCCAAATATGTTCCTTTTACGATGACTTTTTCGCCAATCTGCACATCATTTCCCGCCAATCTGATATTTGCCCCTTTCTCCGGTGATTGTATTATGCGAACGTAACCGTTATGAGAAACGGTCAGCTCATATTGAACAACCGTGTCGGCACCTTCTGGTATAATTGCTCCAGTCATAACCTTTACTGCTGTCCCGGGAATAACCCTTTTCCCGGAAACAGACCCGGCAGGCTGTTCATCTATGATTTTCAATTCAACAGGTTTTTCACAATCGGATTTCTTAATATCATCATAGAGTACCGCAAATCCGTCTTTCGTAGAATTGTTAAACGGCGGGATATTATCACCTGCAATGATATCTTTGGCTATTACACAACCATGAGAATCAATAATGTCTTTTTTTTCAGTGCCTGCAATTTTTGAATTTTCCAGAATTATATGTAATATCTCCTCTGACCGCATCACTGTCGTAATCAAAACATTTTTTTGAATTTTAATTAATCAACATAACACCTTCATCTTTTCAATACACTAACAAGCCCGCCTGTTATAACGACAACTCAAATGACAACCATGCATGTTTGAAATTCCTGCAATCCTTCAACATTCTCAATCACTGATAAGGCCCACTTTGTCGCCTGCCTGTATTTTCCCACCCTTTAACACCTTTGCGAAGATCCCTTCCTTGGGCATAACACAATCTCCAGTTTGATAATAGATAGCGCAACGGTCATGACAAATCTTTCCGATTTGCGTAACTTCCATTTCAACCCGGTCCCCAACAATAATCTTCGTACCTATAGGGAGTGTAAACAACTCGATACCCTCCGTGGTCAGGTTCTCTGCAAAGTCACCGGGACCGACTTCCATTCCCTTTTCCTGTATCTTTTTTATACTTTCTACAGCAAGGAGTGATACCTGCCTGTGCCATTTGCCGGCGTGCGCATCTTCTTCAATTCCAAAATCCTTTTTAATGTTTGCTGAGGATACGCTCTTCTTACGCATTCCTTTTTTCTGACTTGTATTGACGGATACAATTCTTGCCATTTTTTCCTCTCTTAATAAACAAATTCGTAAGAAATCCTATCCTCCAATAGCAAACATGCCCCGCTTGAGGTTGCTATTATAGCTATCACCCAGTTTGTGTCTTTCCGGTTTATGATCTATGGCATATTTGAGGAGTGATAAAATGGCGTCATTATATGCACCTTTTCGTAAATGAGTCTTAAGGTCTACCTCCTCGTCAGAGAAAAGGCATGTCCTGAGATGTCCATCAGCGGTGAGCCGTAATCTGTTGCAGGAAGAACAGAAATGATTACTAAGAGGGCTTATGAATCCAATTTTGCCTGGCGCTCCGCGAATCTGAAATTCCCGGGCTGGCCCGTTACTATCCGTCCCGGATAGGGGGAATAATTCATATATACGTTCAATTCTTTCTTTAATCTCGGAAACGGGGATATGCCTGCTTTTTCTCCAGAAGTTATGCCCTCCCGTAGGCATAACCTCGATAAACCGGACTGAAAATGGTCTATCAAGTGTGATCTTAGCAAAGTCCAGGACTTCATCATCATTGATCCCCCTCATGGAAACCACATTTATTTTTATTGGACTAAATCCAATACTTTCTGCTTCATCTACTCCCTCCCAGACTTTCCTGAGATTGCCTCCACCAGTAATATATGCATACTTATCATGATCTAAAGAGTCCATACTCACATTGACCCGTTTGAGACCGGCTATATATAATTTCTCTGAAAAATCCTTAAGAAGAATCCCGTTGGTAGTTAAACTCAGGTCATTGATACCCGGAATTTGAGCCAGGGTGGTTATAAACCGCACAATACCATTCCTTACCAGAGGTTCTCCCCCGGTAATCCGAATCTTGGAAACCCCATTCTGGACGGCTAATTTCACCACCTGAATTATCTCTTCATAATGGAGAAGATCTTTGCGGAGTGAAAATCGAGACCTTTCATGATCCATACAGTAAAAACACCTCAGATTGCACCTGTCGGTTACGGAAATTCGAAAATAGTCAATCTTACGCTTATATTTATCGATGAATTTGTTCGCAGAGCTGTATTTAAACTTATTTACAGTGGGAATCTGTTCACATTTTATGTTATACAATTTTAATCAATCCTTTCTCTTTACTTGTCTTCTGTATCGTCCTCAATATTTTTAATTTCTTTTTCCGCATCACGGGAGGCCTTTTTGAAATTTGTAATACCCTTACCCAAACCGGTGGCTATCTCTGGAATCCTGTTTGCACCAAAGAGGACAACGACAATAACCAGAATCACTATTAACTCAGTCATTCCAAGTCCGAACATATATGTCTCCTTTCTTATTCTAGTTAAGGATTGTGTCTCCCTTTCTTCGCCATTATCCTGGCCTCATGGCCGGATAATCTCGTCTTATCGTGAACAACTGAAGAAGGGGAAATATCACCCCCTCCCCCTCTGATGAACCTGGTTTTTCATGCTTCATTGCAATTGAAAAGAAAGAGACTACAGTGATTACATCCAGCAATATCTGTACCATCTTCAGTATCTCAGGCACATCTATATGATTGCTTCCTGTAACTTATTGATATATCAAACCCTTTTCTCATGATGGCAGAGTCAGGAGACAAAATTCCCTTTTTCAAAGGACGTATCTCAATAAAAAAAGTGTCTGAAATTCATACGCTGCTTCCCCTTAATCCTTTATAAGTTTTTGTAATTAAATGTTTATTGACAAGCGGCCAGATTCTTTGCTACTGGATGAATTTAGGACAGTAAGTTATAGGATAAATCGGCGGGTAGGACGGGCTGGTAAATAAACCAGGATTTACCAGCCCACCTGATCTGCCTGTACTTTTTGCTCAGACTACTTCTACTGCATTAGGTTTGCAGTAATATATGCACTGCGGCCCCTGCGCCTCATTGACGCAAAAGTCACACTTTGAAGCCGTCCAATCTGCCTCTACATGCCCCTCCGTGTCTTCCATCCAGATACGTATCGCTGAGTCATCAGGACAGTAATGCCTCTTTAAATGGAAGGAACAACCCAGTTCGCATGCCTTGCAGCCAGTGCACTTATCTTCATCTACTCTCACTATTGACATATTATTACCCTCCTTTGCATTACTTTAATTTGCCCTCTCTCCAGAGTGCCCATGCTACACCTGGAAGGCCAAGTTCCAGTAAGGTTTCTTTTTTCTGCCAGCCGCTCTCTATGTCCCATCCATGGAATTCATAGTAGTTGTCAAGCTGTTCGTTCCATTTGTCCATATCCAAATGTCCTGGTAAAGAAGGAGGCGGTAGATCTACCAATACTCTTTCCCTTGGCTCATCGTGCTCCCGGGTAAACCCGCAACGAATAGTGTTGATCGCCTTTGCAATGTTGAAGTTCCTTCTGCCAGCAAGTATAAGAGAATCTCCAGTATAATGCGAGCCAGTCGCATAATTGAGCGTTGTTGCTAACTCATCATTTGTGAATTTTATATGCATGCAAATCCCGAATGCATCACACAATTCTTTGGCCCATGCTGTGTAGGAATAATATCTACCTGATTCTTCGTATGCATACTGGTTCTTCATATTAGCGATCTCTCCAGGGGTCATGGTTGAGGTATCAGGTCCGAATCCGTAATAATTTGAATGTTTTCCTCCTCTTTCAGCTACCCTAGTTTGAAAATCCCATTTTATCCTGAATTTTAAACTCCCGTCTGGATTTAGTTTAGCCTTATTATTCAAGTCATCTTCGTAGTGAACCCCGCCCCTTTTAGTTCCCAGCACATAGTACTCAGGGGGCTTACCCTCATCACTCAGGCGGGGTACTCCTCCGTCCTTTTCAAGTAATTTTTTACATGCAGCGAATGCACCGTCTGCCAGGAGCTCCCCCAAGTCTCCATCGCGATGGGCCGCTGCCTCCATGACCTGAAATATAAGGTCGTTGTTTTTTGGACCTTTATCTCCGGGCCAATTCAGTTTTATTCCTCCAGTATCGTCCTTTGTAAGGAGACCTCTCTGGTAGCATTCAAACGCCCACGAAATTGTAGACGATATTTGACCATCCTCAAACCCAAGTGAATCTCCTGAAAAGACGTATCTTATTACATCTTCAGCCGCAGTCTCTGGCACAGGATCAAGTATTTTAAGGAAGTCTGTGCTAAGACAAGTCATAATCCATTTGCATTTCACTCCAGCGTTGGGTCCATCCGTAACCTTGTAAAAGGTACCGTGATTAGACTTTGCACAATGTCGACAGCCATACCTTCTTCCAGTATATCCACGATCGTCAAAAACTTTATGGTCAAATTTCTCGACATCTTTTATACTCCTCGTTACTCCCCGCCATTGACCATTCCTGCTACGCCACGGTGGATAGTAAGCAGCATTCTCAAGTGGTATATTATACCCACCGACATTTCCTTCCCACCAATGATTTGTCGCAAGAGCCATCCTCGTCGCCCAAAAGTCATCTACAGTCTCCTTAAATTTTTCCGCATCAGCAACCTCTATGGAACCATGCCCTCTAACAGCTATTAATTTAAGATTCTTTGATCCCATTACTCCGCCACAACCAAAACCTCCATGAGTGTGGTAGGCATCCCCTTGAATGCATGCAATCCTCGAACAATTTTCTCCAGCTACACCAATACCAACTGCGCAGATCCTTTTGTCTCCCTCCTCTTGTCTTACTATATTCCTTGCTTCAAGGGGATCTTTGCCCCATAAATGACTAGCGTCTCTAAGCTCTACAGTGTCATCATTAATATACAGGTAGGACGGACTATCGGCCTTCCCACTGATGATAATGTGATCGTACCCGGCATACTTCATCTCCGAGCAAACGTCCGATCCTGCATTGGAATGTGATGTCCCTCCTGTCTGGGCATTTATGGTAGTGATCTCTAATCGAGCTGCTGATGGAAACAAGGTCCCTACAAGAGGCCCTGCACCTACGCAAAGGAGATTTATAGGGTCAAAGGCATCCGCATCAGTGGGCACAAGGTTGAATAGCAACCATTCATGTATGCCGCGTGCACCCAGGAACTTCTTTGCGTACTGTTTTGTGGGTTCTATCCAGGTCTGGAGTCCACTGCCGCCTCCATGTCCACCTCCCAGATCCACATGCAGTATCTTGCCGGCATACCCACCTTTATCATCGATTCCACCGGCTTCCGCGATATCCGGACCAATACTCAAGAGCTTCGAGGCAGGTCCAGCAGCAGCAATCCCTGCTCCTGCCACTGCTGTCCTCTTCATAAAGGAACGTCTGGTTAATCCTTTTTTTGACTTTTTTTCTGCCATCCTCTTTTACTCCCTCCTTTCTTTTATAAATAGTTACTTATACAAACTCATTCTTCATATTCTCTTCTATACACCTCCCTTCTTTTAATTATTCTTGCCCCACACTCTATGCTTTTCTATCTCGATGTCTGAACATTAATAGGAATTCAAACACTACTTATACTTTTTCTGGTTAGGGCCTAAAAGACATGAGTAAATAGAGCAAATGATATGCCATTTAAATAAATCAGACTCGAGTATATATTCTTTTTTCATAACTTATTGATATATCATTAATTTTTTTCACTGTAACGGATTTAAATAATTAAGGAAATCCGTTTTAATGAAGGCGGGGCCAAACAAAGTAATTGCACAAAAATCATACATTGCCTTTAATAAAACAGTTGCAACACATTGCAAATAAAGAAATTATATGTAATCGGCTGATTTTCGTACAGCTGGTTGAAAATAGGACATGGGTTGTAATGGGAGAAAGGAATAACTTATCCGGCAATCTTAAAGGAATTGATTAGAGTCCGTTTATAAATTGTCTTTTTGTCATTCCCGTGAAATTGAGCGACAAAGCGAAATCCGTATCGGGAGGGAACCCAGTATTTTCAATACCTTCTGGATGCCGGGTCAAGCCCGGAATGACTACCAAACGGCATTTATGGACAGACACTAATTAATAGAATATGTCTGCATATTTAAAATCAATGTGGTGTGTAAAAAGAAAGTACTCAAGGAAGAATCTGATAAAGGTCTCGTCGTGTATCCCGCCAAGCTTTTCCGCTACAGCCTTGAGCAATGCATCCTTCCCGGGGTAAAGGAAGTTAATGTGTTTGTTGAGTTGATAACATGACATCGATATCTGCCCTTCCTGGTGGGAAATCCCTAGATAATTGAGAACGTCAAGAATCAACTGCCTCTTTTCCGAAAGCATACCCTCTATGAGGAGCCTTGCTGCATTAGTATATGCCACTACTTCCTCTCCATCATCATGTGTGCCACGGGGCCTGAAGAGCCTCTTCAGGAGGATAGGGTCATTATCTCTAACTACACCATCAACTATACTCAAGATTTTGCTTATGACACGTCTATGGTTCGGATCAGCATCTTCCTCACCACAGCATTTGTTGAAGCACTCAAGGATGATTATCCCTTTGTCGCTATTATCTAAAATGTATAGAAACTCTTCCTGGGAGAGGACGTCGTATAAGAATCCATTCCAGTCAAGTGAGCCGTTATCCGGAAGCATTCTCAGTAACATCACATCCAGGTGTTTAAACATTTTTGCAATGTTTCGTGTGTTACCCAGTACATCCACCAGGGGCTGGCTGTAATAGAAAGACGGAAACAGGAACTCTGGTTTTTCGAGCTGCACCAGGTCCTTCCCCAGAGATATTATTCGTCCGTTTTCTCCGCAAGTGGGGCCTGAACCCAGGTCAAAAACACGTGTACATTCAACTACTCTACCGATCTGTGCCCGGTTCAGGAGGCCGTGCTCGTCCATCATGGCAAGTGTCCTCCTGATAGTGCTTTGCGTGCAGAAGGCATTGCCCAGAAACAATGTCAGCCAGACAAAACCCTGTGGATTTACCTGAAGTTGATGCTTGAGATTTTCTATAACGTCCTGGGCCCTGTACGGGACCCTGCACTTGGCGAGATTCTCATCATCCAGGCTTACAAATTCAGTCCATCCCGGCAGAAATCCGGAATCACGCACGCTTTTAAATTCTTCAAAATTCAACTTTGGAATATAGTATGCCTGCCAGTTAAACTTGATATTTCCACTGCATTGATATTCTTTAATACGATCTGATAGCTGAAAAAAAAACTCATTGCCCTCAGCATTAATCTCAGCGCAAATAAACCATAAGTGTCGTATTCCCCGGTTGACCAGGAAGTCCACATCTGCAAGTATGGCATCAAGGTTTCTGTAGCGGCATTGCCTGCCGGTTACAAACGGCTCGGTGCAATAGTAACAACCATGAGGACATCCGCGCATGACCTCAACAGGAAGTGTCGGCTGTGAAACTCTTCGCCAGGTTTTAGCGTGGTGCACGTTCATGAATCCATAGAAATTTATGATGTCATCAAAAATATCCTGGTCATACTCTGGTTCTGGTAAAGGCGAACTGAATATACGCTTGTTATATATGAATTCATCCCCGTCACGGTATACCAAATTCGGAATTTTTTTCAGGTCTTCTGCTGAACCGGATAAAATCTGTTCGATGTTTTCAAAAAACGGATCAGCGCAACCCTGAACACCATAATCAGCATTGAGAAATGGCATGATGCGTCTCGGCATGACGGTGAAACCAAAGCCGCCTACCACAACGGGAATGTCGGTCAGTCCCCTTACCCAGTCAATGATGCTTTTGGTCCGCAGTAGCGGCAGATACTCAAATGGCTTGTCTCTCGGGTCCTTGACCACCTCGTTTCGGTAGTCATCTATGTATAATGAGTCTAATTGTCTCAGGTGCAGGCCAATCATCCTGGGAGAATATTCCTGAATATCCCTCTTGATAACATCATGTGCCCTTTCATCGCTGATAAAGCTGAGATCACGGCACATGACCCCTATGCCCATACGTTTGGCCAGGGCCTTGATCTGGACAAACGCATAGGGGTATACCGGCATTTCCGGCAGATTGGAAAAATTATATGCTATCAGATCAGCCTGCCTCATATTGGAGAATGCCTGTCTCGATGGCATTTAAGACAAACTTCATAAATCGGTCATTGTTTCCTTCGCTATTATGGTTACCCTTTATTCGCTCCATAACCTCGTACATAGAAACGGGTTCTTCAAACAGGCGTAACATCTCATACATACTTTCATTTACAGGCAGGGTTAATGATCCCGAATCTATGATGTACCTTTGCTCTTCTAACCGGTAACGTGATACAAACTCCTGGAACCCGGGATCTGTTATGGGCCTCATTCTGAGGTCAGAAAGGATTTTATACGCATCAAATTCAAGTGCATATATTTTTGCCGCTTCGTTTAATATTAACTTCGTTCCTTTTCCCGTAATCGCTTCCAGCTCGCTTTCAGGGATACGCGAAGGTTTCCTTGATCTGCCAATTTTAATAATTGCAAAACAGTCTTCCAGCAATTGACGTGTAACATGCTTAATTTCCTGTTTTACTTCTTGTAGAGATATGTGGAGATCAATCCATTGCCTGAAATATCTTATTAAATCATTTGCCTTCTGGTGGGTGTTTCTCATTCCTTCATCCATGTCCATTGTCTGGAAAGACTCCACAAGCTCTGTTATACTTATGCCCAATAAATCTGTTATAACGAAAAGAACCCTGTCTCCCAAACACTTGGTTAAAGTTTTAATAATTAGAATGAGCGTCTTGGCTTTCTCCATGTCCCCGTATGACCATGAATGAGTTCTTGTAACCAGGTACGGTGGTTCGCTATCATACTCTATTCCAAATTCCTCAGTTTGATTTCTCAATTTTGTTTCCGGCAATATGGCAAGATGAAAAAAATCAATCAGAGGCGGTTTATATTTCCAGAGCTGATCTACTGTGGCTTTGTATCGATCGTAGTTATCGCCCGGAAGTCCCAGGATAATTCCTACCATATAAGATATTCCCCTGCCTTTACGCAACGTGAGAAGGGCGTCTAAATTCTGAAGCATTCTTTTACTGACTGGTTTTCTGTTGACGTTCCTCAAAACATCAGGAAAAAAACTCTGCAGCCCTATCGATGGAACATGCATTCCACAGTCATACAGGAGTTCCAAATCATCAGGTGTGACCGTGTCTAAGTGGAGTTCTATCATAAATGGTATTTGCAAAGATTTTAATAGTTTCAGAATCTCAATATCCCGTTCCTTGTTAACAAAGAAGGAAGGGTCGACAATATAAAGCGACTCCATGAGACCGCCTGCTTCAAGGTGCATCTTGTAAATTTCTTCCAAAACTATGTTTAGCGGCCGATATCGTATTCCCCGCTTTCCTTTATTACAACAGCAATAGGAGCAATTGAAGGGGCACCCTCTTGCGGTCTCGATCATGTACGTTTGTCCAGGCAAATCAAATTGGCATAGTTTTACATCTTCGAAAATATTGTCAATTTTTTCGTAGTTGAATAAATATTCATGAGAAGGAGATGCGGAGTGAATTCCGATTCTGTCAGACCAGAACAGATTGGGAACACTGTCTAACTCCGGATGTTCATAATTCTCTATCATCCGAAGCATGAGTTCAGCAAATGGATACTCTCCCTCTCCTACGATAAGAAAATCAATGTCTGGTATTTGAACAACCAGGTCTCTACCAAGAAACGCCTGAGGTCCACCAATTACCACTTTTAATTTTCTGTTCCGTTTTTTTTCTTGCTTAATGAGTTCGATGGCTGTCTTGTGATTCCATACATAGAGCGGTACACAGAGTACGTCCGGAGAGGTATCTGAAATATAATGACGAACGTGCTCGCAGAGGGCAGGATCGGTTATGGAATAGTTTCTATTAAAAAAGATCACATGACGTTTTATTTTTTCTATATTGTTTGCAAATGTGGTTAGAAACAATGGCGAAAGAAGATTCGTATGATCGTGTCTGTTTAAAGAAAGAAACGCCACCTTCATTTAATTAATCCTTTAGTAGCTGATGACCATACCGGATAATCAGTTCTTATTACTCTGCCTTCATTATCCGACGTCGGCCAGAATTTTATTTGTAATTTTCTCCCATGAGAAATCCGTTTCGGCAAGGTTTCTGGCACATTGACTCATATCGTGCAGAATGTTTTTCTGAGAAAATATTTTTTTTATGGCATCAGATAGGTCTTTGATATCGCCGGGTCGGGTTATAATACCGCTCTTCCCGTCATCAACAAATTCTTTACAGTACTTCGTAATTATTACAGGAAGGCCGAAGGAATAGGCAAGCTGAATAAGCGGGGTGTTGCAGACTTTCCGATAGGGCAGTATCACAACATCAGATGCCTTAAAATACAGGACAGCTTTTTTAATGGGAATATATTTCAGATCCGTAATAACATCACCACTTATACCGGCATTTTCTATAAGCCTGTCAATCCGGATATCTCTCCCCGGTTCTCCAGCAACGATCAGTTTTAGATGTGATACCTTTTCTCTTGCTATTTTAAAAGCTTGAAAAAGAACATCAATGCCTTTATCCCGGTTGATATAACCAAAAAATAAAATTACTTTGTGATGTCTATTTAAACCCGTCTCCGATCTGGCTTTATCACGGGAAACATATTTGGATTGCTGAAAAAGCATATTGAAGTTGCCTACAGGAGCAGTTTTGATCCTGGCAGAGTCTATGGAAAACAGGTCTCTCAGTACGCTCCGGTTGAAATCGGAATGGACGATAATGGAATCGACCAAACCGTAGATCTTATTGAATATTGTGAAGCAATAAAGATTTTTATTATGCGGCAATATATTATGCGGTGTATAGACAAGTTTTACCCCGAATAGCCACTTTATATATTTCAAATAGAAAAGATCCAGCAAAGGGTTGGGCAGGTACTGAAAATTGATGATATCGGGTCTGAAAGATATAATCAACCTCAGCAATGTAAAGTAATAAAACCTGGAAATCTTTTGAACAGGGAAGTTTCTGTTTATGCTGTCAAGTTCGTAATGCTTTGAAGTAAAAAGAGTGACATCATTTCCTTTCTTTACAAACTCGTGACATATGCAATAGGTATAATGGGAAAGTTTACCGGCTCCGGTTAATTCAAGAACAAAAATCTTCATAATTCCTGTCACTCTCTCCGTTTATACTGAAGATGGACCCTCTTATCATGTATAGCGTTCAAGTGGGTTTTATGGATTGCCTATCTGGCGTGGACATTCCGTACAGAGAAGCAATTTCTTCAGCTGTATGCAAATCCTCCTTAATATTGATGTTGTAAAAAGCGATACTATGGGGGTCGAATTTCCTTGTTTCTCTTTCAGATACATACCTGACCTTAACCACGGAAAGCAGATTCGACATTCTGAGATCTCCGTTTTTCAGCAGTATCCCCATTAAAGAAACACACTTCCTGGAATATATGGCATGCAGCGGTTGCAGGCCAACCATTAATGAATGATTCACATCAAGATTATCTGCCTTTATCCTCCCGAACGTGAACTGCTGGCGATCTATTTCTGAGCGGGGAATGAGTATATCCGCATTTTTTACCTGCTCTTTCATATAAGCAATAAGGTCTCTATTAAGAAATGGCATGTCGCAGGCAAAACACATACTGTAGGGGGAATTACTATAGAGCAAGCCGCTGTATATTCCACCCAGAGGCCCTTTACCTCTCAGAACGTCAGTAGTAATTTTTACCCCATATTGTAAGTATAGTCCGGGAGAATTTGTCACGATTATGATATCCTTAAAGAGGGGTTCCAGGACATCGAGAATCCTCTCTATAACGGGTCTGCCAGCAACTTTTAAAAAGGATTTTTCAACCCCGATCCTGCTGTTGTTTCCCCCTGATAAGATAATACCCGTCATTTGAAAAACCCACGCAAATTTAATTTATAAATTCTGTTCTACTTATGACTGATGATTTGTTCAGATAATAGGAATCCATTATCGCTCTATTCAATACACATGCCTTTATTTCTGTATCCTTCAGTCTTCACCTCATAAATATAAGCAGAGGGCCGGTAGTTCTCAGACTACCAGCCCGTCTGATTCTGCCTGTGTTTTATGCTCAGACTACTTCTACTGCATTGGGTTTGCAGTAATATATGCACTGCGGCCCCTGCGCCTCATTGACGCAAAAGTCACACTTTGAAGCCGTCCAATCTGCCTC
>CAYFXR010000032.1:0-4371 GCA_964347155.1 uncultured Nitrospiraceae bacterium | reverse complement strand
GAACGGTTCTATAACCTGAATCGCCCGCATGGAGCATTTAAGGGCAAAACACCCTATGAAGCTATGAGGAGTATGTTAGAATAATTAAAATATTGTGCGGGAGGGTATGAAATATTACAAATTCAAATATCCGGAGCGAAAACAAGGGGCTGAGATTACAGTCCAGAAAAAGGGCGAACAAGCAACTGGTACTCGATGGAAAGATACACCCTGGGAGAAACCATCTGGTATAAAAGGAGAGCTTATAGCAGTCAAAAAAGATTCATTGTTATTGCATGAGATTCACATTCAGGCGCTGATGTTACAATTGATATCAGTGAAATCGAAGTTATCAAAATAAAGAAATCAATGGCTCGTATTGGCTTATTTTCTGGATTAGTAATTGGAATTGCAGGTGGATATGCAGCTACAGGTGGTGGAGGTGGAGGTTTTGAATCTTTAATGTTATTAGTTATCCCGCTTTTTGGATTAATAGGATTAGCTGGAGGCGCAATTGCCGGAGGAGAAGAAACAATCCAAATTGAGGGGAAGTCTGAAACTAAAATCAAAGAGGCTTTAGAAAAACTACGTAAAAAAGCCCGAATTCCTGATTATCAATAAAGCTTCAATCTTTCTAGCATATTGGAAAACTTCCCCTAGGTGAAGTATGCAAGAAATGATCAATCATTAGATACCGCGGGGAAATAATTCATATCATCTAGTTATTCTTAATGATAGCTTAGCTGGAATAAACAAAACTTAAGTTGACTTATGTTGTCTAATTAAGTATTTATTAGATACATTTTTTAGGATTTTCATCAAATGCAAAAAAAGGGGGTAATATGAAAAAAACTACCAACAGAGGCAACCGATACGTTACGTGGGTCTTACGCATTCTTCTAATCTTAATGATCCTTTTCTGGGCGCTGTTTTCACTAGATGTATTTGAATACGAACAGGGTTTTTGGAATATCCTTGCGGCATTTTTAATGCATAACATACCTGTATTTGTGATGATTTTTATTCTGATCATTGCCTGGAAATGGGAACATATAGGCGGTATGCTTTTAATGTTATGCATTCTCGGATTTACAACTTTTCTTATTGCACGCTCCGGACGGTTTATGTACGGTACCCTGATCATGGTGGGAATACCTTTTCTGATAGGTGCAATGTTTGTCGTTAATCACTATTTACTGGGCAATAAAAAGTCTGTCAATAATACACCTCCATCCCAATATCCTTGAAGAAGTAACAACTCGGCATGGAGCTAAAGCCGAAGGAGGCTGAGGAATAAAACCCATATCCCTCATAGAGAGAATCAGCATGAGATAATCCACTCTCCAATATGCACAATAAATTCAAAACATTTAAGACAAAATAAATGCAACGCATTTCATTGAAATATTTGACAAAAATAAACAAAGTAATTATTTTGGTACTACAGTAAATAATGTTACTACTTGCAAAATCAGCAATTTTTTTCATTTTGCTGGGAGGCGAAAAGATGAGGGGATTAGCTGAGAAGATATTCTTTTTCTTCTTATTTCTCATTTTAGTTTCGGTTCAACTTTCAACTAAAATAGTGATAGAGCGGCCATCGTCTCCCACTGATCCAAATCCTCCCCACAATGCAGAAGGAATTGTCCGAGATCCTATCCTAATTTGGTCATCGAAAGATGCTATATCTTACGATGTCTACTTTGGGACTCTTTTCCCACTCACTAAAATTGCCACAGTGAAGAGCCCGAAAATCAAACTTCTCAGCATTTTGTCCGATAACACGAGATACTTCTGGAGGATAGTGGCGAGAAACGTTTATGGTTCTTCAACAAGCCCGACTTGGTCTTTTAAAACAGCAAGAATCGTTCATGCCGTATCTGCACCAGACACACTGATTGGCATGGAGAGGGGAACAATAAATAAATCGTATACATTTAACAAAATTGATTTGAAATGTAATCAGGGTCATAAGATCGAATACAGGTATGATTGGGGAGATGGAACATTTTCTGATTGGTTGAGTTCAGAGAAAATATTTCATTCATGGTCTAAGCCTGGGAATTACAGAGTAAGAGTAAAAGCGAGGTGTTCGGCAGACAAGAGAGTCCTCTCTTCTTGGTCAGAGAATCAGGCTGTGATGATACTCGCAAAAACTTGGTCCACAATAAGAATCACTTACAATCCGGCTGGCTTAGAACATCCTGAAATATCTGGATCTGGAAACTATCTCCATATCATCTTTCATGAAGGGAATATTCTTGCTTATAAGAGGAGCACAGATGGAGGTTCTACTTGGGAGTTTCGTCAAAATCTAAGTTCAACAGGTCAATTATATGCTGACAACGATGGCTATGCCATATCAGCAGATGGTCCTTATGTTCACGTTGTCATAGCTCGACGTCCCTCGCCTGCAGAGTGGTATAAGATTTGGTACAGAAGGAACACTAATTACGGCCAGAGTGGCTATTGGGATAGCTGGGTACAAATAACGACTGGTACACACCAATTCTTGTATCCAGATATTGCCGCAGATGGACAATATGTCCATATAACCTATAATGGAGATTGGCCTGGAAATGAGGAAATATTCTATAAAAGGATCTCCAATTATGGTGTTGGAAGTGCCTTGACCAGAAGGCTGACTTACTCTTTTGGTGGAGCATCCCGATTTCCATGTATTGCGATATCCTCCCAGTATGTGTATGTGGCTTATCAAGACGACTGGCCTGGAGATAGTCAGTTATTCTTCAAGAGGATCTCAAATTATGGAGCTGGGAGTTATGATACAAGAAGACTGACTTATAATGACATCAGAGTTATCCAGCCAGAGATAGCAGCCTTTGGTCAATATGTATTTATGGTTTTTGTAAATTTTAATCCTATCAGTTTAGATAGAGATATTTTTTCAAAGACGATAGAGAATTACGGAACAGGAAGCATTACGACCAAGAGGTTAACTTATGCTGGTGACTGTATACATCCTGCTGTCGCAATTGATTCAACAACGAACGAGATGCAAGTCACATATTCCCGCAAGCCTAGCCCTGCACACGATGAAATATTCTGGAAAGTGGTTTCAAATTTTGGCAAAGGGACTTATTCTACATACAGATTGACTTACAGCATATATTGGTCTTCTCTATTTCCAGATATATTAATCGAAGGAGACACGACGCATATTGTCTATCAAGACAATTGGCCTTCCAGTTATGAGATATTTTATAAACGTAGATAGGCCAAGGCCATAGATAATTCACGAAACGGCTACACCCCCCAAGTCTGTTAAATCCAAATTCGGGGAGATAGACCTGGATGTACTTCGTGACAGAAAATCTGATAAATCTACTAGTGATAGCTGGAGTCGACCTTATTACTGCGAAAGACCTCTTAGGAGATATTCGGTAGAGACCACTGATTGTTACACACATTCAAATCAGGAGCAGAAGAGGAAAGCAGTTGAATTGTTGCACAGCGAAAGCAGTGGAAAAGTCGCCAAAAAAATGGTAGATTTGTCACTTATTTAGCACACGGAAGAAAAAGAGAAAGTTGGAAGGATTGTAACTCATTGATTGTAAACAATTAGTGGGCGGTTAGCTCAGTGGGAGAGCGCGGCGTTCGCAAGGCAAAGATTGAGGGTTTATGAAAAGTGCTGATAATAAGAGAATTATCAATAATTTCAATAACTTAGACTCAGCTTTCCTTTCAATCACCATGACATAATTTCAGCTATTTTCAGTCGATTTTGTTAACTATTTGTTAATCGGGGAGAAGTTTATCTTTTTCCTCAATGAAAATCATTTGTGTCGTTTAAGGAACATTATGTCAACTTTTTAAAATTGGAACTGTAATTTTTTCAACCATTTATAAAAAACGATTGCAAACGGGATATTATTTTTCATTATTTTTAGATTTCATCCCAAAATAGCCTCAAAATTAGCCTCTTTTTCCCATTTACACCCTATTTTTCCCCCTTTTTGGACTCTTTTATCCCATCCTCGTTTCCCAAATTTGGAAGAATATTGCGATTTTCTACTTAATTTCGGCCCGTTCTGGTCCAGATTTTTGCCTGAGTGCCGTCTGATCTAGCTGGCCGGATCGCCGTCAGAGAATCTAAGGATTAGATCTACGCTTCCAAGAGACCCAGTTCCCCCCATCGGACAATCAAGGTGAGATAACTCCCTCTCCAATATCCACTATAAATTCGAAGCATATAGGGAAAACATATAGGAAAAATATAGAGATATGGTGATGGTGATGAAATAATTGACTGTTCTCTCAGAAATTGATATTCTTTTGCCGAGCAAAATAGGGAATATAAGGGGACAGCAATGTCAATATTTGCACACCATCCATTAACCATGAATTTCTCTTTTATCCGTCAGATGTGCA
>CAYFXR010000031.1:0-2605 GCA_964347155.1 uncultured Nitrospiraceae bacterium | reverse complement strand
TTCTTGAGCGGCTAAGCCTCTCTTTTGATCTATAAGGTTCTGGAAGGCCGTGCTCCATATCCTTGAATCTCCTGTCATGCAGGGTTGCGCTGTATACATGGGAGCCGGTTACATGTGATCCTGTTTTTTCGGCTATTTCCACCCCCACATCAATGCAGTAATTTGAATATACGGAGTTATCAATTGGAACAAGTATATTTTTATACATTATTCTTGACCTCTCTCTTTTGGGAATATTGTTCAGTCTGTTTCCCATTTTTTAACTTCCTGTGCAATGATATACCGATACCAAACGTTACAAAAGATGCCAGAGGAGGCAGAATATATACATATAGAGGTGTTGGAGGCTCAAGCATGAGATAGTACCACGATGATATTTCAGCCTTATTTCCTTTTTCATCATTCTCGCCATCGTAAACAGAGATTGAAAAAGGGATGAACGTGCCCAGCGTAAATGCAATGTCCTCTTTCTTTTCCGTATTTAACCGCCTTTTGAATATTACCCTGTACAAACCATCTTTATAACCGGAAACAGCCCTAACATTAAACTGTTCCTGTCTGCTTAGTTTATCCTCTGCATGTCCCCTAGCAATGAGTTCAACAGCAAGATTGTCCGCTGCGCTCCAGTACCAGAGTTTGACCGGATTATTTTTGTCGCCCATGTAAAAATAAGGCTTTTCCGGACCTGACGACACTTTTACGGGAAATTGTAACCGGATTGCATCCGGTGGATGGCCATCATTTCCTTTATTAGGCTTCTTGTCAGTCCATTCGAGCATAATTGCCACTTCAGAGTCTGTAAATAGCCCCTTTGCTCTCACATTTGTCATCACGGCCGAAAAATGCCTAGTTTGAAACATTAACTGTCCGGCTAAAGGCAAATCTATATAATCAACTGTATACCAGAGTTCATCATCAATCGAGTTGGGTATTTCTTCAACCCTCGCTGCATTTAAAACACTGCCGAGCTTTCTTTTGAACTGAATGGATTTCAAATAATATGCTACTGCCCATCTCTCATCATCCGTCATGGAATCCAGATAGGATGCCATTGGTGTTCCTTCAATGCCTGCGGTAATTGATCTGTACAAATCCTCCACGTCCGAACCATTTTTCAATTCCCATGGGTGCGTCAGATCTGTCGGAAAAATCCTGTAGCCCCAATCATCCTTTTGTATCTGCTGCCCCTTCTCACCGCTGCCTCTGGCATATCCGCCATGGCACTCCCAGCATTTTCTTTTTTCAAAAGACCTCCTGCCTTTTTCTATCATTTCATCATTTAATTCCGGCGGCTTTGGAATGTTTATATGTTCCGTGTCGATTTCAAAATCTTCTGCGGCAAATCCCTTAATGTACTCGACCAAAGCGTTCATTTCGTCATCGTTAAACTGTTTCCATCCAGGCATACTTGTCCCCGGGTTGCCCTCCCGAATTATTCGTTTGATATCTTCATCTGTCGGAGGATCACCTGATATTGTGGAAGTAAATTTGAAAGTACCTGAGGAAAAATCCCTTGGCTTAGGATAAGTAAATTCCTTGGCATATCCTTCGCCTCTGCCTTCATATCCATGACATCCTGCGCACCAGTCATCATACAGCTTTTTCCCCTTCTCCTCCTGGGTAAATCCGATTACAGGAAACAGGGCCAGAATAAGTACTGCTGAGAAAAGACACCGTAATCTTCTATCCATTATTTCGCATTTTGATTTTGTCATCACTTACTCCTCACATTTTTCGCGGTTGAATGCCTGATGCATCATAAATGTACAAGATAACTTTCCATATCTCTTCTTCAGTCAGAAAATCTTCGAATGCAGGCATGGAAGAATCCCATGGAGTTGAGCCTGACGGAAGCGTTTTCCAACCCTTGGCAATCCTGTAAAAGACAAAAGACTCAGGTAATTGGGCAATTGTATCGGTCCCCTTAAAAGGAAGGGGACGGAGGTTAAATACTTCAGCAAAAAGACCCCTACCTGCAAGATTGGCCCCGTGACAGTAAAAACAATTCTGGAAATAAATCTTTTTACCGTCTTCTATATGCGATTTGAAAGAGTAAAGATCATTTCTCAGGGGATTTTTCAGCCCTATGATCTTCATCTTCTTGTCCTTGAAATATATCTCAGCAGGCGGCTCAGGGTGCACTATCCTGGCATATACAGGTGGCTCAAGTTTTGGTTTTACTCTGCCGTATGTGATGTAACCTGCAAGAACAGGTATCAGAATGTATACTATAAGAACACGGAGAACTGCCTT
This sequence comes from uncultured Nitrospiraceae bacterium, assembly GCA_964347155.1. Taxonomy (GTDB): domain Bacteria; phylum Nitrospirota; class Thermodesulfovibrionia; order UBA6902; family UBA6902; genus CAYFXR01. Next base: position 352 of record CAYFXR010000031.1, on the reverse strand, counting down.
TTTGTCATCTGCAAGTATTGACTTCATCGGTCGTAGAAAGGCTTTGAACTGTTCTTCCTTTATTGAAAAGTAAATTAGAAAAGTAAAAACGGACATAGCCATGTACATCACTATTATCTGAGCCGGTAAGGGAGGCGCAAAAAACTCGACGCTCTTCATCCCCCCATACAGGGCCATAAGAATGCCAATATAATTAAAGAAAGGGGACTTTTTCAGCGCTGAAATTATTGATATAATGATTCCCGCACCGGCTATGCCCGGATAGATTGCTAACATTTTATTAGCCTCCTGCTTTTTCTAATTCTCTTTTCAAGATTGGCAATGAATCAGGATACTTCAATGTAACCCTTCC